>JANQPH010000020.1 GCA_028285405.1 Thermoleophilia bacterium
ACGGTCCGGGTCATCCGGACCCGGCATGCGTCCTCTCGCTGAACACCTGCGAGGAGCGGGCACGAGGCGCCCCCTCCTCTCGGATTCAGCTCACAGGGGGCATCCTTCCGCCACGCTGGCGCATTCGCGGCGCCGGTCTTTGGCCACCTGCACGTATTGCGCATGTGCGCCGGCGCAGATACTCGCCTCGTCGGGTGACAGCACAAACGGGGTGGAGGTGGTGGCATGAACCGAGTTTGCGTATCGGCCGTGGCGGCTCCGTTCAGCCGCGACCTGCACCATGCGGTCGCGCACATCGCGTTCACGACCCGCTTGGCACGAGCCCGCGGCGCGCAGCTCGTGGTGTTTCCCGAGTGTGCGCTGGGCGGGTACATCGACCCCAACTCCCCCGGGGCGAACCCGCCGTATCTGGATCTCGACGGGCCGGAGTTTCGGGCGCTGATCGAGATGGCCGGTCCCACCACGATCTGCGTCGGCTACTCGGAATGGGGCCCGCGGGGCCCCCACTCGAGCGCCGTCTGCCTGAGCGGCGAGGGCATCCACGGGCACCACCGGAAGGTCCACCTGCCGCCGGGCGAGAAGGGCCGGTACGAGGCGGGGGACACGTTCTCGGCATTCGACACGCCGGTCGGCCGGCTCGGCATGCTCATTTGCTACGACAAGGTCTTCCCCGAGGCCGCGCGAACCCTGGCGCTCGATGGCGCCGAGATCATCGCGTCGCTGTCGGCATGGCCCGTCTCGCGTGAGCGTCCCGCCAAGCTGGTGGCCAAGGATCGCCAGACGCGACAGTTCAACGTGCTCGACCAGGCCCGAGCGGTGGACAACCAGGTCGGCTGGGTCTCGAGCAACCAGACGGGCACCTTCGCCGGCCTTCGGTTCCTCGGGCACGCCAAGGTCGTCGACCCCGAGGGCGGCGTGCTCTCGCGGACCGGATCCGACTCGGGGATCGCGACGGCGACGCTGGATCTCTCGGAGCTGCAGGGTTTGCGCGCTACCATCAGTCACCTGGATGACCGTCGCCCGGCCTCGTACCGGGAGGATCGGTCCCTCGCCCACGTACCGATGCCGGCTGCACCCCAGGCGGTTGTTGCCGAGTGCTGAACGGCGCGTGTGCGGGTATTCGTAGGCCACTTGGAGGTCATGACACACGTGTGCGGCATCGTTGCGGGATTCGGACGGGCGGATGAGACGGCAGGGCGACGCATGCTCGCCAGGCTCGTCCACAGGGGGCCGGACGACGAGGGAACGATCCAGGTCGGAGACGCGTGGCTCGGCCACAGGCGCCTGTCGATCGTGGACCTCGGCGGAGGCCGCCAGCCACTGGTGAACGATGCCGGCGACCTCTGGTTCGTCGGGAACGGCGAGATCTACAACCACGGGGACGTCCGCCGCGAGCTGGACGAGACGTTCACGACTCGCTCCGACAACGAGGCGGCGCTGCGCCTGGTCGAGACCCAGGGCCCGGACGCGCTCTCGAAGCTCGAGGGCATGTACGCCTTCGTGGCGGCGGGTGAGGACGGGCGCTTCATCGCCGCCCGCGACCCTGTCGGGATCAAGCCGCTCTACTGGGCTCGACGGGGCGACGACGTCGTCTTCGCCTCGGAGATGCGCGCGTTCGACCCGGAGTGGCGCGAGCACGTCGAGGTGTTCCCGCCCGGCCACTACTGGACGCCCGAGCGGGGGCTGCGCAAGTTCGCGAGCCCGGTGGTCGGACCGCCGGCGCCGCTGATCTCGGGTGGCTCGGGCGAGGAGGACGGCGTGCCCGAGGCGGTCCTCGTCGAGACCCGCGAGGTGCTCTGCGCCGCCGTCGAGTCGCAGATGATGGCCGACGTCCGCGTCGGCGTCTTCCTGAGCGGGGGCCTCGACAGCAGCATCGTCGCGGCGATCGCAGCGGACTATCTGCGTGCGCGCGGCGATCGGCTGATCACGTTCGCGGTCGGGACCGCGGACAGCCCGGACCTCGCCGCCGCGCGGCGCGTCGCCGAGTACCTCGGCACCGAGCACCACGAGCGGATCTACGATGCCGACGAGGCGCTCGCGCGCGTGCCTGAGGTCGTCCAGATCATCGAGCACTTCGATCCGTCGCTCGTCCGCAGCGCCGTGCCGAATCTGCTGGTCGCCGAGCTCGCCGCCGAGCACGTCAAGGTCGTGCTCACCGGGGAGGGCGCCGACGAGATCTACGCGGGGTACGAGTACCTGCAGGACATCGACGACCCCGGGCTGCTGCAGGCCGAGATCATCCGGATCATCGAGGGGCTGCACAACCTCAACCTGCAGCGGTGCGACCGGGTGACGATGGCCAACGGGCTCGAGGCGCGGGTTCCGTTCCTCGATCGCTCGGTCATCGCATCGGGCCTGAGGCTTCCGCCCGCGCTGAAGCTGTCCGGCCCCGGCCGGCCCGAGAAGCGCGTTCTCCGCGAGGCCTTTCGCGGGTGGCTGCCCGAGGACATCCTGTGGCGGGTCAAGGCCGAGTTCGGCGACGGCTCGGGTGCCGCGGACGTCCTGACCGCGCGCCTCGAGGCCGCGATCAGCGACGCGGAGTTCGAGGCGGAGCGGTTCGTCACCGAGGAGCCGCTGCGCACCAAGGAGGAGCTGGTGTACCAGCGGCTCTGGCGCGAGCACCTCGGTGCCATCGACCCGGACACCACCCTGGGGCGTTTCGCGACCGCCTGAGCGCGCATTAAGCCTCGGTCAAGGCCGGGCGGCTTGCGGGTTCGACACCGACGGGAGGGCCTACCCTCCCGTCGGTGTTCTACCTCCGGTATCTCCTCGCTGAGACCCGCCGGCGCCGCGGCCGGACGATCCTCGGCGCGCTGGGGCTCGCGGTCGGGGTGGCGCTGGTCGCCGCGGTCGGGGCGCTCTCGCAGGGCCTCGACGACGCGCAGGACGAGATCCTCGAGCCGCTCACGGGCCTCGGGACGGATCTGACGGTCACCCGTCCGCTCCGCCCGAGCGAGAGCGGCGAGGGGTTCAGCGCCGGACCCGCGCCGGCGGACCTCACCCCGGCCGAGCAGGACCGGCTGCTCGAGGAGAACGACGCGGCACGCGTCGAGCTGGCCGAGCTTGGCGACCCGGGCGATCCGTTCGAGCGGGTCGTCTTCGTCACGTCGACCCGGCTGACGTTTCCCGAGGCCGAGACCGCGGACATCGCCGCGATCCCCGAGGTCGAGCGCGCCGCGCCCGGGCTCACGATGAGCGCGCTGCGGCTCGAGGGGACCGTGCCGGAGGCGACACCGGGCCCTGGGGGCGATCGGCTGGGGCCGGCCGCGGCGATCTCGGGCGATGTCGACTTCGAGCCGGCGGCGGTCGCCGGGGTGGACGTCGACGTCCCGGCGCTCGCGGCGGTGACGCCGGACCAGATCACCGAGGGGCGCTGGTTCTCGCCCGAGCCGCGTACGGCCCGGAGCGAGGTCGTGCTGACCGACGAGTACGCCGCTCGTCAGGGGATCGACGTGGGGGACGCGCTCGCGCTCGGCCAGGACGGCCGGCTCGAGGTCGTCGGCCTCTCGTCGTCGCCGCTCGGCGGTGAGGCCAGCGACGTCTACCTCGAGCTGGGCAGGCTGCAGGCGCTCGCCGAGCGCGAGGGGCGCGCGAACGTCGTCCGCGTCCGCGCGCGAGATGCCGGAGACGTCGAGGAGGTCGCCGCGGCGATCGAGGCGACGCTGCCAGGCGCGCAGGTCACGACCGCCGAGTCGCTCGGCGACAGCGTCGGCGGCTCGCTGCAGGATGCCGACGCGTTGGCGGAACGTCTCGGCTTGGCGCTGTCGGTGCTCGCGATGGTCGCCGCGGTGCTGATCGCCACCCTCCTCACCCTGGCGAGCGTCACACGCCGCACGCGGGAGCTGGGGACGCTTCGCGCCATCGGCTGGACGCGTCGAGCGGTCGTTCGCCAGGTCAGCCTGGAGGCGGTCGGTCAGGGACTGATCGGCGGCGCGATCGGTGCTCTGCTCGGGATCGGCTTCTCCTGGGCGATCGGGGCGTCTGGCTTCACCCTGTCCGCGTCGGTGCCCGAGCCGGAGGGGCCCGGGGCGGGGCTCGGCTTCGGCGTCGGTCGCGTGGGCGGGACGGAGGAGGTCACGCTGAGCGCTCCGATCGACCTTCGGCTCGTGCTGCTGGCTGTCGCGCTCGCCGTCCTCGGAGGTGTGATCGCTGGCCTGCTCGGCGGGTTGCGCGCCGCGCGGCTGCGCCCGGCGGATGCGCTGAGGTCCGTCGAGTGAGCGACGGCGCGAGCCACGTCGTCGAGGCCCGGGGTCTCGTCCGGATCTTCGGCGACGGACCGCGTGCCGTGGAGGCGCTCGCGGGTGTCGACCTGGCGGTGTCCGCCGGGGAGCTCGTCGCGGTCGTCGGTCCGAGCGGTTCCGGCAAGACCACGCTGCTGCAGGTGCTCGGCGCCCTCGAGCGGCCGACGAGAGGGATGCTCAGGATCGGTGGGTCGGCGGTCAGCGAGCTCAGCGAAGGGGGGCTGGCGAGACTGCGTCGCGAGACGATCGGGTTCGTGTTCCAGCAGTTCAACCTGATCCCGACGATGACCGCGGCCGAGAACGTCGAGGCGGCCATGGCGCCGACCTCGGCGTCGTCCCGTGCGCGGCGCGAGCGCGCGGCGGAGCTGCTGCGGAGCGTCGGGCTCCAGGAGCGGGCGAGACAGCTTCCCTCGCGGCTGTCGGGTGGCGAGCAGCAGCGCGTGGCGATCGCGCGGGCGCTCGCCAACGAGCCGCGCCTGGTGCTCGCGGACGAGCCGACCGGAAACCTCGACAGCGAGACGGGCGCCGGGGTCCTGGACCTGCTGCGCGGGGTCGCGAGCCAGGACGGGCGCGCGGTCGTGCTGGTGACGCACGACGCGTCGGTTGCCGACGCCGCGCCCCGGCGGGTCCGCATGCGCGACGGGCTGATCGTCGCCGACGATGCCACCCTCGAGCAGGCGGAGCGCCGGATCGCCAACCTCGAGCGGATCGCCGAGCGCGGTGACGTGAGGGGGTGGACCACACCGCTGGCCGACGACGAGCTCGACGAGGTGCGAGCGGCGATGGCCGAGCAGGCGACGCTTCCCAGCCTCGTTCGCCGATCGCTCGAGACCGACGAGCCGCTCACCTACCGGGACGCCGCGGCCCTCGCGGCGCTTCTGGGAGAGGTCGGCCGCTAGGGGGCGAGGTCGCCGGCGCCGAGCGATCCGGGGCGAAAGTGCTCGGAGGTCAGGCCGATCTCGATCACACGCAGCAGCCGGTTGGTGCGAAGGACCGCCGCCTGGGCGATCCGCTGGTTGGTCAGCAGCTGCTCGGCGGAGAGCTTGACCGTTCCGCCACCGCCGGTGGGACTCGGGGCCGACGGCGGGGGCTCGGGCGGCTGGCTCGTCGGAGTGCCGCGACCGGTGACTTGCAGCCCGCCGGCCAGCCGGTCCGCGCTGATCGTGCCGTCGGCGATGTCGGCCCCCGTGAGGCCGCGCTCGATCCGGGCGGCCAGGGCGTTCGCGCGGCGAACCGCGGCGGCCGAGACGCGCTGGTTGATGCGGACCTGCCGGTCGCTCAGCTCGACCGCGCTCCGTGAGCCGGCTTTGGCGGCCTTCCCCGCGGGGCGGCTGACGCGGATCGAGCGCCGGAGCGGTCGTGTGGCCGACGCGGAGTCGTCGCCCGTGATCGAGACCGACGAGTCGAAGGTCTCCGCTCGCAGCCCGCCTGGCCTGATGTCGCGGCCGTCGAGCTCGTCCAGCGCCTTCTCGACCGCGTTGGCGCGGAGCACAGCGGCCTGTGAGACCCGCTGGTTGACGAGCAGCTGGTTGGCGCTGACCTTCACGCGGCGCGCCGGGGGGCGCGGCATCCGGTCGTTCCGCGCCGCCAGACCTCTGAACACGCTCCAGCTGGGACGCGCCGAGCCGTCCGAGCGGAGCAGCCCGCCCGGCCACTCCTGCTGGTCCTGGAGGTTGAACCACATCACGACCGGGACCCGATCGGAGCGGACGACCCGGTTCCGGAGGATCTGCCGGAGGTACTGGGCTTGCTCGGCCTCGGTGAACAGCACCGTCCGGCGGGGGGTCGGAAGGGTCGTGTACCCGGCCTCGGTGACGTAGTACGGCTTGCCGCGGTGCTTGGGGTAGCGGTCGAGCGCCTCGATGGCCTGGCCGATGGTGTGCCAGGCGGGAAACGCCCGGGTGCGAACCGTCGGGCCCTTGGCCGGGTAGTAGTGCTGCGAGTAGCCGTCGAAGTCGACTCCGGACGCGAGGATGCGGTTCATCCACTCCCGTGAGCCCGTGCCGCGATCACTCGTCGAGCTGCGCGGCCCGCCGACACCCACGAGGACGATCGAGTCGGGGTGGACCTGCTTGATCCGCGGGTAGGCCAACCGGATCATCTGCAGGTAGCGGGTGAGCGCGAACCGCTTGCCGTTCAGGACCTGGGGAGCCAGGAACGCCTGCAGGTTGGGCTCGTTCCAGAGCTCGAGGTGGCGCACCTGGGGCAGCCTGCGCCCGTCTTCGTCACGGTGGCGGCCCGAGTACCGCGCAGCCAGCGCGGCCATGAAGGCGGCGAAGTCCCTGGCCCGCGGCGCGATCGGATTGACCTCGCCACGCACCGCGTCCGGCGAGTTCGTCGCCCAGGCGGGAGCGGTGTAGGTGGTGATGATCGTCGTGATGTCGCGCAGCGCCAGGCCCCGGAGGACCGCGTCGAGGCGCTCCCAGCGGTACGCCGGGTCGTCGGGGTCCGCGGGATTGCGCGGCCGGGTCGGCGCGATGTTCCGCCAGAGCGCGTCGACTCGGGTGACCCGAGCGCGGCTCTGCTCGAGGAGATCGAGCCGCTTGGGGATCTCGTCCATGGTCCCGGAGGACAGCTCGTCGTCCTGCACGCCGAGCGCCACGCGGCCGTCGGCCCGCTCGCCGGTGACGGCCAGGGCGGCTGCGCACGCGAGGCTCGCGGCGAGCGCCGGGGGCGCGATGCGACGCGCAGCGGCACGAGCCGCGTGTGGCAGGACGGGGCGGATTGGGCACTCCTTGGGCTGGGCACGTCGCCCGAGCAGGTGGCGCGGCGACCCGGGCAGATTGCCACGCCTGGTGGACGGAGGGCCCGGCGCCGGGTGGACGGAGGGCACGCCCCGAACCGGAAACCGCGACCGCGAGCGACGTTCGGCCCGCCGGTTGTGCATCTGCACAAGGCTGGCGGCGCAAGCCTCGCCCAGTGGCCAATGTCGGCTTCGGGGGCACGCTCGTAGCCTCGCGATTCGTTGGGCCCCGAGCGTTGCCCACGCGTACGTCTTCTCGAACGCTCACCATCGGATCCCACAAGGAGCGCCACATGCGTTTGAGGGCTTTCCGGCTGGTCCCGGTCTTCGCGGCGGCGATGCTGCTGCTCCTGCCGGCGCTGGCTGCAGCCCAAGAGGACAGCGAGCGATTGCTCGCGGTAGAGGTCGCCGCCGACTCGATCTGGGTCGTCCTTGCAGCGACGCTCGTCCTCTTCATGCAGGCGGGATTCGCCATGCTCGAGACCGGTCTCTCGCGGATGAAGAACGCGGGAGCCGTCATGGCGAAGATCTTCGTCAACCTCGCTGTCGCCCTGATCGTGTTCTGGGCGGTTGGCTTTGCACTTGCCTTTGGTGACGGCAACGGCTTCATGGGCTGGACCGGCTTCGGTGTGCCGAACGGCAACGTCGCCGAGGACTTCCCGGGTTACGCGGAGTCACTCGTCCCGATCGAGGGCCAGTTCCTCTTCCAGGTCGTCTTCGCGGCCGTGTCCCTGGCCATCGTGTTCGGCTCGATGCTCGACCGGACGAAGTTCCAGGCGTACATCGTCTTCGGAATCGTCTACATCGGTCTGATCTACCCGATCGTCGCCCACTGGACCTGGGGTGGCGGCTGGCTCGGCGAGGACGGGTTCCTCGACTTCGCCGGATCATCGATCGTCCACTTGCAGGGTGCACTCGCGGCCCTCGCCGGCGCGATCATCATCGGTCCGCGGATCGGCAAGTTCCGCAACGGCAAGGCGGTCCCGATCCCGGGTCACTCCATGCCGCTGGCGCTTCTCGGAGTCCTGATCCTGCTTCTGGGCTGGCAGGGCTTCAACGGTGGCTCGTCGCTTGCCGCGCTGGGCGCCAACTTCAGCGACGTGATCCTGAACACCAACCTCGCCGCTGGCGCGGGTGTGCTCGGGGCGATCGTGGGCTCGCTGATCATGTTCAAGACGCTCGACGTCAGCCAGATCGGCAACGGCATGATCGCCGCGCTGGTCGCGATCACGGCGCCCTGTGCGTTCGTGGACGCATGGGCGGCGATCGTCATCGGTGCGATCGCGGGTCTGCTCGTGCCGCCGCTGGTCGTCGGTATCGAGCGCCTGAAGCTCGATGACCCGGTCGGTGCGGTTCCGGTGCACGGAATCGCAGGTATCTGGGGAACGCTCGCGATCGGGTTCTTCGCCGTCGCAGGCAAAACCGACGGCGTGGACGGCCTCTTCTACGGAGGGGACGGCGAGCAGCTGTGGATTCAGTTCTACGGCGTGCTGGCGACGATCGGCTTCACGTTCGTGGCCTCGGCCATCCTGTTCTTGATCATCAAGTACACGGTCGGCCTGCGTGTGAGCGAGGAGCAGGAGCTGCGAGGCCTGGACATGGCCGAGCACGGCATGTTCGGTTACCCCGAGCGCTTCATCGAGGTGCCCGGTGCCGAGCCAGCCGACCTGCCACCCGAGCCAACGCCCGCTCCGGCGAGCGCCTCGGCATCATCCACAGCGACAACCTGACGGAGGCCGAGACGTGAAGAAGATCGAGGCGTTCATTCGCCACGAATCGCTGGACCTGATCCGCGACCAGCTGTCCAACATGGGCCTGCCGTCCATGTCGGTCAGCGAGGTCAAGGGTTCCGGGCGTCAGAAGGGCTACACCGAGAGCTACCGCGGCTCGAAGACCACGATCTTCCTGCGGCCGAAGGTGAAGCTCGAGATCGTCGTCGACGACGCTGACGTCGATCGCACCCTCGACACCATCCTCGAGCACGCCCACACGGGCGACCCCGGGGACGGCAAGATCTTCATCTTGAACGTCGAGGAGGCCATTCGGGTGCGGACCGGGGAGCGCGGGGCAACCGTGCTCGCCCCGCATCCGGAAGGAGCAAGCGCGGAGTAGCGAGCGCACAGCTCGGTGCTCGGTCACGGGCCGGTCCCCTTCGGGGGGCCGGCCCGTCGTGTCTGTGGCCCGTGGCGAGATGTGTTTCGTCAGGTGACACGAGGTCGCTGATTGAATCGCCGCCGTTGACGCTGGGAGCGCGGGAGAGTTCCGACAACGGCGGGCCGGGGTCGTGGCGGCTCGCCCGCGCGGGAGAGCTGGTCGATGTCGCCCTCGACGGCGAGGCGATCCGGCGGCTGAAGGACGAGCAGGACTTCGCCTGGCTCGACGTGACCCGTCCCAGCGAGGCCCAGATCCGCGAGCTCGGTGAGGCCCTCGGCCTGCACGCGCTGGCGACGCGCGCCGCGCTCCGGTTCGACCAGGAGGCGCGGCTGGACGACTTCGGCGAGTTCGAGATGCTCGTCGGCTACCTACCGTCGGACGAGGCCGCCGCCGCTCCTCAGGAGTTCCACGCGATCCTCCTCGAGCGTCTGCTGGTGACGATCCACCACGACGAGATCCAGGCGCTGGATCGACTCCTCACGCGCTTCTCGCACTCGCGCTGGATCGATCGTCCCGCTCGGGCGAGCTTTGCGATCTGCGAAGGCGTCGCGGAGGAGTTCGACCGGGCGGTCGAGCAGATGGACACCCGCCTCGACCACATCGAGGAGGACATGTTCGAGGAGCCCTCCGACGGGCACCTCCTGGAGATCCAGCGGGTCCGCAAGCAGCTGCGGGCGCTGCGGAGGACCATCATTCCGCTGCGCGACGCCTTCGGGCCCCTCGGGAGCGGATGGGGCACCGCGGTCAGCAAGGACGACGAGCGCTATCTCCGTCGGGCGTACGCGGACCTGTCGAAGGCCGAGCGCCGAGTCGAGGCGCTGCGCGATCGCGCGACCGCGGCGATGGACACGTACCTCTCGCGCGTCTCCAACCGGATGAACGTGAGCATCGAGCGACTCACGATCGTGGGCACGATCTTCCTGCCGCTCACGTTCCTGGCGAGCTACTTCGGCCAGAACTTCGAGTGGCTGACCGATCGCATCGAGTCCGGCTGGTCGTTCGCCGTGCTCGCCGTCGTCCTGTACGGGCTACTGGTCGCCGGTGCGCTGCTCTACTTCAGGCGCGCCCGCTGGAGGGGCTAGGCGTCTGAGAGCGCGCCCCGGATGTCGGCCGCGACGCGATCGAGCACGTCGGGGTCGGGATCCGTGTCCGCCTGCTGGAAGCTCATGTCGCCCATCGAGTCGATCGGCACCAGGTGCACGTGGACGTGCGGCACCTCCAGCCCGGCGAGCATCATGCCGACCTTGGTCGGCCGGTAGACCCGGTCAAGCGCTCCGCCGATCGTCTTGGAGACCGCCATCAGGTGCGCGAGCAGATCGTCGTCGAGGTCGAGCCAGTGGTCGACCGCCTCGCGGGGCACGACCAGGACGTGGCCGTCGCGGAGCGGGGCGATCGAGAGGAACGCGACGCAGCGCTCGTCCTCGTAGACGAACCTCGCCGGGAGCTCCCCGGCGATGATCCGCGAGAAGACGCTCGCCACGGTGCGGCTGCGGCTCAGCCGCCGCGGGCGGCGAGCGCCGCCTCGCGGTAGCGGCTCCAGGGCCGCGACGCCTTGAGCGCGCCCATGATCGCCGTCACCGCGCGCGCGTCGTTCAGCGTGTAGAAGTGGATCCCTGGCGCGCCGCCCGCAAGCAGCTCGGCGCACTGCTGGCTGCCGTAGGCGATGCCCAGATCCTCGACGGCTGCCGCGTCGTCGCCGCACTCGCGCCGCGCCTCGTCGAGGGCCGCGGGAATGCTCGCTCCGCACAGGCCAGTGAAGCGACGAAGCCGCTCGGTGTCGGTGACCGGAAGAATCCCCGGAATGATCGGGACGTCGATGCCCGCGGCACGGGCGCGCTCACAGAACGCGAAGTAGTCCGAGTTGTCGAAGAAGAGCTGGGTGATGAGGTACTGGACGCCCGCGTCCACCTTTGCCCGGAGGTTGCGGAGGTCGGTGTCCCCGTCCGGCGCCTCCTGGTGCACCTCGGGGTAACACGCGCCGACGACGAAGAAGTCGTGGTCGGTCGACGAGACGAGGCTCGCCAGCTCCGACGCGAACTCGAGCCCGTTCGGGAGCGGCTCGAACGTGTCCTGACCTTGGGGAGGGTCGCCGCGGAGGGTGAGGACGTTCCGGATGCCGAGGCGCTCCATCTCGGCGAGCGCCGTTCGCAGCTCGGCCACGCTCGAGCCGACGCAGGTGAAGTGGGCCATTCCCGGAATGCCCGACTCCCGCTGGAGCTCCTCCACGAGCGAGATCGTCTTCGTGCGCGTCGATCCGCCGGCGCCCCAGGTGACCGAGAAGAAGTGCGGGTCCAGGCGACGGAGCTCCTCGAAGGACCGGCGCAGCTTGCGCTCTCCCTCCGGCGTCTTCGGCGGGAAGAACTCGAACGAGAAGATCGGTCCGCTACGGGCCGAGATGACGTCGTCGATTCGCACAGAATCCTCGTGGTGGTACGGGCCCCGCCTCGACGGGTACCTGGGCTCTCGGGGGCTCGGAGATATCCGACCCCGAGCGGTGATTGTCCTGCATCGCTGATCGCCAGGATGCCGAAGCCCGGGTGCTCGTCGCTCGAGCGCCCTTAGCGTAGCCCACGGCCCTCGAACGAAGGCGTTTCCCCTGGTGTTGTGACGAATCGGGCGTCGCCGCACCGGTGACTGGACCACGGTGCTGCGGCCCGGCAGATCGCAGTTTCTTGCATGCTGACGCGAGGGAAGCGCTCGGAACGCCGCGATTGCGACCTGTCGCCGCGTTCGCCGCGCGGGTCGCTAGACGGTCGTCCGCGGGCGCGCGTCGCGCTCGCCGGCTGCGGGTGCGCCCTCGTCGATCTGGGCTCCGGTCAGCGGAAGGGTCAGCCGGAAGGTGCTCCCGGCGATCGGTCCCGGGTCGAGCTCGAGATCGCCGCCGAGCGCTCGGGCCAGCTGGCGGCTGATCGCAAGGCCGAGTCCGGTCCCACAGTGGCCGCGCGGCGTCTCGTGGGAGTAGAAGGGCTCGAAGATCTTGGCTCGATCGGCCTCGGGCACGCCGGGCCCGTCGTCGAGGACCTCGACGACCAGGCGGTGCCTGACCGACCGCGCCCAGAGCCGAACGGTTCCGTCCGGCGGTGACCAGCGCACGGCGTTCTCGAGCAGGTTGCACACGATCTGCCGGACGCGCACGACGTCGGTCTCGACCGGCGGCAGATCGTCGGGCACGTCGAGCTCGATGCGCACACTCGCGTCCTCGGCCCTGGCCTCGAGCGCGGCGACCGCGACGTCGAGGATCTCGAGGGGCTCCACCTCGGTCAGCTCGAGCCGGAACTGGTGCGCGTCCAGGCGAGCGAGGTCGAGCAGATCCGTCACGAGGGTCTCGAGCCGCTCGGCCTCGCCTTCGATCGCCGAGAGCGACCGGCCGACCTGCTCCTCGGGGACGACGCCGTCAGCCAGCGCCGCGGCATGCCCGCGGATGGCCGTCAGCGGCGTGCGCAGGTCGTGCGTCACCCGCATCAGGAAGTCTCGGGACTGGTCGTCCTTGTGGGCGAGCTCCGCCACCATCGAGTTGAACCCGCTCGCGACCTCGTCGAGCTCCTGGGTGCCCGCGGGCTCGAGCCGCGTCCCCAGGTCGCCGCCCGCCACCTGCCTGGTCGCGTCCTGGAAGCGCCGGAGCGGCCGCGTCACGCGGTCCGCCAGGTACAGCGACACCCCGATCGCGACGATCAGCCCGATCACCGTGGCGATCATCACCCGCTGCCAGAGGTCTCCCCACGCCGCGCCGAACTGGCCGGGTGGGCGCGCGAGCACGATCGCCCCGACGGTCTCGCCGCCGACGCTGACGGGGGCCGCCGACGCTTCGGCGGGTGGCTCGCCCGGCTCCTCGAAGTCGATCCGCTGCACACCCGCCTGGGCCAGCTCCTCGTAGGAGATCTGCTCGGCTGCGACGGCGGGGAGCAGGTCGTTGGGTCGCTCGGCCCCGGGTGACAGCCCGAGCCCGGTGAAGTACAAGCGGCTGTCCGGCCCGACCAGCCGCTCGAGGTTGGCCGGCTTGAAGATCTGGAACTCCTGGCCGTTCTGCGCCGCCCGCTCGGCGCGGTCGCTCACGAGCGCGGCCATCGCCTCGGCCTGGCGGTCGAGCTCGCTTCGGGCCGATTCCTCGGTCTCGGAGCGGATCAGCCCCGACCCCACCGCCGCGAAGACCACCGCGGCGGTGAGGAGGCCGATCAGCGAGCCGAGCGCCACCCGGCCCCGCAGGGTCCGCCACGGGCGCATCCAGTTTCGCTCTACCGGTGCGCCGGCCACCGTGCTCCCGTGGTCGGACTCGGTCGGTCCACCCCTAGCGGGTGGCGGTCACCTTGTAGCCGGTTCCCCAGACTGTCTGGATCGGGCACGCGTCTCCGAGCTTGCGGCGAAGCTGGCGCACATGGACGTCGATCGTGCGGCTGTCCCCCAAGAAGGTGTAGCCCCACACCTGCTCGAGAAGCGCTTCGCGTGTCATGACCAGACCCTGATTCTCCAGGAGCGCGACCAGCAAGTCGAACTCCTTCGGGGTCAGCGCCACCTGGTCCGGCCCGACGTGGACCTCCCTGCCGCCCACCTCGACCCGCAGCTCGCCATAGCTGAGCGTCGTGCCCGCCCCCGGCGGCTTCGCGCTGGGAACGGCATCGACCCGCCGCAGCACGGCGCGAACACGCGCCACGAGCTCACGGGGGTTGAAGGGCTTGGTGAGATAGTCGTCGGCGCCGAGCTCGAGGCCGACGACCCGGTCGACCGGGTCGTCCCGCGCGGTCAGCATGATGATCGGGACCTCGCCTTCGCCCCGTAGCCGGCGGGTGACCTCGTAGCCATCCATTCCGGGCAGCATCAGGTCGAGCACCACGAGATCCGGCGGGGACTGGCGAGCCATCTCGACGGCCGTGTCACCGCGCTCGGCGGTCTCGACCGAGAATCCGGCGGCCTCGAGGTACATGCGGGCGAACGAGGCGATGTTGGGCTCGTCCTCGACGACGAGCACCCGCTGGCGCGACTCATCGCGGGTCATGCGGACCGATGCTAGAGGCCGCTCCCGTCGCTTTCCATCGCGTACGCGTGCGCTGCGGCGGTCAGACCCCGGCAGGCTGGGCAGGCTCAGCGACGCGGCGGGGCGCTCGCTGCGTTGGGTTCGGCTTGCTCCCATCGGTCCGTCCTAGGTCGGATGGCGTGAGCGGATGTATCCGAATCGCCTTGCGGTCCCACTCGAAGCTCGGTCCGTCGTTCAGCTTCAGCACTCCGACACCCCGTAGGAGTGCCCGGCCCCGTCCGGCCACCGACAGCGTCAGGTCCTTGCTCCGCGCCCTGATCACGAGGTTCCGGCCCGTGATGTAGATGCGGCCCTGTGCCCGCCGGATGCGCTTGGTCTTGCGCTTGCGGAGCGCGATCGGCTCGCCGTCCATCGTGAGCCGGGCGTCGCCGGCGCGATCGGTGACGACCAGAAGCGACCGCTTGGCCAGCACGCCGAAGACCACGAAGCGACCGCGGAGCAGGACGGTGCCGGTGCCGTCCACCTCCAGCCGGGCCGACATCGTCCGCGGGGTCGACTCCTTCGACTCCGTGGACGTCTGTGCCATCGCCTGGCTGGCGAGGAACGTGACCGCGACGGCGGCGACGATGGCGGCGATGAGGGCTCTGGTCATGGCGTGGTGCTGGACTCTCGAGACGTGCAACGCGATTCGGCACAAGCGTGCCGATCGACGGTGCGAGAAGCGCGTTGAGTCTATGTGTGTGACCAGAGGATTCCGTTGGCGATACGTAAGACGTCAACGCCCGCCGAACGGTCTCCACTCGGGACCGAGGGTCCGGAGCACGGACGCCTCAGGGCTCGAGCTTCACGCCCTCCTCGACCTTGACCGGCGCGGAGGGCTCCTCGAGCTTCACGCCCTCCTGCACGGTGGGCGCCGGCGCAGCCTGCTCCGGCGCGCGCGCCTGGTCCTCATCGCCCTCGGGCACGGGACGCTCACCACCGCCCATGTACGCCCAGACGAGCTCCCCGCACTGGGGGCATTGCGGAAGCGTGCCGCGGTTGTTGATCTGGAACTGATCGGCGACGCACCCGAAGAGCCCCTTCACCCGCTGGCCGGCGTAGAAGCACGGCAGGCCCAGCCGCTCCTCGGCAGCCGCGGCGGCCTCTTTCGGTGACGTCGGCGCGCGACCCGAGGGGCCTTGCGGGGCGCCGCCGCGCCGCTGGGGCGGGAGTGAGCTCATGATGCCTCCATCGTCAGCAGCCGAGTTCCCTTGGGGAGCCACCCGGGCCGGACTATCGTAACGCCGAGCCTAGCGCGGTCTGGCCGAACCGCACTCGGGCCGTCCATCACGAGGATGGGGCACTTCACGTTGCGCGTCGCGCTCGCACAGCTGAACACCGTCGTCGGCGACATCGCCGGCAACGCCGACAAGATCCGAGCGGCGATCCGGGACTCCGCCGAGCTCGGAACCGACGTCCTGCTGGTCCCCGAGCTCGCGCTGAGCGGCTACCCGCCCGAGGATCTCCTCCTGCGCCCGTCGTTCGCACGCGAGTCGCGCCAGGCGCTCGACGACCTCGCGGCCGAGGTGCGGCGGGGTGTCGCGATCATCGGATTCGCCGAGTGGGACCGCGACTGCTTCAACTCCGTCGGCCTGGTCGCCGACGGGCGTGTTCAGTCCGTCTATCGGAAGCGGTTTCTCCCCAACTACGGGGTCTTCGACGAGGCCCGGTACTTCCAGGCGGGGCAGGAGACGGCGGTCATCGACGTCAACGGCTCGCGGGTCGCGCCGGCGGTCTGCGAGGACGTCTGGTACCCCACGGCGGCCTCGCTCGACCTGGTCGCCGCTCGCCCCGATCTGGTGGCGGTCGCGTCGGCGTCGCCCTACTTCCAGGGCAAGGGCGACCGGCGGGAGGCCATGCTCGCCACCCGCGCCGCCGACGCGGGCGCGGCGCTGGCGTTCTGCAACCAGGTGGGGGGCCAGGACGAGCTGGTCTTCGATGGCCGCTCGGCGGTCTTCGACTCGGCCGGTGAGGTGATCGCCCGGGCCAGCGAGTTCGAGGAGGAGCTCCTGGTCGCCGATCTGGAGCCCGCGGCCGCCGAGCGACGGCGCCTGCGGGAGCCCTTGGTCAGGCGGCTTCCCGGCGACGGCCCGCGGCAGGCCGCCCCGCTCGAGGCGCTCGCCGCCGCGCCGGGCCCGCCGATCGAGCGGCGGATCGCGCCGACGCTCGAGCCGGCGGCGCAGGTCTGGAACGCGCTTCGGGTCGGCCTGCGCGACTACGTCGACAAGAACGGCTTCCCGGGCGTGGTCGTCGGCCTCTCGGGCGGGATCGACAGCTCGCTCGCCGTCGCCATCGCGGCGGACGCGCTCGGGCCCGAGCGCACGCTCGGTGTCTCGCTGCCGTCGCGGTTCACGAGCGAGGAGAGCAAGGTCGGCGCGAGCGACCTCGCGGAGGCGCTCGGGATCCGGCTCGTCGAGGTGCCGATCTCGGGCTCGGTCGACGCGCTCGAGGCCGCGCTCGAGGACGTGCTGTCCGGTCACGAGCGAGACGTCACCGAGGAGAACCTGCAGGCACGGGCCCGCGGGACCCTGCTCATGGCGATCTCGAACAAGCTCGGCCATCTGGTGCTCGCCACCGGCAACAAGTCCGAGATGTCCGTGGGCTACTCCACGCTCTACGGCGACATGGTGGGCGGTTTCGCACCGTTACGAGACGTCTCGAAGACTTGGGTCTACCGTTTGGCGCGCTGGCGCAACACCAGCGAGGGGCGTGAGGTGATCCCCTCCGCGGTGATCGAGCGCCCACCGACCGCCGAGCTGCGTCCCGGCCAGCTCGACACCGACTCGCTGCCCGCCTACGACGTACTCGATCCGATCCTGACGGACTACGTGGAGAACGATCTGACCCCTGAGGAGCTCGTCGCCGCCGGGCACGCGCCGGACGTCACCGAGCGCGTGGTCAGGATGGTCGATCGCGCCGAGTACAAGCGGCGGCAGGGCCCGATCGGGATAAAGATCACGCCGCGGGCCTTTGGGAAAGACCGTCGGATGCCGATTACCAGTAGGCATGCCGAGAGCTAGTCACCTCGCCGCCGTCGCGGTCGCCGCCGGGCTCGCCATCGCGCCGGTGGCCGTCGCGGGTCCGGAGAAGCCTCCGCTGGACGATCCCGCGCCCGCGGCCGGCGAGGGTCGCCCGACCGGCAACCTGCTCGTGACGTTCCGCGATCGGCCCGACGGTCCGACCGCAGCGGCGAGATTGCGCGCGATCGGCAAGGTCCGACCGATGGTGCCCGAGATCGGGATCTGGCAGCTGCGCCCTCGCTCGCGAGCGGGCGCGGTCGCGCGTGCCGAGCAGGCCCAGGCCGTCGCGGCCGTGGAGGTCGTCAGGTCGCGCAAGATCGATCAGCTGGTTCGGCCGTCACGGCCGTTCACCCTCACCGAGGGCGCCTCGGTCAACGATCCGCTCTACGACGAGTCGCGCCAGTGGGGGCTCTTTCGGACCGGCTGGTCGTCCTCGCTGTCGACTCGGCCCCGGCCGCCGATCGCGATCCTCGACGCCGGCCTCGACCTCAGCCACCCCGAGTGGTCGGCCAAGCCCCGCCCGATCCGGCGCCCGTTCAGCGCGTTCAGGGGCGGATCCGGGGTCAGCGACTGGAACGAGTTCGGCCACGGGACCCACGTGGCCGGCATCGCCGCCGCGCCCGTCAACGGCCTCGGCATCGTCGGCGTGGCCCCGGCAAAAAAGGGCTCCGGCGAGATCATCCCGGTGCAGATCGCCGACCGAGAGGGCTTCAGCAAGGACTCGACGCTGATCAAGGGCATCCGCCACGCGGTGCGTGCCGGCGCGAAGGTGATCAACATCTCGGCGAGCGGTGCCGGCAAGTCGCGCGCCCTCGGCGACACGATCCTATGGGCGGCCGACAGGGGGGCCCTCGTCGTGGCATCGGTGGGCAACGAGGGCCTGGGTCTCAACACCCTCAACTATCCGGCGGCGTACCCCCGGGTGCTCGGGGTCGGGGCGCAGTGCGACGGCGTGCGATCGGGGGACTGCCCGAGGCCGTACGGCGTGGCGAGGTTCAGCAACAGCAACGAGTCTGTCGATGTGATCGCGCCCGGGGTCGGGGTCGTGTCGAGCGTTCCGGTGGGGGTGAGCGAGGGCGCGGTTGCCGTCGGGTACGCGGCGAAGGACGGGACGTCGATGGCCAGCCCGTTCGTGAGCGGTGTCGCCTCGCTCGTCATGGCCAACAACCGCACCAAGCTCAGCCCGTACCAGGTGCGTCGGCACATCGAGAACACCGCGCGCGACGTGCGCCCCCGCGGCCGCGACGACCGCAGTGGGCACGGGGTCGTCAACCCGGTCGGCGCGGTCACGCTTCCCGCGCCCCCCGACGACGTGGACGAGGTGAACGACGACGTCAAATTCATCGCGCGCCGCAAGGGCATCCTCGAGCGGAAGCCGAAGACCCCGGTCACCGCGTTCATCGACGCGATGGAGGACCAGGACGACCTCTACGCCGTCCGCCTGAAGGGCGGCGAGCGCGTTCGGTTCACCCTCACCCACACGAAGGGGCGCGTCGAGCTCTACTTCTGGTCTCCGCGGACGCGGACGATCCGCCAGACCGGGCCCGCGAACCTGCAGCGAAACCTGCTCGCGTACGCGGGCAAGCGCCGGACCAGGACCCAGGTGATCGAGTTCGACGTTCCCAGGAACGGGCGGTACTTCGTGAACGTGTTCGCGCGGTCCGGCAAGGACAGGTACACGCTGACCATGGAGCGGGGCCTCCCGGTCGAGGCGCCCGTCAGCGCGCCGGCCGGAGACGACGAGGAGGGGGCGGACGAGTGACGACGGTGCTCACGTACACGTACGTCCCCGACATCGTCGAGAAGCGGGGCCCGTTCCGGCCCGGGCACCTGGCGCTGATCGACGAGTGGGTCGCCGACGGACGCGTCCTCGCCGCCGGCGCGACGGGCGATCCGCCGACCGGCGGCCTGCTCGTCTTCGCCGGGGACGCCGCCAGCGCCGAGGAGTTCGTCGCCGCGGATCCGTACGTCAGCGGTGGGCTGGTCACCGAGCACCGGATCGAGCCGTGGAACGTGGTCGCCGGCGCCGGAGTCCCCGCGCCTCCCCCTCGGTCGTAGCGCTCGGTCGCCGCGGCGGCCGGCGCCGCCTCATCTACATTGGGTGCATGATCGCGCCCCGCCCCCGACGCATCGACACGGTCGCGTGAGCGATCCGGTCGTCGTGATCGAGGCGGAGGCCGCCGCGGCCTACGACCTCGGCCCGGAGCACCCGTTCACGCCGCTCCGCCGCGCGCTCGCCGCCGATCTGATCCGGGCCTACGGTGGGTTCGACGCCCCGCATGTCGATGTCCGCACGGCGGCGGCCGCGACCGACGACGAGCTCGCCCGCTCGCACGCACCGGACTACATCGCCGCGGTCCGGCGCCTCTCCGAGGCCGACGATGGCGCGAGCGCGCCGGACGCTCTCCTGTGGGGACTCGGGAGCGCCGGGGACACGCCGGCATTCGGCGGGATGCACGATGCCGCGTCGGGTGTCGCCGGCGCGTCCGCCGCGGCCGCGAGGGCGGTCGCGTCCGGCGACGCACGGCGGGCGTTCACCGTGGGCGGCGGACTGCACCACGCGCTCGCCAATCGCGCCGCCGGGTTCTGCGTCTACAACGACTGCGCCGTCGCCGTCCATGCGCTGCTCGATGCCGGCGTCGAGCGGGTCGCGTACGTCGACATCGACGTGCACCACGGTGACGGGACGCAGTGGATCTTCTACGAGGACCCGCGCGTCCTGACGGCGTCCGTGCACGAGAGCGGTCGCTATCTCTTCCCCGGTACCGGAGGACTGGGCGAGCGCGGTCACGGCGCCGCCACGGGCACCGCGGTGAACGTCCCGCTCCCGCCGTTTGCCGGGGACGGCCCGTATCTGCGCGCGATCGAGGAGGTGATCGTCCCGGCGGTGACGGCATTCGGTCCCGACGTGATCGTCACCCAGGACGGGGCCGATCCGCACCACGCCGATCCGCTGGCGCATCTGGCGATCACGATGGCGGCCTTCCCGCGGGCCTACGCGATGCTCCGCGAGCTCGCCGACGACACGGCCGGTGGGCGATGGGTCGCGCTCGGTGGGGGCGGCTACAACGACGACGTCGTGCCACGGGCCTGGGCGATGCTGTTCGCCGAGCTCTCCGACCAGGCCTTTCCGGACGAGGTGCCGGCCGCCTGGCATGAGGACGCGCAGCAGCGGACCGGGCGGGCGCTCACGCGGAACCTCCTGGCCGACACCGAGCCCGATCTGACCGAGGAGGAGCTCGCCAACGGCAACCTGGCCGGCGAGCGAGCGGTCGCCGAGGCGCGCTCGGTGCTCACATGAGCTCGAGCGGGCGCACCGGCGGCACGCCGACGAGCGAGCTGTGGCGGCGCGCGCGCGAGCCCGCGGCGGCACATGACCTCGCCGAGCGCAGCCTGGCGCGGGACGAGTACGTCCGCACCAGGGGGGTCGCCCAGCAGGCCGCCCGGCTGGCGCGCCCGACCCACCTCGCTCGGCCCCTTCGGCAGGAGCTCCTGGCCGCGGCCTGGCTCCATCGGCTGGGGAGCGAGCCGCTGCCCGCCGTCGAGGCGGCGCGCGCCGTCCGGCGCTCGGGGCACGAGCGTCTCGCGCGCGTGATCGCCTGTGCCGGCCCCACGCCCGAGCTGGCCGCGTTGCTCGATGCCGAGCCCGTGGTACGCGAGTTCCCGTGGCCCGAGGCCGATGGCGCCGTGCTCGTCGCCCTGCTCGAGATCGCCGTCGTCACGACGGGTCTGGACGGCGCGCGAACGACTCCGGCGGGCCACCTGCGCTCGCTCGTCGCCGCGACGGGATCCGGCGACCCCGCCGTCCGGGCGCTCGTGCGCGTCGTGTCCCGAATCGCCGAGGACACGCCGGCCCGCTCGCTGCTCGAGCTCGTGTCCCCGCGCGGGGTCACCCCGTGACGCGGACGATCGCCGGGGCGCCGGAGGTCGAGTCGTGGCCGAACGCGCGAACGGTTGCGGTGTTCGGGAGCGCCCGGGTGGAGCCGGACAGCCCTGAGTACGAGGAGGCCAGGGCGCTCGGCCGCTCGCTCGCCGCCGCCGGTTTCGTCGTCAAGACCGGCGGCTACTACGGCGCGATGGAGGCGGTCTCGGCCGGCGCGAGGGAGGGGGGAGCCCACGTCATCGGAGTGACGCTGCGCCCGTTCCGAGCTCGACGCCCACCCAACAGGCACGTGCTCGAGGAGCGGGAGGCGGAGGACCTCTTCGCCCGGGTCCGGGGCCTGGTCCACTCGGATGCGTGGATCGCCCTCGCGGGCGGGATCGGCACGCTGGCCGAGGTCGCCCTCACGTGGAACCTGCTCCAGCACGAGGAGCGGCTGCGGCGGCCGCTCGTGCTCGTCGGCGAGCGGTGGAAGGCGCTCCTGCCGGAGCTGATGGCCCACCTGATCGTCAGTCCCGAGGACGCCGAGCTCGTGCAGGTCGTCGACGGTCCCAACGATGCGCTCCACGCGCTCGTGGAGGCGCTCGCCGGGGAGTGAGACGCGCGCGCGGCCTAGAGCTGGGCCGCGACGACCTCGGTGACGAGGAAGTGGAGCTCTCCCGCCGGCTGGATCCGTCCCGACGGCAGCGCCGGGTCGTGCGCGAGGGCGCGCGGCAGCATTGGCGCCTTGTCCGCGCCGTCGATCAGGAACATCACCCGCTTGGCCGCGTTCAGGACCGGAAGGGTGAACGACACGCGCCATGGCTGGGGCAGGTCCGGCCGGTGCACGGGCACCGTGAGCCCTTCGGTGACGTCGACCTCCGCGGATCCGGGAAAGAGCGATGCCGTGTGGCCGTCCGGGCCCATCCCGAGCAGGATCAGATCCAGCGAGGGCACACCGTCTCCGAAGACCGCGACGAGATCCCGCGCCGCCGCGGCCGCGGCATCCGGTGGCGCCAGCTCCCCAGGGATGCGATGGATCTGGCGCTCCGGGATCGAGACGGCGTCGAAGAGCGCCTCCTTGGCCATCTTGTAGTTCGATCCGTCGACGTCGGGCGGGACGCATCGCTCGTCGCCGAAGAAGACCTCGAGCTGCCCCCACGGAATCGGCCTACCCGCCAGGCCCTCGTAGGTGGCCCGTGGCGTGTGGCCGCCGGACAGCGCGATCGAGCAGTGTTCCCCCGACGGGGTGCTCGTCGTGATCTCCTCGATCTTCGTCGTGGCGAGATCCGCAAGGGCAGCGCCGTCCTTGACGACCTCGAGGTTGTATTCGCTCATCTGGCACCTCCTGCGGGTGGCACAGTCTCACGGTCGAGTTGACGTTGAGATACGTTCGATCCAGCCATGGGGCGGTGCATGTGGGTCACAGGCGCCGCCATTCCCGCCCGTCGCGGGCGATCATCTCGTCGGCTGCCACGGGTCCCCAGCTGCCGGCGTGGTAGTTGGGGAACGGTCCCGGAGCCGTGGCCCACGCCTCGAGCAGCGGGTCGATGATCTCCCAGGCGCGCTCCACCTCGTCCCAGCGGGTGAAGAGGGTGGAGTCGCCGAGGAGGCAGTCGAGCAGCAGCCGCTCGTACGCGTCCGGCACGCGCTTGACGAACGAGCTCCCGTAGGCGAAGTCCATGCTGACGGTGCGCAGCTCGATCTTCGGCCCCGGCGCCTTTGCGATGAACTGCAGCGACGAGCCCTCGTCTGGCTGGATCCGGAGGTTGAGCACGTTGGGGTCGATCGCGTCGACGGCGTTGCTCGTGAACGGGAGGTGGGGCGCCGCGCGGAACTGCAGCGAGATCTCCGTCGCGCGCGTGGGCAGGTGCTTTCCGGTGCGCAGGTAGAACGGGGTCCGGGACCAGCGCCAGTTGTCGATGGCGACCTTCAGTGCCACGAAGGTCTCGGTGTTCGAGTCGGGGTCGGTTCCGTCGACCTCGCGGTAGCCCGGGACGTCCTCGGTCCCGACGCGTCCCCCCTCGTACTGTCCGCGGACGGCCACGGACTTCAGGTCGCGCGGATCGAACGGCACGATGGCGCGGAGCACCTTGATCTTCTCGTCCCTGACGTCCCTGCTGTCGAATCGGGCGGGCGCCTCCATCGCGACGATCGCGAGGAGCTGCAGGAGGTGGTTCTGCACGATGTCCCGAAGCGCCCCGCTCTTGTCGTAGTACCCGCCGCGCGTGCCCACCCCGAGGTCCTCGGCGACGGTGATCTGCACGTGGTCGATGTAGCGCCGGTTCCAGATCGGCTCGAAGATCGCGTTGCCGAAGCGCAGCACCATCAGGTTCTGGACCGTCTCCTTGCCCAGGTAGTGGTCGATCCGGTAGACCTGCCGCTCCTGGAAGACCGCGCTGACGTGCTCATTCAGCGCGCGAGCGGACGCCAGGTCCTCGCCGAACGGCTTCTCGATGATGATTCGAGAGAAGGCGTCCCCGGAGTCATCGGGCCCTTCGTCGTTCAGGCCGACACGGCCGAGGCCTGCGACGATCGGGACGAACAGGCTCGGCGCGGTCGACAGGTAGAAGAGGTATCGACCCCCGGTGCCGGCGTCCGCGTCGAGGCTCGCGAGCAGGTCCCGGAGCTGCTCGAAGGTCGCCGGCTCGTCCGTCGATCCGGCCATGTAGCGCAGGCGCGGCGCGAAGCTCGCCCACTCGGCCTCGTCGAACTGCTGGCCCGCCAGATCGGCGACTCCGTCTCGCGAGCGCTCCCGGAACTCGTCGTCGGTGAACCGCGAGCGCGAGACGCCGACGATCGTCGTCTCGGGCGCGAGCAGCCCCTGCCGGAACAGGCTGAAGAGGGCCGGGATGAGCTTGCGCCGCGTCAGGTCACCCGACGCGCCGAAGATGACGATCGCGGCGGGTGGGGCGGCGCCGGTGCTCATGCGGCGAGGCCGCGCGCCGCCTCGGCCACCCGCTCCGGAGTGATCCCCAGATCCGTCATGACGTCGGCCGCCGGGGCGGACTCCCCGAACCGGTCGAGGCCGACGATCGCGCCGCGATCACCGACCCACTCGTGCCATCCGAAGCTCGACGCGGCCTCGACCGAGACGCGCCTGGAGATGTCCGGCGGGAGCACCGAGTCGCGGTAGGCCTGATCCTGGGCACGGAAGAGCTCGAAGCTGGGCATGCTCACGACCCGCGCGCCGATCCCGTTGCCGGCGAGCAGGTCCCTGGCGCCGAGCGCGACCTGCACCTCGGAGCCGGTCGCGAGCAGAACCGCGTCGTTGCCGTCGGCGACGACGTACGCGCCTCGGCTCACGTCGGCGGACCCGCCGACGTTCGGCATGCTCTGACGCGACAGGACGAGGGCGGTCGGGCCCTCGGTGCGCTCCAGCGCGACCCGCCAGGCGCCCGCGACCTCGTTGCCGTCGGCCGGCCGGAACGTCACGCAGTTCGGCACGGCGCGAAGCGCGGCGAGGTTCTCGACCTGCTGGTGGGTCGGGCCGTCCTCGCCGAGCCCGATCGAGTCGTGGGTGTAGACGAAGATCGTGCCGAGCTGCATCAGCGCGGCGAGGCGCACGGTGTTCTTCATGTAGTCGTAGAACTGGAAGAACGTGCTGCAGGCCACCCGCAGGCCGCCGTGCGCCGTCATCCCGTTCGCGATCGCGCCCATCCCGTGCTCGCGGACACCGAAGTAGATGTTGCGACCCGAGAAGTCCCCGGCGGCGACGTCCCCGCCGTCCTTGATCGTCGTCTTCGTGCTGCCCGACAGATCGGCCGCGCCCTGGACGAACTCGGGAACCGACGGCGCGAAGGCATTGATGACCTCGCCGCCCCAGGCGCGCGTGGCCTCGGCCTTGTCGTCGGTCGTGTAGGTGGGAAGCGACTCCTCCCAGTCGGCCGGCAGCTGCCCCGACAGCACCCGCTCGAGCTCGGCGGCCTCGGTCGGGAACGCCTGTGCGTAGGCGGCGAGGGCGTCCTGCCATTCCCGCTCGAGCTGCCGGCCGCGCTCGACCAGCTCGGCCTTCCACAGATCGACCTCGGGCGGCACGAGGAACGTCGGCTCGATCGGCCACCCGTAGAACTCCTTGACCAGCTCGACCTCGTCCTCGCCGAGCGGGTTCCCGTGGGACTTGGGCGAGTCCTGCTTGTGTGGCGAGCCGTAGCCGATGTGCGTCGGCGCGATGATGAGCGTCGGGCGCCCGTCCGAGTCCTGGGCCTCGTCCATCACCCGGTCGATCTCGTCCAGGTCGGTGTTCGGGTCCTCGATGTGCAGCACCCGCCACCCGTACGCCTCGAACCGCATCGGGACGTCGTCGCTGTAGCTCTTGGCCGTCATCGCATCCAGGCTGACCTTGTTGTCGTCGTAGATGCCGATGAGCTTGCCGAGCTGCAGGTGGCCGGCGAGCGAGGCCGCCTCGTGCGAGATGCCCTCCATGAAGCAGCCGTCGCCTGCGATGAACCACGTCCGGTGATCGACGATGTCGTGGCCGGGGCGGTTGTACCGGGCGGCCAGCATCTCCTCGGCCAGCGCCAGCCCGACGGCATTCGACATGCCCTGCCCGAGCGGGCCGGTCGTGACCTCCACACCGGGGGTCTCGATGCGCTCAGGGTGGCCCGGGGTGATGCTGTGCAGCTGACGGAAGCGCTTGATCTCCTCCATCGGCAGGTCGTAGCCGGTCAGGTGGAGCAGCGAGTAGAGGAGCATCGACGCGTGCCCGTTCGAGAGCACGAATCGATCCCGGTTCGGCCACTCGGGCTGGGACGGGGAGTGGCGCAGGTGGCGAGAGAAGAGCTGCCATCCGACCGGCGCGAGCCCCATCGGGGCACCCGGATGACCGGAGTTGGCCTTCTGGACGCCATCGATGCTCAGCGTTCTGACGGTCATCACGCACTGCATCGGGGAGGCCAGGGTGGTGGACATGCTCACCTCGCGCGGCTCGAGTCTGCGTTCGCGCGAACCTTATCGGCAGGTATGGCGGCGCCATTGAGGCATCGCGTCACCGATAGCTCACGCCGTGAGGGTGGCTCTCGCGCAGCCCGGCGGGCGTGATCCTCACGAAACGCGCCTTCTCGTTCATCTCCCTGATGGTGTGAGCGTTGCTGTAGCTCATGCCCGAACGCAGCCCCCCGACCAGGTCGGCCACGATGCGGCGCGCGGCGTCCTTGAGCGGGACCACCGCCTCCACGCCCTCCGGCACGACCGGGAAGAACTCGGTCTCGTCCTCGCGCTCGGCGGCCCGCCGGGCGGCCGCCGCGGGCCCCGACGCCATGCCGCGAAACACCTTGACCTGCATCCCGTCCCGGGTGACGACCTCGCCCGGGCTCTCCGGGGTGCCGGCCAGCAGGTTGCCGATCATCACCGTCTCGGCGCCGGCGCCCACGGCCTTGGCCACGTCGCCGCCCGCGCGCACGCCGCCGTCGGCGATCACGGGAACGTCGAGCGGGCGGCACGCCTCCGCGCAGTCCATCACCGCGCTGAACTGGGGCACGCCGACCCCTGCGACGACCCGGGTGGCGCAGACCGATCCGGGGCCGACTCCCACCTTGATCGCGTCCGCACCCGCGCGCGCCAGGTCGAGGGCGCCTTCGGGCGTCGCGACGTTGCCCGCCACCAGATCGACGCGGTCGCCCACCGTCCGGCGCACCGCCTCGAGCGCGGCGATCGCGTGGTTGGAGTGTCCATGCGCGATGTCGAGCACGAGGGCATCGGCTCTGGCATCGATCAGCGCCTCGGCGCGCGCGAGGAAGTCGCCGCGCACCCCGATCGCGGCGGCCACCGCCAGGTGCCCCTTCGCGTCGAGCGTCGCGCCGGGTCGGTCCATCCGCGCGGTCAGGTCGCGGATCGTGACGAGGCCGGCCACGCGCCCGTCGTCGTGCACGAGCGGGAGCTTCTCGACCCGCGCCTCGCGCAGCAGCTCGAGGGCCTCCGACGAGGTCGTCTCCGGGCGCCCGACCACCAGGCGCTCGCGTGGGGTCATCACGTCGGTGACCCGCGTGCCGCCGTCCGGCTGCAGCGCCATGTCCCTGCTCGTGACGATTCCGAGCAGCCGGTTCGCGTCGTCGACGACCAGCAGCCCGGTGACCCCGTGGCGCTCGGCCTCGGCCTGGACCTTCGTCAGGGTCGCGTCCGGGCCGACCGAGTGCGGGTCCTCGATCACGAGCGCCTCGGCCCGCTTGACGCGCTGGACCTGCGCGACCTGCTCGTCGACCGAGAGAAAGCGGTGGATGACCCCGATCCCGCCAGCTCGAGCCATGGCGATCGCCATGTTCGAGTCGGTGATCGTGTCCATGTTCGCCGACACGATCGGAACGGCGATCTCGAGACCCCGGCTGAACCTGGTCCTGGTCTCGACGTCCGCGCGCGACCCGATTCCGCTGCGCTGCGGGATCAGCATCACGTCGTCGTACGAGAGCGCAACGCGGATCTCGGCGCTTCTCACGGGCTGAGGATAGCTCGGGTCGCTCCGGGGGGCCGCGCCCCGCACCGGCGAGACCTCCCGATGCGTGCAAGTCGGGGGGCACGACTAGGATCGACCAGGTGATCGAGCCCCGCCGTGCTCCTGCACGCCCGCGTCGCCGGCCGGGTCGGGGGCCTGCGGGTACGGGCCGGGCCGTCCGCGGGACGTCGCTGGGTCTGGTCGCGGTGCTCGCGACGCTCGCGGTCGCCTCGGCCTGCGGGGGCGGATCGCTCGACTCGTCGACTGTTCAGCTCCAGGACGGCACGGAGATCTCGGCGCAGCAGTACCTGGCCGACACGTCGGCCGCCGTCGTCGCCATGGGCGAGTTCGCCGCGACCCTCGACGCGCTCGGTGCCGAGCCGAACCCGCAGCAGATGCGCGCCGCGGCGAACGCCCTCGCGGGGCCGCTCGCCGACGCCGAGGTCGCGGCTCAGCGCCTGGAGGCGGCGAGGCTCGCGGACAGCCGGCTCGAGGCGCAGCGGGCCGAGTCCTCTCGCTGGATGAACATCACCGTGGTGCGGATGGCGGCCGTCACGGTCGCGGCCGAGGAGGCCGACCTCGACGAGCTCAGGCCCGCATCGGCCGCGTTCGCCGAGGCGCTCGACGGGCTGCGCGCCGCTGGCCGAGGGTCGATCGGCAGTGCATGAGCGCGTCGCGGCCGCATGCCCACGACGCGCTCATGGCTACTCCTCGGTCTTTGCGTCCGCGAGCGCTTCCTCGCGGGCCTTCACGACGTCCCACGGGATCGTGATCGATCGACCGTGAACGCTGACCGAGCCGCTCGACTTCAGCTTGCTGAAGGCGGTCGTCACGGCCTCGCGCGACGCCCCGACGAGGCTCGCCCACTGCGCGTGGGTGAGCTCCAGTCGAAGCTCGACACCGGCTCTGGTCGCGATGCCGAAGCGATCCGCGAGCTGATGCAGTCGGGCCCGCAACCGGTCCTCGACCCGCATCTCGCTCACCAGCGCAACCGTCTCGCGCAGCATGGCGATCCGGTCCGAGAGCAGCTCGGCCAGGTTGCGGCCGAGGCGTGGATAGCGCGCCACGAGCCCTTCGATCGCCCGGCCCGACAGCGGCGTGATGGCCGAGTCGTCGAGGGCGGTGACCGTGGCGGTCGGCGCCGACCCGAGGGTCGAGTAGATCGCGCCGGCCTCGAGGATCGAGATCATGATCTCGTGCCCGGGCGCCGTCTGCTCGAACAGCGCCAGGCGTCCCTCTCGAACGAGATAGAGGTGGTCTGGGCGGCACAGCGGCTCAGGCGTGCTCGCGTCCTTCGGCCAGCGAACGACCGGGAGGCGGCTGTCGAGGAGCTGAAGATCGCGCTCCGGCAGGCCTGAGAAGAGCTCCATCTGGGCGAGGCGTGGACGGCCTCGCGTCACCGTGGTCGGAAGAGGCAACCGCGGGGTTTGGACTTCCTGAATCAGCGTAGCCATGGGTGTCGATGCTGACAGCGCAGTGTTAGGAGCCCATAAGAGCCTCTGCAAGATCGTGGTAGAGCGGCCGTGTCACGCCGGCCGGCGAGCCGAGGCGCGATCGTGGCCACCGGTACCATCAGCCCCCCACCGGAGAGGGTGCCGTTGTCCCGTCCGAGTCCAGCCGTCCAGGACTACCTCAAGGCGATCTACATGCTGCTCGAGTCCGAGGAGGACCCGGACGCGGTGGCGACGACGTCGCAGGTCGCCGACGCTCTCGGCGTCACCGCGGCATCGGCGAGCAACATGCTGAAGCGCATGGACCAGCTCGGCTACGTCGACCTCGCCAAGCGCCAGGGGGTCGGGCTGACGGTCGAGGGGCGGTCGGCGGCGCTCGAGGTGGTGCGCCACCACCGGCTCCTGGAGACGTACTTGGTCGACCGCTTGGGCGTGCCGTGGGACGAGGTGCACCGCGAGGCCGAGGTGCTCGAGCACCACATCTCGCCCGCGCTCGGAGCGCGGATCGATGCCGCGCTCGGACATCCGGACCGGGATCCGCACGGCCACCCGATCCCCCGGCCGCAGGGCGAGGTCGTGGCGGTCGAGGACGAGCCGCTGTCACTCCTGGCCGACGGCGCGAGCGGCGTCGTGCGGCAGGTCAGTGACCACGACGGGCAGCTGCTCCGGTACCTCGGCGAGCTGGGGCTCGTGCCGGACGCGGAGATCGTGGTGATCGGCCGAAAGCCCTTCGGGGGTCCGATCCTCGTCGCGGTCGGCGGGCGGGAGGTCGAGGTGCCGCCCGAGGCCGCCGCCGCCGTACGGGTCGGGTAGGCCCCGGCCTGGGCGGCGACTGAGCGCAGGTGGCGCTCAGTCGCGAAAGGGCTCGGCCTCGTCGAGGAGGTCGTCCAGCGTGACCCCGGTCCGCTGCATGAAGAAGGGCGTCAACATGTTCAGCACGTGCCGGCAGGCCGGGCAGATCGGCATCGGCGGCGGGGGCGGCAGGTCGCCGTCCTCGGCCAGCGAGTAGGCCTTGCCGCAGTAGCGGACGCACACCGAGCAGCTCCCCGACTTGCAGTCGAATCGGACCAGGTCGACGCCGGACGCGCGCAGCTGCTCGACGTACGCGGCGCTCTCGCGCTCCAGGGTCTGGGCCGACTCGGCCAGCGCCTCGCGCTCACCGTCCCGCCACCCGTCCGTGAGGGCGCGCGCGAACGGCTCGGGCGGCTGCGCCTCGTCGCGGAAGCGCTCGAGCCAGCGATCCACCTCTGCCAGCCACTCGCGCACGCGGCCGGCCTCAGTCGCGGACGAAGTCGACCGGCACGCGCGCGGGCACGAGGCCCGCCAGGAATGCCCGGTCGAGCAGCTCGGCCACCGCCTGGCGGCCGTCGTCGCGGTAGTCGAGCGTGCGGTCGTTCACGTACATGCCGACGAAGCGGTCGGTCAGGTCCCGGTCGAGCCCGCGTCCGAACCCCTCGGCATAGGCGAGCGCGTCGTCCCGATCCCGCAGGCCGATCTCGATGCTCGTTCGGAGCGCGTGCGACACCGCCTCCGCGGTGGAGCCGTCGTCGAGGTCGCGGCGGATGGCGTTGGCGCCGAGCGGGAGGGGGAGCCCACCCGTCAGATCGTGCCACCACAGCCCGAGATCCAGCACGAGCTCGAGGCCCTCGCGCTCGTAGGTGAGCTGACCCTCGTGGATGACCAGGCCGGCGTCGGCGTCGCCGCGTGCGACGGTCTCGAGGATCTCGTCGAAGGGGACGACCACGGGATGCGCGAGCCGGCCCACCGCGAGCTCCAGCTCCAGGAACGCGCTGGTGAGCTTGCCCGGGATCGCCACCCGCAGCGCGGGGAGCTGCGACGGGTCCATCGGCGCCCTGGCGACCACGATGGGGCCGTACTGCTCGCCCATCGACGCGCCGTGGGGGAGGAGGCGATACCGATCCGACAGGTAGGCGTACGCGTGCACCGACAGCGCGGTGACCTCGAGCCTGCCCTCGTGCGCCCACTCGTTCAGCGACTGGATGTCGGCCAGCACGTCCTCGAAGCGCAGGCCGTCGGCGGTGACCAGCCCCGACTTCAGCCCGTAGAACATGAACGCGTCGTCGGGGTCGGGGCTGTGGCCGACCCGGATCAGGCGGGTGTCGACTGCGTCGGTGCTCATTCGAAGTACGTGTCCTCGTCGCGGTACGGGGGTGCGCAGCAGCAGAGGATCTTGATCTCGCCGTCCGCGCTCGCGCGCAGCTGGTGCCACGCGCCGGGTGGGATCAGGATGGCATCGCCGGGGCCGACGGGGCGGCGCTCGCCGTCCACCTCCATGTCTCCGTGGCCCGCGACGACGTAGTACAGCTCCTCGAGAACGCCGTGGTAGTGCCGCTGGGTCGCCTCGCCCGGCGCGATCGTCGCCTCGGCCAGGCTCTGGTTGGCGACGTCGGAGTTCGTCCGGTCGAGCAGCGAGCGGATCACGCTGCCGTCAGCGGTGACGAACGGGGTCGCGGCGTCGAGCGAGCGGACTTCCACGACGGCAACGATACCGACGGGCATCGTCCCGCCCCCGCCTGCGCACCGTGCGGGGCGCAATCCGAGTCAATGGTCCCCGCCCACGAGTCCTGCCGGCGGGTCGGGCAGGAGGATGCACGTGCCGCTGCCTTCTGCGACCAGCTCGCCGTCGACGAGCAGCTCGACCGATGCCCGGTAGCCCTGCGATCGCTTCGAGTCGACCCTGCTGCGGAGCTCGATCTCCGCGTCGAGCGGTGTTGGCCTTCGGAGCCGGTAGCTGACGCTTGCGGTCATGCCGACGAGCCCCTGGGCCAGGCCCGCGTACACGAGCATCTCGTCGACGAGCAGGCCGACCAGGCCGCCGTGGAAGCGCCCCGGGTAGCCCTGGTGGAGGTCCCTGGGCGAGAAGCGGGCGAGCGCCTCCTCGCCGTCGCGGTGGACGACCAGGTGGAGCCCCTCGGGGTTCGCCGAGCCGCAGACGAAGCAGTCCGGGTAGTCGGGCGGGTTGAGAACGGGCAGCGCGATCCCCGGATCATCCAGGCTCGGATGCGCCACCGCCAGGGCGCGAGTCGGCTCGGGCGCCCGTGCTACCGTGGCCGGCCGTGACCGCGGTCCTCGTCGTCCTGCACTCGCTCTTCTGCGTCGGGCTGATCTTTCTCGTGCTGCTCCACAGCGGCCGGGACACGGGTCTGTCCGGTGCCTTCGGGGTGAGCGGGGCGAGCTCCTCGTACGGGGGCTCCACCGCGATCGTCGAGCGCAACCTCGATCGCATCACCGTCGTCGCGGCCATCCTCTTCTTCGTGACGACATACCTGCTCTCTCGAGAGTTCTGAGAGCAAGGAGTCGCTGACCGCGCCCCTTGAGGGCGCTGTCAGTCGACGACGCGCAGGCCGCAGTGCCGGCGTGCTCCCGGCACGATCAACTCAGCGCGCGAATCGCGCGCTGAGGGCAAATCGCGCCTGGATGGCGCGAGTCCATTCAGCCGGGAGGGCTGGTGTGGTCGAGTCGTGCCGTGCGGAGTGCGCCGGTGACCGGCCGAAGCTGGCGCAAGGAGGGCACAGAGCCCCCGGCCTTTTGTCGCTGACGACCTCTGGTCGTCGCCTCAGTCCCTCCGGGGCTGGTTGCCCGACGCGCAGGCCGCAGCGCTTCGCCCTGAGGGCAGTCTGTCCGTTTGGTGATGCCCCATTGGGCGTGCCCTCAGGGTGAAGTGACCGGCCGAAGTTGGCGCAAGGAGGGCACATAGCCCCGGCCCTGTGCCGCCGACGACCTCTGGTCGTCGCCTCAGTCTCTCCGGGGCTGGTTGGCCCAAACCGGACGGTCCGGGTCATCCAGACCCGGCTGCGTCCTCTCGCTGAACACCTGCGACCGACCGATGCGGGGCATCGCTCGTTCTTGGGTTCGCCTCACAGCCGACGCGCAGGCCGCAGCGCTTCGCCCTGAGGGCAGTCTGTCCGTCTGGTGATGCCCCTGGGGCGTGCCGTCAGGGTGAAGTGACCGGCCGAAGCTGTGGCCAAGTCGGAGGACTCGCGCGTGGAACGGCCCGACGTCTCAGGGTCGGTTGTCTCATCCCGCGCCGGCCGCCGTTGACGACCGAGCCGAGCAGGTAGGCTGCAGACGTGAAGACGAACGAGTACGTGCTCTGGACCGGCAAGTACGTCGGCGCGGCCATCTTCGTGCTGGTCGCCGCGATCCTGATCTATCTCTTCGGCGTTCTGAACGTCTACGTGATCGCCTGGATCGTCGAGCTGATCGGGATCATCTTCAAGTAGGCCCCGCGGCCGGGCCCTGGCGGCCGGCCTGCTGCCCCTCGTTCGACCCCCGCCCGCGGCCGCCTCCGGCCCCGGTGGTCGCCGGCGATGCTCACGCGAGCACCTCGTCGCGCCCGCCGTTCACCACCTGCCGCGGGCGTGCCCACAACGAGAGAAGCCCCGCGAGGTGCGGGGCTTCCAGAGTGCGCCAGAGAGGACTTGAACCTCCACGAGCCTAGGGCTCACAAGGCCCTCAACCTTGCGCGTCTACCAATTCCGCCACTGGCGCGCAGCCCGGGAGTGTAGCGCGGCCGGGCCCGCCTCCGCGCCGCTGGATCGGGGGCGGGATGCGGTGCTCGGCCGTGATGTCTGATACGTTCGAACTGGAACACCTGTTCGTGTCGTGGTCACGGCCGCGCCGGGCGGTCAGGGGGAGGGGGGACATGGAAGGCCTGAGCAAACGCCAGACGGAGATCCTGGGGTTCATCTCGCGTCACTGTGCCGAGACGGGCTACCCACCGACGGTACGAGAGATCGGTGCCGCGGTCGGCCTCGCCTCGCCGTCGACCGTGCACGCGCACCTGGCCAAGCTCGAGGCCGCCGGCGTGCTGGTGCGCGACCCGACCAAGCCGCGGGCCATGCTCGTCCAGCTCCCCGGCTCCGACGAGGCATCGCCGCTGCCGCCGGACGAGGCCCGGGTGGAGCCGCTGCCGCTCGTCGGTGCCGTCGCGGCCGGCGAGCCGGTGCTCGCCGAGGAGCACGTGGAGGAATGGGTCCACACGCCGTTCGCCGCGGACTACCTGCTGACGGTCCGGGGTGACTCGATGATCAACGCCGGGATCTTCGAGGGCGATCTCGTCGCAGTGAAGGTCGATCCGTCTCCTGACGAGGGCCAGATCGTCGTTGCGCTGATCGGCGAGGAAGCCACCGTCAAGCGCCTGCGCCGATCGTCGGGCCGGGTCGAGCTCCATCCCGAGAACGACAGCTACGAGCCGATCATTCCCGATGAGGTCTCGATCCTCGGTCGCGTGGTCGGGGTGCTGCGCTCGCTCTGAGCCGCGTCCTCAGCCGCCGCGCGCGGCGATGCGGTCGGCGAGATCCACGAGGTCGTCCGCCGACAGCTCGGGGCGCTCGTCGGGGGGACTGAAGCCGATCCCGGGTCGCTCGACGTAGGCCACCCGCAACCCCGCGGCGCCGGCTCCCTGGAGGTCCCAGTCGTGGGCCGCGACCATCGTGAGCTCGGCTAGTGCCGACGACAGCTCTCGGGCGGCGTGCTCGTACACCTCGCGGGCGGGCTTGAACCGCCTGACGGGATCGACCGAGAGCACGTGGTCGAAGTGCTCACGGATTCCGGCGGCCCGAAGCTGCCGCTCGGCGACGACCGGCGCGGAGTTCGTCAGCGTCGCCAGCCGAAACCCGTCGCCGCGCAGGCGCTCCAGCGCGGGCTCGACGTCCGGATGTGCCGGCAGCGTCGCCATTGCCGCGACGATGCGCTCGACGCCATCGGCGTCGAGCGGCCTTCCGCGGGCGGCTGCGAGGCCCCTGAGCACGTCGCGGGCCAGGTCGCCGAAGGGTCGGTACCGGTCGGTGATGGTCGCGGTGAACGCCGCGCGCAGCAGCATCGCGAACCACTCCCGGCGAGCGCCGGCGTCGCCGAGCTCGTCCGCAAAGAGCGGGTCCAGCGACGACAGATCGAGAAGCGTCTCGTTGACGTCGAAGACGATCGTGCGGGGCATCAGCGGAGCCGCTGCCGGTTCAGCCGGTGGTCAGGTCCTCGTACTCCGGATGGCGCCGGATGTAGGCGGCGACGAACGGGCACAGCGGAAGGACGTTGAGGCCTTCGCTCCGGGCGAACTCGAGCGCGGCGCGCGCCAGCTGGCCACCGAGGCCCTTGCCTTCGTGCTCGGCCTCGATCTCGGTGTGCACGAGCACGATGGTCTCGCTGTTCAGTCGATAGTCGAGCAACCCCGCCCTCGTGCCGTCCACCAGCACCTCGAAGCGCTCGAGCGCCTCCTGCTGGACGACGTCAGCGTCTGCCATTGCGCGCCCTCCCGCTCGCCGGCGACCGAAGCCGTGGTCGCTCATGATGCCGCCCGGCGTGCGCGAGGTCACCTCGGCGAGGCGCAGGACGGCTCCCGCCCGAGCGGCCGCCGCCCGCGGGAAGTCCTCCTCGACGAGCTCGTCCATCCGGGCTCGCAGCTCGCGCCCGCGGCGCCGGAGACCGTCGACGTCTCCCGAGAGCCAGGCGGCGTTCAGGCGCATCGCCGCGAGGACGACTCCGTCGCTCGCCGGCGGCCGCTCGGGGCGACCGCGGAGCTCGGCTCGGTCGCGCATGTAGCGCTTCACCCGCCGGGCGATCTCGGACTGTGCCCAGCTGATCGCGACGTTTCGGTCCTCGTCGGGCATCTCGCACGCGGCGCACGCCTCGGTCAGGAGGTAGGCGCCCTCGAGCGCCTCGAGCTCGCTTCGCGTCAACTGATCGTGGCCCACCGCGCCTCCCGAATCGGCGGGTCGATTCAAGCGGCGAGCGCGGACGGAATTCGCCGGGCCGCGCATGAGCACGGGCGAATCGGAGACGGGCGGCTACGATCTGGGTGCAGGCGAGGCAGTCGCGGGCCGAATACCACGGTCCGAGGAAAGTCCGGACACCAACGAGCAAGGGTGCTGGCTAACGGCCAGCGAGGGAAACCTCAGGGAAAGTGCCACAGAAACGAAACAGCCTCCGGGCGACCGGCGGCAACGGTGAAAAGGTGCGGTAAGAGCGCACCAGCGGCCTGGTGACAGGTCGGCTGGGCAAACCCCACCCGGTGCAAGGCCAAGCGTGAGCGCGACGGGCTGCTCGCCCAGCTCCAGGTAGGCCGCACGAGGCGCTCGGCAACGAGCGTCCCAGATGGATGACTGCCCACGACAGAATCCGGCTTATCGCCTGCTAACCCCGGCGCCCGAGAGGGCGCCGGGCATTTAAGTCATCTGTGAGGTGAACCCGAGAGCGATCGGTTCCCCGGACCGATCGATCACAGGTGTTCAGCGAGAGGACGCAGCCGGGTCCGGAAGACCCGGACCGTCCGGTTGTCCCGGTGAGGTGAACCCGAGAGCGATCGGTTCCCCGGACCGATCAGCGTGAGTCGGCTAGTCCTTGCCCTCGGACTCGCGGACGTACTCGGTGCCGCGGACCACCGCCGCCTGCGCCTCGTCGATGACCGCGTGCACCGTCGCCAGGGCGAGCGCGTTGTCCTCGGTCGGGTACTCCTGGAGCAGCAGCTCGGCCTCGCGGAGGGTCGCCGCGGCGATCCGTGTGTGCTCGGCGACGATCGCGCCGCCGCCGTCGCGCTCCAGCGCACCCCGCGCGCCGGCGACCTCGATGCGACCGGTCGCGTTCTCGGGATGGCCGGTCTCGAGCGCGCCGGCGACCGCCTGCACGAACCGGATCGTGGCGCGCTGGAGCGCTGCCTCGGTTCGCCACGCGATCGGGGCGGGTACGTCCGGGTGGTAGCCGGCGAGGGTCCGGTCGACGATCGCGTCGATCCGCTCGTTCAGGCGCCTCGCGAGCTCCGGCATCGGCGTGAGCTCTCCCGTCCCCGCGCGGCGGCGGGTTCGGGCTCCGATCGGGGCACCCCGGTCTTTCAGCCATGCCTTCAGCTCGTCGGGATCGAACCGTCGGTGGCCTCCGACCGTCCGATGCGAGGGGATCGAGCCCTCATCCGACCAGCCGCGAACCGTGGCGATGCTGACGCCGATCAGCGCGGCGGCTTCGCTCGCGGTCAGCGAGCGCTCACTCCGCCCTTGCCGTCGACGCTTCGGGGCGCTTGTTCCTTCGGACTCCGTGGATACCTCTCGAGGCATGTAGAGAAATCTTACTGCCGCGCCGGACGGCCAGCGCCATTCGCTGCCCCGTCCCGAACGCCGCGATCGAGCGCGAGCTCCATCTTGAGGGCGCCTCTGGCGCCGAACAGGAGCCGGCCGGTCGGCCACCGGCGGCGGCGCACCACCTCGAACCCCGCGGTCAGGTACAGCGCCTGTGCCCCGATGTTGTCGCCGGTCACCCACAGTCCCAGCCGGCTGCGACCCGCCTCGCCGGCGCGCCGGGCGCATTCCTCGATCAGCGCCGTGCCGATTCCTCGGCGCCTGAAGTCGTCCGCGACGGCGAGCTCGTCGAGGGTCGCCTCGTCGCGCGCGGGGACTCCCTTGGCGAACGCCGCGAGCACCAGCGTGGCCCGAGCTGCCCGCAGCGGACCGAGCGCCGAGATCAGCGGTCGGATGACTGGCGCTCCCTGGCCGTCCGTTCCGAGGTACGCGACACCGGCGCACACCTCGTCGCAGATGGCGACGAGGTAGCTGCCCTCGCGAGCCGGGTCGGCCGCTGCGCGCGCGATGGCGGTGATCGCCTCGACGGACTTGCCGCCGTACGCCGGGCCGTACTTGTCGGCGAGTCCCGCCGCGAGCAGCCGGCCGACCTCCTCGGCGTCGGCGGCCGTGGCCTCGCGGATGGTGACGCCCGGCGGCAGCCGCGGGTCGCGGGCCTGTGCGGCCGTGCTCATGGCTGCGCCCAGAACTCGTCACTCTCGGCCGGGAGGGCATCGACCATCCAGAGCTCGCCGATGCGACCGTCGCGGACCCGCGCGAGCTGGCCGGAGTGGTTGTGAAGACTCCGCCCTCCGCGCTCGGCGCGGACCTCGACGAGGAACAGCACGAGCCCCGGCTCGACGAGCACCGAGTCGGGGACCGTGAGGCGCAGCGAGGCGCTCCCGACGTCCATCTGGCGGACCGAGTCCAGATACCGCTCGCGATCGACGCGCTTCGAGCCGCCGTCGGCGGTGGTGACCCAGGCGACGAAGTCCTCCGCCATCAGGTCGCGCATGTCCTCGATGGCTCCGGCCTCGGCCGCCTGCACGAAGCTCGTGGCGACGTCGACGACGTCTCGGGAGTGCTCAGGCATGGGCGCGGACGTACAGGACGGTTGCGTCGGCCAGGACGCCGGAGTCGCCCGCGAGCCGGGTGTAGTGCTCGTGGAGGGCGACCTCCGCGGCGGCCAGCGCGGACGGCGAGGCGTCCTGGGCCGCGGCGGAGACCCGCCCGATCCCGCGGAGCGAGAAGTCCGTTGCGTCGCTGGCGTCGTGCCCGACCCGCACCATTCCTCGGTGCTCCTCCACCCGGCGTTCGGCGAAGCCTGCGGCCTCGAGTACCTGGAGGATCTCGTCGGGGTCGGACAGCGCGAACGGGCCCTTGCCGTCGGGGTGGGTCGGCGCGACGTCCATGACGTCCGCGACGACGGCCGGTGGGTCCGTCATCCAGGGGTTGTGGGACGCCTCCGCCCAGACGGCCGCGAGCAGACCACCGCCCGGCAACAGCGCTCGCCTGAGGTTCGAGAACCCGGCGACCGGATCCGAGAAGAACATCACCCCGAGTCGGGAGAACACGAGGTCCACCTCGGGCAGCGCGGCCGTCTGGGCGTCGGCCTCGAGGAATCGGACGTTGTCGAGCCCCCTCTCGCGCGCCCGTGCCCGTGCTCTACGCAGCATCGGCCGCGAGACATCGATGCCGGTGACCGAGCCGGACGGTCCCACCAGGTCCGCAAGGTCGAGCGTCGACCCGCCGCAACCGCAGCCGACGTCGAGAACCCGCATTCCGGGCCGGACGGCATCACCGGTGAGCAGCGGACGCACGAGGGGCTGGACCATCTCGTCGAACCGCTTCTGGGCACGCACCCAGCGCGCGCCGGCGACGCCGTTCCAGTACTCGATCTCGAAGTCGTTGGTCGTCGCCATGGGGTATCGGTTCGATGCTAGACGGGCGTCGGCACGCGGCACGTACGATCCAGGGATGACGTGTGTGAACCGCTCACGCGGACCGTCGTGACGTCGCCGGCCTCAGGCGTCACCTCCACCCGTCGGCTCGCGGTGATGGCATACGGCTCGCTGATCGTCGAGCCGGGGCCCGAGCTCGAGTCGTTGATTCGAGCTCGCCGCCCGGCCCGCACCCCGTTTCGTGTCGAGTACGGTCGTGCGTCGGCGCGGTGGGGCGGAGGGCCGGTGCTCGTGCCGCATCCGGAGGGATCGAACGTCGACGGCGTTCTGCTGCTGCTGCGCGATGAGGTCACGCTCGGCGAGGCCGTGGACGTGCTCGCGCGGCGCGAGGCGACCGACCCGAAGCACATCGTCGAGGCGATGCTCGGGGTGGGCGTCACGGCGCTCGTCGCCGACCTGCCGCGGAACCTGAACGACCGCGAGATGGAGCCGGCGGCGCTCGCCCGCCGGGCGATCGAGAGCGGAGCCGCGGGGGAGCGCAACGGCGTCGCCTATCTGCGCGGCGCGCTCCGGGCGGGAATCCGCACCCCGCGCACGCCCGAGTACGCGCGCGAGGTCTGCGCCCAGCTCGGTGCGGGAACCCTCGAGCAGGCCGAGCGCCGGCTGGCATCGTTGGTAGCGTCCGCCGACCACTGACGGGGAGAAAGCGATGGCATGGGACGACGTCACTCGGTGGCAGCCGGTCGACCTGTTCGCGTCGTTCCGCATGGGCGACGCCGTGCTTCCCATCGATGTGCGCGACCTCACGTATCGCGAGTCGACGGAGAAGATCAAGGGCGCCGTGCGGATCGATCCGTTCGAGTTCGAGGGAGCAATCGGCGGCCTGCCTGATGACGTCGAGCTGATCTTCTACTGCGACCGGCCCGGCGAGGCGACCAGCCTCAAGGTCGCGATGTACGCGTTCGACCACGGCAAGCCGCGGGTCGGCGTGGTCGTGGGTGGCTTCCCGGCGTGGACCGAGGCCGGATACCCCGTCGAGCCGAAGGACGGGTGAGCGTGCGGCCCGCGCTCAGCGGGCCGGGATCACTCGGCGGTCTCGAGGTCCTTCGGGACCAGCCCGTAGGTCTGCTCGAGCCAGCGCGGCAGCTCGGCCGCGATCGCGCGGCAGAGCAGCTCGCGCTCGGCGATCGACACCCGCGCGGCCGTCTCCAGGACCACCTTGAGGTCGTGGTCGCGAACGCCGCTCGCGCCCTCCACGGTGTCCGCGGCCTCCTTGCGCGCGTAGACCATGCCGCGAGCGGCCATCGACCAGTGCGCCCTCGTCCACTCGATCAGCGCGTCCTCCAACGGATGCGCTTCATAGCCCAGCAACGCCTTCTGCAGCTCGTTGGGCGTCGGGTCCGCGTCCCGCTCCACGTTCAGTCCCCTCGATCGCGATCAGAGCGGGCCGGAGTCTAGCTGTGCCGAGCCGGCGCATCGGCGGGACGCCGGTCTCGGGTCGACCCACGGCGCCACGCGTGGTCTCGCTGGTCCCCGGCGCGACCGAGATGCTCCTCGCGCTCGACGCGCCGGCCACGTTGGTCGGCCGCTCGCACGAGTGCGATCACCCCGCGCGAGCCGCGAGCGCGCCCGCCCTGACGAGCGCGCCGAGCGTGGTCGGGACCAGCGCCGACATCGACGCGGCCGTCTCGAGCGGTCAGGCGCAACCGGGCCTGGACCAGGACCTCCTGCGGCGGCTCGACCCGGACGTGGTGATCACGCAGGATCTCTGCAGCGCCTGTGCGCCGGGTGCGTCCGAGGTCGCCGAGGCGTGTGGGCCGCGCACCGAGCTCGTCGTGCTGTCGCCGATGCGCCTCGACGATGTCGTCGACTCGGCCGCCACGATCGGGGCGGCGATCGGCGCACCCGAGGCAGGCCGGCGCCTGGCTGCGAGCCTGCGTGAGCGCCTCGACACGTGTCGGGAGGCGGCCCGGATGGCGGCGCCGGTCGTGACGGTGTGCCTCGAGTGGCTGTCACCGCTGTATCGGGCCGGCCACTGGATCCCCGACCAGGTCGAGGCCGCCGGGGGAGTGGATCCGCTCGGGGTCGCCGGCACGCTCGCGCGGCCGATCGCCCTGCGCGACGTGGCGAGCGCGGCGCCCGAGGTCGTCGTGCTGATGCCCTGCGGATGGGGATCGCAGGAGGCGTGGGAGCGGGCCGAGGGCGAGGGTGTGATCGACGACCTCGCGGCACTGCCGCGCCAACCGCGCGTGCTCGCCGCCGACGCGGACGCGCACTTCAGCCGGCCTGGGCCTCGGCTCGTCGACGGGGTCGAGTGGCTCTCGGCCGCGCTCGGCGAGGGGCGGCGGGTTCGATCGATGGCGCGGACGCTCCGCTAGGCTCGGACGACGACCGGGAGCGACTCGTGCCGACCTACGTCCTACTCGCAACGCTCAGCCCGCAGGGCGCCTACAACCTCAGCCTCGCCCCCGAGCGCCTGATCGAGGTGAATCGGGAGGTCGAGGCGCTGGGTGGCCGCGTGCTGCGCCAGTGGGGCCTGATCGGGCAGTTCGACTTCCTCAGCATCCTCGAGGCGCCGGACTCGGAGGCCGTCAGCCGGATCTCGGCCGAGCTCTCCGCGCGAGGGAGCTCGCACATCGAGGCGTACACCGCGATCCCCGTCGAGGAGCTGATCGCCGAGACCGGGTTCGGGCCCGGCATCGGCTAGCGCGCTCGGCTAGTCCGCGCCCCCGACCCGGCGCCACTCGGTGCTGCCGCAGAGCGCGCAGACCGGCAGGACCAGGATCCCGTCGTTCTCCTTCGGGGAGGTGATGTAGAGGTCGCACTCGGCGCAGCGAAAACTGCCGCGAACCTCGTCGCCCACCTCGAGCATGTCGTTCGTGCGCGATTGCGCGCCGGTCACGCTGACGTTCCGCATCCGCTCAGACTAGGTCAGTACGACCGCGACGACGCTTGCTGCGGCGACGATGGTGAACACCGCGACGCCAGCGGCGAGCAGCATTCGCTCGGACAGCCCGGCGAACCGGCGGGTACCCTCGCGACTGCGGGTCGTGAGGACCCGGGGAACCCCCGAGTCGTCCTGCCAGCGCTCGCAGTATGGGCAGAAGTCGGCCTCTCCGAGCAGTGGTAGCCCGCAGTGCTCGCAATCATGCGTTTGCGAGCGTCGTGGCCCCCGATCGGGGCCTTCGAGGTCGGACTCGGCCCTCACTTGCACTTCCAACTTGGATCTTGCCTGCGACGCCGACAGAGACCGGCGGACAGCGATCATACATCGGGTCCGTGATCATCGGTACCGGCCCTCGGGGCGTGGGAACGCCGGCCGGGGCGCTCGCCGCTCGGGCGTCCGTCAGGAGCTCTTGAAGAAGCGCTCCGCGGCGTCCCATCCGGGCCCGGGGCCGTCGCTCGGCGAGTCCTTCGAGTCCACCATCGGGAACGCCGTGCGGGATGGGTCCTCCGGCGGCTCGGGCGCCGCCTCGCCGGACTCCTCGTCGGATCGCACGCTCTCGATCTCGACGACCTTGGCCTCGATCTCGAGCAGCTTCGCCTCGACCTCCGACAGCTCGGGGCCGAGGTTGGACTCCTCGAGGCGGCCGGCCTTGACGAGCTCGTAGGTCCGCTCGCCGAGCGCCTCGAGCGCCGAGCGATGCTGGCGCTGCAGCACGCGACGCTCCCCCTCGAGACGGGCGCGCTTCAGCGAGCCCTGAACATCGCCGACCAGCCGGCTTGCCTGGCTGGTGATGCTGTCGATGACCGACATCGAACGCTCCCCGCTCGTGGCCGGTCCATTCTACCCGCGGGGGCGGCCGATTCCGAAACCGTGACGGTGGTGTGCGCGAGTCGTCACGAGTGCGCGCTCTGGTGCCGAGAGCGCGAACCTACGGTGGGCAGAAGTGGCCCGGCGACCGCACCAACGGGGGGCGGCAACGACCGAGCTCGTCGGCATCGTCGCGATCGTCGCGGCACTCCTCGGCGCGCTCGGTCCGCTCCTCGCCGGGTCCGTCAGCCTCGACGAGCGGCCTCCGCCGGTGGTCGCGCGCCTGGCCGCGCCGGTCGCTCCGATCGAGGGCGCGCCGTACGTGAACCTGGAGCAGCGCCTGCCCCCCTGGCCGAGGTACGCCGAGAGCTCGGGGGACCTGGCCATGCTCGGCGCCGAGGTCTGGGCGCAGGCGATCTACGGGTACCGGATCGCGCGCGGAAACACGGTCGCGTTCACCGACGGCTTTCGGAGCTGCTTCGTGGCGGACGTGCGCGCGCTCTCGGAGGATCCGCTCGGCGAGATCCACGTGCTGCTCGCGACCCGGGGTACCCGCGATCGCCCGGGCCCGCGCGGTGGCGAGCGGTCGCCGGAGCGCGACGCGTCGCGCCTCCTCCAGATCGTCGTCGAGGAGGCCGGGGACCTCGGTCCGGCGGCGAGGCGTCTCTACGCGGACGGTGCCGCGCAGGTCCGCCGCGGCGACATCGCGGGCGCCGGCCGGGCCCTCAACCGCGAGGCCGGGTGCCTCGCCTGGGACGTCGGGGTGACGCGGGCGCTCGGCCGCGGCCGGAAGTACCTCGAGGACCGGGCACGGGATCGCGTCGAGCGCTCGCTGGGCGCGGACCGGTCGCGATGACCCGGCGCGATCGCGTGACGGTTTCGAGCCTCCTCGGGGCACTCGGGCGAGGACTTCCCTCCGAGCATGCGGGCGACCCACGATCCGGAGGGGAATTGCAATGCACTATCGAGTTGCGGCAAACGCGCAGGCGCTCCTGGATGCGACGCTCACGCGGCTGTCCGATCGGCGCGGGCAGGGCACGGTGGAGTACGTCGGCGTCGTCGTGATGGTGACGCTGCTGGTCGCCGCGATCGGAGCGGCCGCGACCAAATGGGCCGTCCCGGTGGGCAAGGAGCTGCGGGAGGCCCTGCAGGACTCGATCAACCACGCGACCAAGGGCATCCAGCAGTCGTAGCCCCACGCGGGCCGGCACCGGGCGCCTACCCTGTGCCCGATGACGGGGACGGCACCACGCGGTGGGGAAGACGACGACGTGAGCGCCGGGGGGCTCGAGGTGGTGACGGCGACCTCGGGCCTCACGGCTGGCGACCCCACCCGCAACCGCGGCATTCGGTCGGGCTCGGGCGGCGACGTGCGCTTCGCGGGCCTGACCGCCGGCGAAGCCGATCGCGCGGTTCGCGCGATCGAGGGCACCGGCGACGACGCTGGGGGCTCGCCGCTCTCCGAGCTGCCCCACCTCGAGCGATTCCTCGTCAAGGTCGACCTCGCGGCGATCCTGACCGACGGCGCGGGACCCCACCTGCTCGACGACCGGGGGCACCTCGCGATCGTGGTCGCGGACCATCCGCAGTTGGCCGGGACGATGATCGTGATGGGAGAGCCGCATCCCGAGCACACGATCGGCCTGGTCGCGCCCGACTCGGGCTCCGACCGCTCTGCGTTCGTGTGGCGGTGGATCGGACGACGGGACGTCGCTCCCGCGGACAGGATCCGGGCGCTCGACGACCTCGACGGGCTGGAGGCGGTCGAGGAGGTCGCGGCCTGGGTCGAGGGCGGGCCAGCAGGCGCGACGCGGTAGTCTCAGTCGGACGCCGTGACGACGTACCGAATCCGCTTTCGTGCGCGCTCTTCCGAACCCCTCCCCGCCGACGTCGCAGGGCGGCTGACCCAAGCGGTCGGCGACATGCCGAGCGCCGAGTCGCTCGAGGTCGCATACTCGGACCTCGAGGCCGGCACGGTCGAAAGCGCGTTCGTGATCGACGTCGCGACCGACAAGATGGTCGACGCCGCGCGAGATGGCAGCCGGCTCGCCAAGGAGTCACTCTGGTCCGCGGGGATCGACGCCAAGCTCATCGAGCTGAGCGTCATCCGCTCCGGCAGCTAGCGGACCGATCTTCGCTCGGGTGCGTACCTCGCGATCAACGTGCGACCCTGTCAGCTTGCGCAAACGCGTCGAAGCCCGAACATCCGACGAGGCACCGAGCCGCGCATGAGCGATCGATCACACGAGGACACCGAGCCGACGATGGTCGGGGGCTCAGCGCTCCCCGGTGGCGTGATGATGCGTACGAAGACCCGCGTCGGCGTCGCCGTTCGCCACGAGGAGACCGGCGAGATCCTCACCGACTCGTTCGAGGTCGCCCAGCCGAAGGGCCGGTGGCTGCGTTGGCCGCTGGCGCGTGGCGTGTGGGCGATGCACACAGCCGTCGGCACCGGCAAGCGCGCGATGGGCATCAGCGAGAAGCTGCGGTGGGGGGAGGAGCCGGGCGAGCAGCTCGATGTCGGCTTCTGGGGCAAGGTCGCGATCGGCGCGGCCGCGCTGGTCGGCGCCGCCGTCCAGATCGCCGCCTTCCGGATCGGGCCCGTGGTCGTCGCGAAGGAGGCCGGGCTCACCGGCGCCGCGTTCATCGTCGCGGACGCCTTCATCCGCCTCGGGTTCCTGATCGGCACGCTCCTCGTGATCAGCTACCTGCCGCCGTTCCGGCGGCTGCTCGCCTACCACGGCGCCGAGCACAAGACGATCGCTGCCTTCGAGTCGGGTGCGGGCATCACGCCGTTCGCCGCCGCCGGCAAGAGCAGGTTCCATCCCCGGTGCGGGACCTCGTTCCTGGTCGTCTCGGCGCTGGTCTCGATCGGCGTCTACGGAGCGGTGCTGGCGGTGACCGGCATCTTCACGTACCCGGCGCTGATCCTGACCCGGATCCTCGGCGCGCCCATCGTCACCGCGATCACGTTCGAGATCCAGCGCCAGGCCGCCAAGCGTGCGCACGGACGGCTGCGGTTCCTCTCCTGGCCCGGGATGGCCGCGCAGGGGCTGACGACCAGGGAGCCCCGCCACGAGGAGCTCGAGGTCGCCTGCCGGGCGCTCGACGTCGCCCTGGAGGAGCCCGCGACCGCGACGGAGCCCGCCACCGCGGACAGGCCGGCCACCCGCACGCCCCAGGTGGGCGAGCCCCAGCCGGCCCACTCGACCACGGCGGCGACCGAAGCCACCTGAGCCGGGCCGGGGCTTCCTAGAGTCGCTCGGTCGGCACGATCCTGAGGCCGACGCTCGTCTCGAACATCTCGTTGCCCGCTCGCCGGCGCGCGCCGTAGACCTGCTCGGCGATCCTCGCCTGCCAGCCGTACTTGGCCCTGATCGCGGCGAAGATCTCGTCCGAGTCCTCGTCCCTGACGATGCGCGCGACCCCGGTGACGTGCTCGGCGTCCTCGTCGACCTTGCCGCGCATGTCGCACGGCGCGACCTCGACCCTCGGGTCCGCGGCGATCTGGGCGACCTTGCCCGTGCGCTCCGGGGTCGTGATCTCGATCACGCCGTCACGCTCGACGAACCACACCGGGCGCGAGACCTCCGTGCCGTCCGACTGATTCGTGGTGAGGCGCAGGTATCGGGCGCCGTCGATCGTCAGCGGCCGATCGCCCTCCCTGCGCATGAGCGCAACGGCGCCGCCGACCACGGCCGCTCCGGCGAGGATCAGTCCAATGCGCCCCTTCATGGGCCGAACCCTATCGGCTCGGGGCGGAGCACCCCTGCCGCCGGTGCCGCAGCTCCAGCTCCGCGACCTATCGGTGCCGCGTCAGAAGTCCAGGCTGGTGGTCAACGCCCACGCCCAGAGGACCATCACCGCCAGCGATACGGCGGCAAAGGTGAGGAAGAAGGCGATCACGACCTTGGTGTCCCGGCGCGTCCACCGAACCTGGTCGGGTTCGCGTGCCGCTTTGCGCTCATCGGTGACGTCCCGATCGGGCACGCACCAAGAGTAGCGAGGGGCTTCGTGCTGCCGGGCTGAGTCTTGCGACTACCGAAAGGTGCGGGCCGCGACCCTCGCGCCGCTACCGGGTGAACGCGAGGAGCGTGGACCCGGCCTCGATGGTCGTGTCGCCGGGTGGTGCGAGCAGTGGCCGCCCATCGACGACCGCGCCCACGATGCTGCGGTCCGGCGCCCAGAGTTGGCGTCGCGCGTCGGCGAAGCTCGTCGGCGTGCCGCGAGCGACGGCGATCTCGACGGGGCGCCGCTGGTCGTTCGCGATCAGCGCATCGAGGACCGGGTCGAGCTCGGGCTGCTCCAGCAGGCGCGCCAGGATGCGCGACTGGATCGCCGCGATGGGGACGACCCGGGCAAGCCCGGCGTTCGTGGCACTGCTCGCATCGTCGCCGGGCGCTTGGCCGATCGGTCCTGCACTGTCGGGCAAGAAGAGATCCGCGAGCACCAGGTGCGGGGGGCGTGGCATCTGGGTGATTCCGACGAGGTTGAAGACGGCTGCAGCATCCGCCGCCTGCAGGGCCTCGTAGCCACCGGGGGAAGCGATCGTGCTGGTGACGATCACGGCGTCGGTGGGCTGCTCGGCGAGTGCGCGCTGCAGCGCATCGATGTCGTCGGCGGGCACGCGTGTGAGCGAGACCGCGGTCGGATCGACGCCGTCCGCCCGCAGTGCACCGACTCGCGTGTCCTCGGGGAGCGGCGCGATGCTGCGGATCGTGAACCTCACGTCGCCCATCGCGAGGAGTTCCGCGATGAGCGTGCTGACCTTCCGATTCCATCCGACCACCGCGATCGAGATCTCGCGAGGTGCCGGCGCTGCCGCCACGATGTCGGCGGCACTCCCGACCGCCGGTCCGGGGTGACCCCACCGAAGCGTGACGATCCGGTCGCCGGACCTGATGGCCCGATCGGGGTCGAGATCGACCGCTCCGTTCACGGACAGCGTCGCAACTGCCAATCCGTCGATCTCGTGGTCCGCCGAGCGGAGCGACCGACCCGCCCATTCCGCGCCCTCTGTGATCCTGAGGCCCGAGACCTCGCCGAGCAGCTCCACCATGATGCGAGCCCAGTTCGGCTCCAGCACCGAGAGCTTGAGGATGGCCGAGGCCATGCGGTCGCCGACGATCGCCTCGAAGTCGTCGGGAACGAGATCGGCTGCCGCGTCGGCGTTGCGGGCCCGGGCCAGCTCGTAGAAGACGGCCGGCCGGCCGGCGCTCGAGCCGTCGAGGAACCGCCCGAGGGCCACCGCTCGCTTGATCACGTCGAGATCGACAGCCATCACATCGTGGACCCGTTCCTCGCTGCGCACCGCCACGATGCTCCTGGCCCGCTGCGCGCTCGCCCTGTGGAACCGGTCAGCGTCGCTTGGATCGCCGAAGAGCAGATCGACCCTCGGACTGCCTCGCCGACGGATGGCCGATCGGATCGCCAGGCGATCCTCGTACAGGTCCGTCGGCGCGACGATGACGACCCGGTCGACCGGGTCGGCCACCACGACGGCCATCTCCTCGACGACATCCGGCAGGCTCCAGCGCCAGCCGTCGACGACCACATGGCCCGAGAGGGCAACCGACGCTCCCGTCTCGTCGAGACGGCTGAGGGAGCGATCGACGACCTGGGCCAGGACCTCGAACAGGATGCCGAGGAGCAGGACCACGCCGCAGACCACGAGGATCGCTCCGAGAACACGCAGTTCCCAGGTCTCGTCCTCGAGTGCCGCGCCGGGCTCGAGGAGGTGGACGAAGGCCCACCACGCGCCCTCTGCGTAGCTCTCGAACTCGCCGAAGGCGTACGTCGCGATCAGGCCGCCGACGATCGTCAGCACCGCGACGGCGGCCACGAGCAGGGCGAGCTTGCCCCACAGGGTCTGATAGAGCCGCCCGAGCGCGGTCGCCATCGAGTAGCGGGTCGCCATCAGCCGAAACCTAGCCCTGGGGCATGAGGCGAGAGCACTGGCCACGAGGGGGGTGCGGCGCTCGAGAGATGCATGGGCGCGCCAGGATTCGAACCTGGGTCACTGGGATTATGGGAACGCCCCGGTCACCCGGCTGACGCCGACCAGCGCGAGAGATCGCGCTTCCGGCGCTGCTGAGCTCCGCTGGCGCCGACAGCACCGAGGCGTCCCGATTCGGGCCCAACAGCAACGGATGCTGCCCCTCGCTCACGACCGTTTCGGAGGGGGCTTGGTGGGCAGGGTCGAATCCGTCTCGCGTGACCCTTCAAGAGATCAACGTCCTCGTCCAGGCCATCGTCGCCGCAGTCACGCTCGTCGCGGTGGTCGTCGCTATCGTGGGGACGATTCTTGCGCGGAACGCGGCCAAGGAGGCGGGCGACGCGGCCGAACGTGCGAACCGCATTGCCCAGCGCGACCTGGGAGCCCTGCTCGGCGTCGACGCCCCCTCGGTGCACCTCTACGAGGCTGACAAGGGCCGAGGGCTTGTCATCGTCAGCATGGTCAACCTCGGGAAAGCGTGGGCGCAAGCGATCCACGTCCGCGTGGTTGTAGGAGGCGAGGTGCTGGGCGCGAACTCCGTGCTCTCGCTTGCGCCGGGGCCGGAGCCGCGCCGTGTGCCGATCAGCGTCCCTCTTGAGGCGTACAGCCGTGAGTACCGCGACACGATCGAGAGCCTGGGGCCGCCCCCGGAGATAAGCACGCCAGGGGCGATCCAGTACCGCCAGAGCCTTCCCAAAGCCGAACTCGGCTACCCCTGGGAAGTTGTTGTGGGCTACTCGGACGACTTCGGCGACCATGTGGCGCGTTACTGCCCTTCGAGACGATCGCTCGATGACATCGCTTCGGAGGGGGCAGCGCTCTAGCTTCTTCACCCAGGCGTGAACGACGACTTCTCGTCTCCATCGACGCCGGTTGTCTCAATCGCCTCGGTCAGCTCGAACGCGAGGGCCTAGGCGCAGTCCCCACAGAAGGTCGTGACGACCCGCTCGCCCGGGGCGGCTAGTCGGGCCGCCTCGATTCAAGGAAGTCGGCCATCCTGCGCCAGCCGTTGGAGGCGAAGGTGGCCTGGTCGATCACCTCATCGGCCTGGGCGAGCGGGTCCCGGGTCGCGCCGCTGCTGCAGTAACGCCGCCCCCGCCGAACTCGATCTCCGTCACCTGCCGACGGCTCGCGCGCTGCCGCTCGAATCGAGCGCGCGCTTGGTGGACGCTAGGCGAGAGTTCATGCGGGCCCCACTTCCGCCGCCGATGGCCGCCGCGGCCTGTGGGAAGATTCGAACCTCCCCGACGCCAGGAGGCACGCGATGACCACTTCCGAGGAACTGGAGCGAGCCAGCGAGATTGCCGTCTTGATCTTGCAATCGCGCGGTGAGGGGCTGCTAATGAGCGACCTGACAGGCGAGATCGAGGAGGAGACCGGGTTCCAGGTATCCAGTGAGATGGCCCAGTTCGCGGTCTTGAGCCTTGTCGATGAGGGAGTGCTTGAGTTGGACGCTAAGACCTACGTCCTAAGGCCAGCCCTGGCTGCTAGGTGACCAAGCGCCAGGGTCCCCTTGCGTCGCTCTGGGAGGTCCATAGTGACGGTAGGTGTGCACGCAGGCTGCCGCTCGGGCCGCCCGCGCACCGAACGGATGCGCAGCGGGACCGGGATCGCGTCCTCTATTGCGAGGCTTTTCAAAGACTGGGTGCGGTTACGCAGGTCACTGCACCCGAACCTGGGCTTTCGTTTCACTCCCGGCTGACGCACAGCCTGAAGGTTGCGCAGCTCTCCCGAAGGCTCGCGGAACGCCTCAAGGCAGAGGCAGAGAACCGAACGGGTGCCCTCAAGCTGTCTCTTGAGGCGCTCGACGTGGACGCTTGCGAAGCGGCGGCGCTCGCGCACGACCTTGGGCATCCGCCGTTCGGCCATATCGGGGAAGAGGAGCTGAACGAGCTCGCGTCTGACATTGGCGGGTTCGAGGGGAACGCCCAGAGCTTTCGGATCGTCGCCCATCTCGCGACGCCGTCGAGACGGAAAGAGGCCGGACTGAACCTGAGCCGGCAAACCCTCCTGGCGCTAATGAAGTACCCCTGGGCGAGGGACAAGAACGACCCCAAGCGCTCCGAGAAGTGGGGCTACTACCAGGAGGACGCGAAGGACGCCGAGGCGTTTGAGTGGGCGTGGAACGGGGTGAACCGCGCTTCGGACGAGCATCGGACGCTCGAGGCGGAAGTGATGGACTACGCCGACGATGTCACATACGCCGTACACGACCTGGACGATTTCTACAGGGCAGGCTTGATCCCGCTCGAGCTCCTCGTTGCTTCGCGGCGTCAGCGGCGGCGCTTCTATGGCCAACTCGCGAACCGCCGCAAGGGTGGGACCCTCGCGACGAACCTCAAGGAGATCGAGGAGACCGGCGAGGACGGGCTCTTTCAGGAGCGGCTTCGGGTTAGTCGTGCCTTCGACGGCGGCATCGACCAGAGAATGCTCCTTGCTCGCGTCGCTTCTCGTCTCATTACGGACCTCGTCGACGAGTTCCATGTCTACCCGACGCCCGCCCCCGAGGTTCGGGTCGCGGGGGACGTCGAGACAAAGATCGAGATCTTGAAGGGCCTGACACGTGTCTACGTCATTGGTAGGCCAGCTTTTGGCATGACGCAGGCGGGCCAACGCCAGTTGGTCCGCGACCTGTACGACTTCTTTGAGGATGTCGTCTTGGAGAAGGGGGCACGCAAGCGCGACCGACACGCCCTTGGCCCTCTCCACGAGTCGAGACTGCGCGCGGCGAAGGATGATGAGGTCGCCCGAAAGCGCGTAGCCATCGACTTGATTGCGGGCCTGAGCGAGCCGGCGGCGATCAAGCTCCACAGGCAGTTGTTTGGAGGCCTGCCGCCCCCCATCCAAAGCAACGCACTGGTCTAGAGCCTGGCCGCGGCAAATGCGTCAGCATCGGATCGGATATGGCGGGGGTGCCCCCCAGCAGATCAATGATGCTTGCAGGGAAAATGGTGGGCGCGCCAGGATTCGAACCTGGGTCACTGGGATTATGAGTCCCGTGCTCTGACCAACTGAGCTACGCGCCCTGTGTGCCCGTTCGACGCGGACGGGTCGCATGAGCCTAGCCCGCAGGATGGCGTCACGATTCCCAGCATGGACCCGACGGTCGCGTGGATCCCGGAGGCCGAAGAGGGGCGGGTTCGCCTCGTGCCTCTCGGTGCCGAGGCGCTGGTTGCGCTCGACCGGCTCGAGGGGGGTCGGCTCGCCGCGCTGACGCGGCTGGTCTGGCCGCAACCGGTCGAGGCCCCCCCGCTCGTCGCTGAGCACCTCGACTTCCTCGCCGACCGGGTCAGGACCGAGGGCGCCGCCGGGGGGTGGTGGAACTGGGCGATCGCGACCGGGCGCCACGCCGCCGGGGTGCTGGGGTGCTCGGGGCCGTTGACCGACGGGGGCGTCGCCGAGGTGGGCTACAGCCTGTACCCGGGGTTCCGTGGGCAGGGCCTGGCGAGCGGGGCGCTGCGTCTGGCGATCCCGCTCATCCTGGCACGGCCGGGCGTCACGCGAATCCGTGCCACCGTGCCGGTCGCCAACGAGGCGTCGCAGTGGGTCGCCCATCGCGCCGGCCTGTCGATCGTCCGACGCGGGAGCTCGGCCGAGGACGGCGAGACGCTGGTCTTCGAGGGTCCGGCCGGGACCTCGGACGACGCGACGGACGGTCGGTCGCCGACGGAGCGCTGACGTCGTGTGAGGGCCCGCTCCGTCGCGGAGCGACCTCGATCGGCTTGGTGGTCTGCGGCGCGGGATAGTGTGCCCGCCCTGATGGCGAAGACGCTCCCGGCCCTCGGACTGATCGGGACGGCTGCTGCGCTCGGCGTGATCGGCGCGACCGCGCCGTCGTCGGCGAGCGCGGAGCCCGTCGAGCTGGCTCGTCAGCCCGGGGTCGTGAAGGACGTCGTGCGGGGAGACCGCTGGACCGCGTGGACGCGCTGCCTCGGCGCGAACGGTCCGAGCGACGTGTGGGTGACCCGCTCGGCGAAGAGCCCGAACATGCGGGTGAAGGGTCTGCGTCGGCGCGGGGCCTGCTCACCCCACGATCTCCTGGGCGTGTTCCGGAACAGGCTCGTCGTCCAGCTCGGCCAGCCCGGCACGCGGCGCATCATCGAGGTCGACGTGCGCACCGGCCGCCAGCGTCAGGTCGTGGCCGAGACACCGGGCGACAGCGGCGTCGAGATCGTCGACGCCGACGTCGCGGGGCGACGCATCGCCTGGGTCCAGGTCGTTGGTCCGCCGGAGGCCCGCGAGGCGCAGGTCGTGCGCGGGACCGTCGGCAGTCGGGCCACTCGGGTGCTCCACCGGCGGACCCTCTTCGGCGGGGCGGTCGAGCTGGTCGGCGTGTGGGTGAACCCGCGCGGCGAGGTGGCCTACCGCGAGGTGCTGCGGGGCGCGCTCTACGGCTACAGCGCCCGCGAGGAGCGGGTCGAGCGGATCGACCGCGCGGGCCGCACGACGACGCTCGCCAGCCCGGCGCCGGGCACGTCGATCGTCGCCGCCGACCTCGGCAACAGGCGGTTCTCGTACTCGCTCGCCCGGGACGACTCTCGGCGGATATGGATCTTCACGCGCGATCTCGAGAGCGGCGCGAAGCGGCGCGTCCGCGTCGTGCTCGGCGCGCCGCTGCGCCTGCCGCGCATCCCGCCCGCCGTGCCCGCGCCGCAGGTCGACGGCCGGCTGACCGTGTGGCGCGAGCGGATCCCCGTCAAGCGCTCCTTCAACGACGCGATCCGGATGGCGCGCGGGCTCGCCCTGGTCAAGAGGCCCATCGAGAAGCGTCGCGACGTCCGGTCGCAGCGGTGGTTCGTGGCCCCGCCGAGCATCAGCCGGAACGTGATCGCCTGGGCCGAGGTTCGCCTCCCCGCCGCCGGCGGGTGGCGAGGCGGCTACTTCGGCGTCCCGCGGGGCAAGGGGCGCGGGACGTCGACCGTCTACACCCTCAGGGTTCGCCGCTGAGGCACAGGGAGGCCGCCGGCTCCTCTAGTGTCGCCCAGGTGAGTTCGGAACCGGCTGCCGGGGCGTCGAGCGGCCAGGACGGCGAGGCGGCCGTCTCGGCCGACGACTTCCGCGACGCGATGTCGCGCTGGGCCAGCGGGGTCACGATCGTGACCGCGACCGGGCCGTCCGGTGAGCCGGTGGGGATGACCGCGTCGTCGTTCACCGCGGTCTCGCTCGCGCCCCCGCTCGTCCTCGTCTGCGTCTCGGTCGAGGCCCAGTCGCACGACCCGCTGGTCGGCGCGCCCGGTTTCTACGTGCACGTGCTCTCGCGCGAGCAGGAGCACCTCTCCCGCTCGTTCGCCACGCCCGGCCCGGAGAAGTTCGCCGAGCTCGAGCGACCCGAGGTCGGGCGGTTCGACGCGCCGCTCCTTCCCGTCGGCGTCGCGCGACTGGCCTGCGCGCACCACGCGGCCCATCGGCTCGGGGACCACACGGTCCTCGCCGGTCGGGTCGTGCGCACCGAGGTGCGGGACGAGCCGCCCCTGCTCTACGCCGCCCGCGACTACCACGGGCTCGGCTGAGCGGCCGCGGCGGTCAGCCGCCGCCCGTCACCGCCGCCACTTGATCGTGCAGCCCACCGCCGCGGTGTCCGTCACCTCGGGCGCGCCGCCCGTGAGGACGGCGTCGAGTGCGTCTCGTAGATACGACGCGCGCACCGCGTCGGCGTCTCGTGAGTCGTCGATCGCCCCGTGGTACGCCAGCCCCGTGCCCGGGCCGAACACGAACAGCTCGGGCGTCCGCTCGGCCCCGTAGGCCCGCGGGACGTCCTGCGACTCGTCGAAGGCGTAGGTGAAGGCAAAGGCCTTCTCGCGCGCATGCTCCACCATCGCCTCGAACGAGTCGGCGGGGTACGACTCCGGGTCGTTGGCATTGATCGCAACGAACCGGGCGCGGCCGCCGTACTCGCGGGCGACGTCGTTGAACCGGTCCTCCCAGGCGCGCACGTAGGGGCAGTGATTGCACCAGAACGCGACCACGAGCGGCTGCTCGGCGCCCTCGGAGCGGGCGGTCGCGGTTGCCCCGTCGGTGGTCGGAAGGGCGAAGTCCGGTGCCGGGTCCCCGCTCGTCAACGTCATGTCTCGACCTCCTGGGTGGGGGAGCGTCTCGCGTTCGCCTCGCTGAGGGCGGTCGCGAGCTGGGTCAGTGCCGGGAGCGGGCCGATGCGCCCGTCCGGGAGCTCGTAGGCCCTACAGACATCCATTCGATGGGGCACGAGCGGGTCGGGTGCCGCCAGGTCGTCGCCGTCCACCAGGTAGGTGGGGGAGCCCGCAAACCGCAGCTCCTGCGCCTGGGCGTCGGTCGTGACCTCCACCGGCTGTACGGCGACCGGAACACCCGAGGCGCGGGACGCGGCGTCGATCAGCTCACGCCCTTCCTCGTGCGACGGGCACTCGCGGCTGAAGAGGTAGACGACCTCGACCGGAGGGGTCTCGGCGGGGGTTGGCCGCTGCACACGAGCTATCGTAGGCGCCATCTCGCGCCCTGATCATGGAACCGACGACGGCCGCCGGCTCGCCGTGGAAGGCCCTGTGGGCATCTTCGACTCGGGCGTCGGGGGCCTGACGGTCCTCAGGAGCTGCCTCGCGGCGCTCTCGGCCGAGGACTTCGTGTACTTCGGCGACACCGACAAGTTCCCGTACGGCGATCGCGCGGACGACGACCTGCGCGAGCGCGCGCGGCTGGTCGGTGGCTGGCTGACCGAGGCCGGCGCCAAGCTCATCGTCGTCGCGTGCAACACGGCCTCCGCCGCGGCGCTCGGCACGCTCCAGCAGGAGCTGTCGATCCCGGTGATCGGCGTGATGGCGCCGGAGGCTCGCGCGGCCGTCCAGTCGACGCGCAACGGCCGGGTTGGGCTGATGGCCACCGAGGCCACCGTTCGCTCCGGCTCCTACGAGCGGCTCATCCTCGACAACGACGCCGGGGTCGACGTCACGAGCGTCGCCTGCCCCGCGCTCGCGCCGGCGATCCAGCGCGTGGAGCCGTACGACGACGAGATCGTCCGGCTCGTCGACGAGTACACGGCGCCGCTGCGCGAGGCGGGGGTCGACACGGTCATCCTGGGCTGCACGCACTACCCCCTCGTCGAGCACCTGCTGCGGCGGATGCTCCCCGGGGTCACGCTCATCTCGAGCGGCGAGGAGATCGCGCGCGAGGTGACCGAGAACCTGACGCGGCGCGAGCTCGATCGGGTGGACCGTCTGGGCACGTACCGGTTCGCCTGCAGCGGTGACGCCGAGTCGTTCCGCGCCTTCGGGGCGACCTTCCTCCAGATGCCGCTCGGCCGCATCGACGAGGTGGATCCCTCGGGCCTCCTGGCGCGCTAGCGCTCCGCGACCGGTGCCCGTCGATCGTCACCTGGTGACCCTCACCGCGAGCGACGGTGAGGTCCACGACGCCCTGCTCGAGATCGATGAGCGCGCCGCGCGCAGCCGTCAGCGGGCGAGCGGTCGGCGCACCGCGATCGTCCACAGCCACGGCATCATGGGCAACTTCCTCGTCGGGACGCTTCGGTTCCTGCCCGGTCCGCTGGCACGCGCGGGATTCCCGGTGCTGGTGCTCGAGACGCGCATGAGCAACGTCGGGCAGCTCTTCGGCCAGGCCATCCTCGCCGAGGCCGCCCGCGACATCGACGCGGGCGTCCAGTGGCTCCGCGAGGAGGGCTTCGACCACATCGTCCTGTCGGGCTACTCGAGCGGGGCGACGCTCGCGATCAGGTACGCGGCCACCCATCACCTGCCCTGGCTGCGTGGGGTGATCTCGCTGGCGGGCCCGTGGGGCCTGCCGCAGTCGCTCGAGAACCGCTCAGGCCGGTACGGCGCGGATCCGTCCTACGACGAGGTCGTGCTGATGGCCCGCCGCGCGATCGGTGACGACCCCGACGATCCCACCGCGGACCGCCTGTTCGTCGTCGAGCGCAGTCGCGGGCCGACGCGCGAGCCCCGCGACAGCGAGGTCTACACCTACCGGACCTGGTGGCACTCGCGCGGCCCCGGCGCCGTGGCCGGCATGGCGTTCCGCCAGATCGGCTCGGTGTGGGCGCCGCTGCTGCTCGTGCAGGGCAACGACGACGAGCACGTGAGCATGCACGAGGCGCACGCGCTTGCGTCGGTCGCGCGCAACGCGGGGAACCGCGACGTCGAGGTCGCCGAGATCCCCGGGGCGGACCACGCGTTCACCGGCACCGAGATCACGACTCTCGACGCCGTGATCCCGTGGCTGCGGGAGCGCGCGTGAGCACCCGACCGCAGCGACGTCGCATGCCCCACGGGCCGATCGCGCCGCGGGCGCCCGGTCGGAGGGTGCGCTTCGGTCGGGACGACCGCGCGATCGTGACCCGCCTGCTGACCTTCGACACGCAGGACGGGCGCAGATGGGACGCGCTGCTCTACCGGCCTCGTCGCGGTGAGCCGAGCCGCCGGCGCCTGGCCGTGGTGGTGGTGCACGGCTCCGTCGGCAACTACCTGACCGGCGTGCCCAGGAAGGTCTCGTTCGGCCTCGCCGGTGCGGGCTTCACGGTCCTGTCGATCAACACGCGGATGGCGAACTACGGCGTCTTCTTCGGTGCGGGCCTTATGCACAAGACCCCCTTGGACATCGACGCCGCCGTCGATCTGGTGCGCCGCCTGGGGTACCGGCGGATCGCGCTCTGCGGCTTCTCGATGGGGGCCACGATGGTGACCAACTATCAGGCTCAAGTTCACCCTGAGAATGTGGTCGGAGTGTGCACGATGGCCCATCCCGCCTCGCTTCCGATCTCGCTTCGCCGTCGCTGGGAGCGGCTCGGAGCGACGCCGTCCTACGAGCAGGTGACCGAGCAGGCTCGCGAGAAGCTCATGCCGGACCCCGAGTCGTCGCCGAACGATCGGATCTTCGTCGTGCGGCGGGCGGTGGGCCCGAGCGATGCCCCGCTCGACGCCGAGATCTGGACCTACCGCACCTGGTGGTTCTCGCGAGGGCCCGACGCCCCGCACGCCGAGTCGCGCCAGCAAATCGGCGGCGTCAGCGTGCCGATCGCGATCATCCAGGCCGGGCACGACGAGCTGATGGATGCCTCGGAGGGCCCGGAGCTCGCCGGCCTCGCGCGGATGGGTGGCGCGCCGGCCGTCCTCCTCGACTCGATCCCCGGCGCAAGCCACGTCTTCGACGGCTACGACGGGCAGCTGATCGACGCCGCCGTCGGGTGGCTCGACACGCTCGTCGAGAGCTAGCCCGGGAGCTCCTCCAGCACCTGCTGCATCTGGACGGCGGCCCGTCCGCGCAGACGGATCTGGGCGCTGCCGTCGTAGGGCGTGTCGCCCTCGGTCATGATCGCGAGCGTTCCACCCCGGCCCAGCACCATCCCGGGCAGCTCGCTCACCGGCGAGACCTGCAGCGACGACCCGACGACGAGCATGACGTCGGCGCTCGCCGCCTCCTCGTAAGCGCGGTCGATCTCGGCTGCGGGCATCGCCTCCCCGAAGAGGACCACGCCGCTCTTCATCTGGAAGCCACAGGACGAGCACCGGGGCACGCCGTCCTCGGCGGCGTCCGCCCTGGCGACGAGCTCGTCGAGCGAGACGCGCTGATCGCAGCGGATGCAGAGGCCGCGATCGAGCGAGCCGTGGACCTCGATCGGGTCGTGGCTGCCGGCTCTGGCGTGCAGCCGGTCGATGTTCTGGGTCACGAGCGCCTTCACGAGGCCCCTGCCCTCGAGCGCCGCGATCGCGCGGTGCGCCGCGTTCGGCTCGACGCTCGAGAGCATGTCGATCCGCGGTCGGTGGAACGCCCAGAAGCGCTCGGGCTCGCTCACGAAGGTCGCCATCGACGCGACCTCGAACGGGTCGTACTTCTCCCAGAGGCCGCCCTTGGAGCGAAAGTCGGGGATGCCGCTCTCGGTCGAGATCCCCGCTCCGGTGAGCACGACGGCGTGCTCCGCGGCCGACAGTGCCGCCGCGAGGTCCGCGATGTCGTCGTCCACGGCGTGAGCCTATCCCGGCGGTGCGGCTCGCCGGCGGCGGACACGTCTATGCTGCTGCCGGTGCGGGCTGATGGACGGCAGCCGGGCGAGCTACGCCCGGTCGAGATCACGCCGGGCTACGTCGCCTCCGCTCTCGGCTCGGCCCTCATCTCGGTCGGCGGAACGCGCGTGATCTGCACGGCGTCCGTCGACGAGGACGTTCCGCGCTGGCGGCGGGGGAGCGGGGCCGGATGGCTGACGGCCGAATACGGAATGCTGCCCGCCTCGACTGGGTCTCGGCGTCCGCGCGACGTGACGCGAGGGCGACCCGACGGCAGGACGACGGAGATCCAGCGACTGATCGGACGCTCCATTCGAGCCGTCGTCGACCTGTCGGCGCTCGGCGAGCGAACCGTCTGGATCGACTGCGACGTGCTCGAGGCCGACGGGGGGACCCGTTGCGCCTCGATCTGCGGGGCGTGGGTCGCGCTCGCGCGTGCCATGGACCGCCTCGCCGCGGACGGGGCGCTCGAGCGCTCGCCGCTGCGCGGCCCGGTCTCGGCGGTGAGCGTCGGGATCAAGGACGGGACCGTCCTGCTCGACCTCCCGTACGTCGAGGACTCCACGGCCGACGTCGACGTCAACGTCGTGATGGACGCCGACGACCGGCTGATCGAGGTCCAGGCCAGCGCCGAGGGGCAGGTGTTCTCGCGGGACGAGCTCGGCCGGATGCTCGATCTTGCGGGTGCGGGCATCGCCCGCCTGCGCGAGGCGCAGCTGCAGGCGGCGGGGGCGGCATGAGGCTGCTGCTGGCGACCGGCAACACCGACAAGGCGGCTGAGCTCGAGCGGCTCCTCGCGGGGGCCGATGTCGGCGTCGCGCCGGAGGGCTTCGACCCGGAGGAGACCGGAGCCACCCTCTTCCAGAACGCGCTCATCAAGGCCGAGGCGCTCCGCGAGCTGGCGCCCGACGCGGCGGTGCTCGCCGACGACACCGGGCTCGTGGTCCACGCCCTCGATGGTCGGCCGGGCGTCTACAGCTCGCGCTACGCGGGCCCGGGCGCCACGTACGAGGACAACTGCAACAAGCTCCTCGGCGAGCTGGAGGGCAAGACGGATCGCTCGGCGGCGTTCGTCAGCGTGCTCGTCGCGCTGGTCGGCGACAGCATGCTCGTCGGCGAGGGCAGCTGTCCGGGCGTCATCTCCGAGGCCGCGCGGGGCGAGGGTGGCTTCGGGTACGACCCCGTGTTCGTGCCGCTCGGCGAGCGCAAGTCGATGGCCGAGATGACGCGTGACGAGAAGGGGGCGATCTCGCATCGCGGCCGTGCGGCCCGTCGCATCGCCGCGCTGCTCGGCATCGACGGGGACCGCACGAGCTCGTGAGCGAGGTGGATCTCTCGCGGGTCGCCGGTCGGGGCCTTGCGGCCGTCCTCGTCGGCTGGCTGGTCGTCTACGCCGTGTTCCGCATCGGCGGCGACTCGCCGTCCTCGGCCGCGTGGGTCTCGCTCGGCGTCGGCGCGGTGATCGGCCTCGTGATCTACGGCATCGTCCTGATCCTCCAGCGGCGGCGCGAGGGTGCCATGCCGGACGGCGACCCCGAGGCCAGCTTCGCCGCGGCGAGCGCGGAGCAAGCCGACGCGATTCGGATCGTCGCCGTCATTCTCGGCGCCTTCGCGCTCGTGGCGGCGGTGATGGCGCTGGCCTCGGCGGCGGACTGGTTCGCCGCCGAGGCGGGCAGCCGTCCGTGGACGCCGGCGGTGCTGACGCTCTGGTACGCCGTGGCCGCCGCGTGGAGCGCAGATCAGGCGATCAGAGGGTGGCGGGGGGACGCCCACGACCTCGACTCGATGCCGCTGGTCGCGACGCTGACCGCGATCCTGGCCGCGCTCGCCTACGCACGCGGGGTGCTCGAGCCCGGTCAGCTGATCCTGATCGTCGTGTCGATCATCGCCGGTTGCGCGGCGGGGGTCATGGGTTGGCGCCTCGCCGGCTCCCGGGGGGTGCCGCTCGCCGCGATCGGCGTCGTCGTGGTGTCCGGCCTGGCCGCGGCGCTTGCGCTCTTCTAGGCGTCGTCGACGGTGATACGGCTCGTCTGCCCGCTCTGCTCGACGACCATCGCCGACGGTCGCGAGCCCGAGGTCGGCGAGGCGTGCCCCGGCTGCAGCGCAATCGTGCTGGGCGGCGGCAACGACCCGATCTCGGGCGTCGCCGCGGCGCTCGATCAAAACGGGGACGTGGAGCTCCCGGTCGACGAGGTCGCCCGAGCGCTCTTCGCCCTCGCCGCGCCCGACCCGAGGGCGCGCCTGGCGGGCATCACCTCGGACGAGCGCGACGGCTTCTATCGGTGGTGGGTACTCGTGCGCAACGACGAGGGCGACGTGCTCGAGTCGCTGCTCGACCCGGCGGACTCCTCGGACGACACGAGGTCGGGGTAGGGTCGGCTCACCCCGAGGCGTCGTCCGCCAGGAGCGTCCCATCCGCTGGGTTCTCGCCACTCTCGCCGGGCTCGTCGCGCTCTCGCTGGCGGGAGTCGCGATCGCGGCCACGCTGAACGGCTCCGCCCGGACGGAGCGCATCGTCGGCACGTCCTCGGCTGACGTGATCCGCGGCAAGGGCGGCAACGACAACCTCGTCGGCGGGCGCGGCAACGACCGCCTCCTGGGCGGTCCCGGCAACGATCGGGCCTCCGGTGGCCCGGGCAACGACCGACTCGTCGGCGGGCGCGGGAGAGACCGCCTGATCGGAGGTCCGGGGAACGACGTGATCGTGGGCGGTCCCGGCCAGGACGTCCTCGCCGGCGGTCAGGGCAATGACCGGATCAACGGCCGCGACGGCGTGGTCGAGACGGCGAGATGTGGCGCCGGGGCCAGGGACATCGCGACGGTCGACCCGGGCGACCGCACCATCGGCTGCGAGACGGTGCGCCGACCCGGCGGGGCCAAGCCCGCGCTCGGGGATCCGGCGCCCCCGACCCCGCCACAGCGCGGCCTCGTGGTGTTCAACCGCAACTGCTCGGGCTGCCACGGCACGGGAGCGGTCGGCGCAGGCGCGCCGCGCCTGGTGCGGCGCGGTCTGACCGAGGAGCGGATTCGCGGTCCGATCGTGAACGGCCGCGGCGGGATGCCGGGCGGGCTCGTGAGCGGTCAGGCCCTCGAGGACGTCATCGCCTACCTGCGGGCGCTGCAGTAGACCAACCCATCGCGGGCCGCGAGGGGTCGGGCTCGGCGGGGCTTCGACGTCGGGCCTTGCGGATCAGCGAGACGGCGGCTTGGACGAGCAGCCAGGCCGCGACTCCGGCGGCCATCGTCAGCGCGAAGGCGACGGTGGTAGGCATCAGCGGCAGCAGCTCCGGGAAGACCTGCCAGTGGGTGAGGTAGATCGCCAGTGAGGCGGCGGCGATGACGGCCACCCCCTTCACGAGCGGTCGCGGCATCGAGACGCTCGGCAGCCACAGGAGCACGAGCACTCCCGCGAGCACCACCGCTCCGCGCAGGACGTCGTCGAAGAAGCCGACGAGGCTGACCGCGGCGAGCGCGGTCACCGCGCTCCGCTGCAGGAGCGACCGGGCCCGCTGGACGGCCCACCCGAGGGCGAAGACCCAGGCGACGACCCACGTGAGGAAGAAGACGCTCGGGCGATCAGTCAGCGCGACCGTCGTGATCGCCGGAATCAGGAGCACCGCCGCCAGCCCGAGCGCGAAGCCGAACGGCGCGCGCCGCTCCAGGCGCCGGACTGCCGGGATCGAGAACAGCACCGTCGCGACGATCAGGATCTGCACGAGGGCCTCGACGAACCAGTAGTGCCACCGGGCGCCGGTGAGCGCCGCCTCGCCGACGATGTTGTTGACGAGCAGCACCGAGCCGAGGCTGAAGCCGCCGACCGTGACCGCCAGGAACGCGATCCAGGCCATGCTGGGGATCGCGATCCGGCCGATCGACGTCAGCCATCGTCGCGTCCGTCCCGGCAGATCGGCGCCGGTGAGCATGAAGCGGGCGAAGCTGTACCCGGCGATCGCCAGGAGGAGGTGGGCACCGCCGGCGGGCCAGAAGTCGGTCATGTGGGATGCGACGACCAGGGCGATGGCGCCGGCGCGGAGCGCGACATCCGTCTCGACGTGGCGCATGAGCCGCCGCCGCTCGCGCGCGCCGTCCCGCAGCGTGGAGAGCTCGGCCACGGTCATCTGCGGCCACTCGGGTGGCAGCTCGCCGAGCAGCTCCTCGAGGCCGACGGACACCTCGACGTACGACAGCGAGTCGCCGCCCAGACTGGAGAAGCTGTCGTCGTCGGTGACCGGCCGGCCGAGGGCGGCGGAGAGGACGGCCGCGACCCCGTCGGCTCGAGCGCCCGGTGCCGGCTGCGCGGCGGCCAGGATCGCCGGATAGTCCGGCTTTCCGGCTGATGTGCGCGGGATCTCGGCGAACCGCTGGGCCACCACGAGCCGACCGGGGATCCCGATCCGCTCCGATATCAGCGAGGAGACGTGGCCGGACTCGGTGTCGCCGACGACGGCAACCACGAGCCGCTCGTCCGTGCCGGCGCACACGGCATCGATGTCGTGGTCGGCGAGCAGCCGCTCGACCTGCCCGAGGTCGACGCGCAGCCCGAACAGCTTCACGAACCGGCTGCGGCGCCCGACGATCTCGTAGAGCCCCCGCCGGTTTCGCCGAGCCAGGTCCCCGGTGCGGAGCTCGGCGATGTCCCGGCCCCGCTCGAGGTCCTCCGGCGCCTCGGCGTAGCCCATCATCACGTTCGGGCCCCGGTAGACCAGCTCACCGACCTCGGGATCGGCGACCTCGGCGACCTCGGCGATCTCGAGCGTGCCCCCCGGGATCGCCACGCCGATCGACTGCGGCTCGATCGTGGCCAGCTCCGGCGGCAGGTACGCCATGCGGGCCGTGGCCTCGGTCTGCCCGTACATGACGTAGAAGCTCCACCCGCGGGCCCGCCCGAGCTGCGCGTAGCGGCTGACCCGCTCCGGAGCGAGCCTGCCCCCGGCCTGCGTCACGTACCGCAGGTCGGGCAGCTCCATCCCGTCGAAGCCGACCCGATCGAGCAGCTCGAACGTATGCGGCACCCCGGCGAAGCTCGTCGCCCGCCCGGTCCTCGCAAGCGCCCAGAACGCGTCGTCGCTCACCGAGCGCTCGGTCAGCAGCAGGCACGCCCCCGCGAGCAGGTGTGAGCCGACGACCGAGAGCCCGTAGCAGTAGTGCATGGGCAGCGACGTCAGCGCGCGATCCTCGGCGGTGATCCCCAGGTACTCGGCGATCGCCTCGGCGTTCGAGGTGATGTTCCGGTGCGAGAGGCGCACCAGACGCGGAGCGCCGGTCGTGCCCGAGGTGCTGAGCAGCAGCGCCAGGTCGGGGTGGAGTTGGTGTCCGGGCTCCTCGCTCAGCCGGGTGACTCGCGTGGCGCCGTCCTCGACCGAGACGATCGTGTCGGGCCGGATGGGGGAGCGGGCAGGCGGCGCCGCCGAGTGCGGGGAGTCGAGCCATGCGACGTGGCCGCCTGCGAGCGTCGCCAGGTAGCTGACGATCGACTCGGGATCGTTGCCCACCCCGATCCACACGACGCGCCGTCCCCGGCCGAGCTCGTCGACACGCGATCGCACTTGCTCGGACAGCTCGGCGTAGGTGATCGTCTCGCCGTCCGCGACGAGGGCGGGTCGGTGGCCGTGCTCGGCGAGGCGGAACGGGCCCAGCTCGAGGCCTGCGGTGGTCGTGCCCATCGCCCCCTGGCGAGTCGCGGGAATTCAGTAGCGCGCGTTGCCAAAACTGCGGCGACGAGAATAGGTCCACCGCTGCCTGCGAACAAGGGTCGCCGAACATCCGGCCGTAGGGCACTCGTCCCTCGTCCGACGCAGATCGTGAGCCGGGGGATCGGGCGCCCGAGAGCGCCCGATCGCTCGTGCCTTCCTAGGCGGAAGGAGCCGGGTCGTGCATTCGCAGGCCGAACGACGCCGGGTCGGGGCTCTGCTCGCCGGCCGGGACGAAGAAGCGCTCGAGTCCGCCGGGGGAGAACGTGAGCAGGAGCGTCGCCGACTCGCCCGAGACGCGGATGCCGTGTGGCACCCCCTGCGGGAGGGCCGCGTAGGCGCCCGGGCCGACCTCGACCGACGCGTCGCCGACGAACGCCGTCAGCTCACCGTCGATCACGTAGACCATCTCGTCCTCGCGGGTGTGGGTGTGCATCGGCGGCTCCTCGCCCGACACGACCCGGTAGACGACGGCTGAGTACTCGCCGCCGGTGGCGTCGCTCGCCACCTTGATCTCCGCGCTCGACCCGCCGGGGGTCGACACGGACTCGCCGCCGGTCGGCGGCGTCAGGACTGGTTCGGAAACGGACATCGCAGCTCCCTCGAGTGGTTGGCGTCGCGCCCGCGGCGCGAGCTCTTGTCGCGACGGATAATAGCTTTCACAAAAGCTTTCTTGCAAGTTACAATGGAGTGAGGCAGGACAACGAGATGGATCGAGTCGACACCGCAATCACGCGCTGGGCCGAGGCCCTCCCCGAGCTCGACACCTCCGGGATGGAGGTGGTCGCTCGGGTTCTTCGGGCCGCCGCGCTCCTCGAGGAGCGCCTGGCGGAGGCGCTCTCGGCCCACGACCTCCGGCCCGCCGAGTATTCGGTGCTCGCGATCCTCCGGAGCCACGGGGGGTCGGACGCCGAGCTCGCTCCGACGGCCCTGGCCGATCAGGCCTTCTTCACGACCGGTGGGATGACGAACCTGGTCAAGCGTCTCGAGCGGGACGGGCTCGTGGCGCGCCGTCCGGACGCGAGCGACGGCCGCGGAGTGCTCGTCCACCTGACCGACGCCGGTCGGGCTCGTGTCGACGCCGCGGCCGTGGCGATCTCGACGGCGGAGCGCGACGCACTCGGCGGGCTTTCGGCCAAGGAGCGCCGCGACCTCGCGAAGGGCCTGTCGTCACTTCTCGGCACGCTCGAGCCAGGTCCGTAGAAACCCCGAGCCCAAGGCGCTAGCCTGCACTGGTCTGGCACTCGCATGTGGTGAGTGCCAGGGTGCCGCCGGCCCCGTCCGGGTCGGCCCGCACGGACAAAGCGACGACCCGGGAGACGCGATGGACCTCAAGCCGCTTGGCGATCGAGTGATCGTGCAGGCAGTCGAGCAGGATCAGGTCACGGCCGCTGGGATCGTGATCCCCGATACGGCGACGGAGCGTCCCCAGCGCGGCAAGGTCCTCGCTGTCGGCGACGGCAAGGTCGTCGATGGTGAGCGAATCCCGATGGAAGTGGCCGTTGGCGACGAGATCATCTACTCGAAGTACGGCGGGACCGAGGTGACGGTCGAAGGGGAGGACGTTCTCATCCTCACCGAGCACGACATCCTCGCGAAGGTCGCCGGCTGAGCGCACGCCGGATCTCAACCATCACCACGCCCGATACGAAAGGACATTCCCAGGAATGCCGAAGGAGCTGAAGTTCGACGAGGAGGCCCGGCGGGCGCTCGAGCGGGGGGTCAACACCCTCGCTGACGCGGTCAAGGTCACCCTTGGCCCCAAGGGCCGC
>JANQPH010000026.1 GCA_028285405.1 Thermoleophilia bacterium
GATCTCGATGGTGCCGCCGCTGCAGTTCGACTACTGGCAGTGGGTCACCCTCGCCCTCGCGACGCCCGTCGTGCTGTGGGCCGGATGGCCGTTCCACGCGGCCGCCGGGCGAGCCCTGCGCCACGGGACCGCCTCGATGGACACCCTCGTGTCGATCGGCACCCTGGCCGCCTGGGCGTGGTCCATCGCGGTGATGCTCTTCACCAGCGCGGGCGATCCGGGCATGCGGATGTCGTTCGAGATCATCCCCGCCCGCGGCGAGGGACTGCACCACGTCTACTTCGAGGTCAGCGCCGTCGTCGTCACCTTCCTCCTGCTCGGGCGCTACCTGGAGGCGCGCGCCAAGCGCAACGCGGGCGCGGCCCTCGCGGCGCTGCTGGCGCTCGGCGCCAAGGAGGCGAGCGTGCTCGGGCCCGATGGTCGTGAGCACCGGGTCCCGATCGACGAGCTCACCACCGGGCAGCGCTTCGTGGTCCGCCCCGGCGAGAAGGTGGCGACCGACGGGGTCGTCGAGGAAGGTGCCTCCGCGCTGGACGAGTCGCTGCTCACCGGCGAGTCGATGCCCGTCGAGAAGGCTCCGGGCGACGAGGTCATCGGCGCCACGGTCAACATGGGTGGACGCGTGGTCGTGCGAGCGACGAGCGTCGGGGCCGACACCGCGCTGGCGCAGATCGGACGGCTCGTCTCGGACGCCCAGTCGGGCAAGGCGCCGGTGCAGCGCCTTGCCGATCGGGTGTCGGCGGTGTTCGTGCCGGTGGTGCTCCTCATCGCCGCCGCCACGCTGGGCTTCTGGCTCGGGACCGGCGAGTCGGCGGCGTTCGCGGTCACGGCGACCGTGGCGGTGCTCATCATCGCCTGCCCCTGCGCGCTCGGGCTCGCCACACCCACCGCGCTCATGGTGGGCACCGGACGTGGGGCGCAGCTCGGCCTGCTCATCAAGGGCCCAGAGGTGCTCGAGTCGACCCGATCCGTCGACACGATCCTGCTGGACAAGACCGGGACGGTGACGACCGGACAGATGCGCCTCGTCACGATGGCCGTCGCGGACGGCGTCAGCGAGGACGAGGCGTTCCGGCTCGTCGGCAGCCTCGAGGACTCCTCCGAGCATCCGATCGCGCGGGCGATCGCGGGCGCGGCGCGGGATCGGCTCGGCGAGCTGCCGCCACCCGAGTCATTCCAGAACCGCGAGGGCCTCGGGGTCGAGGGCGTCGTCGACGGGCACGGGGTGATCGTCGGCCGCCCGGCGCTCTTGGCCGACTGGGGCGTGCACCTCCCGGAGGCGCTGGATCGGGTTCGCCAGGACGCCGAGGGTCGGGGTCAGACTGCCATCGCGGCCAGCTGGGACGGCAAGCCGGCCGCGGTCTTCGTCGTCGCCGACACCCCGAAGGCCAGCTCCGTCGAGGCGGTGGGGCGCCTGCGCGGACTGGGGCTGCGGCCGGTGCTGCTCACGGGCGACAACCGCACGACCGCCGACGCCGTCGCCGCGCAGGTCGGGATCGACGAGGTGATCGCGGAGGTCCTCCCGGCCGACAAGGCACGGGTCGTGGCCGAGCTCCAACAGGAGGGGCGCGTCGTCGCGATGGTGGGCGACGGCGTGAACGACGCGCCGGCGCTCGCCCAGGCGGACCTCGGTCTCGCCATCGGCACGGGAACCGACGTGGCCATCGAGGCGTCGGACCTGACGCTCGTCTCGGGCGATCTCAACGCGGCGCCCGATGCGATCCGCCTCTCGCGCAGGACGCTCACCATCATCCGCGAGAACCTGTTCTGGGCGTTCGCCTACAACGTGGTGCTGATCCCCGCCGCGGCCGTCGGACTCCTGAACCCGCTGCTGGCGGGAGCGGCCATGGCGTTCTCGAGCGTCTTCGTCGTCACCAACTCGTTGCGCCTGCGCAGGTTCCGGCGCGAGCCCAGCCAGGGGCTGGATCCGCAATCGCTTCCCGGAGGCGAGAAGGGCGCTCGCGTCGCCGCCACCTGAGCGGCGCGACCGAGAGCGAGGAGCCTGAGCCCGCCCCGGCCGGAGCCGGTCGGCGCGCCGTCACAGCTCCCGGAGGGGTGAGGCGGCGAATCGACTGGCGATCGCTGCACGGTTCCACGCGTTGATCGCGATGATCGCCGTCACGAGCCGGTTCAGCTCGTCGACCGAGAACTCCTCGCTCGCCGCCGCAAGCGCCGCGTCGACATCGCCGTCGGCGCTCACCGTCGTGATGGCGTCCGTAAGCGCGAGCGCAGCTCGCTCGCGGCTCGTGAAGAAGTCGGAGTCTCGCCACGCCGCGAGGGCGAAGAGCCGCCGGGGGTCCTCACCGCCCTTGATGGCGTGCGCGGTGTGCGTGTCGATGCAGTACGAGCAGCGGTTGAGGATGCTGGCGCGCACCTTCACGAGCTCGTCCAGTCCCTCGCCAAAGGCGCCCGCGCTGCGGGTGATCGCCGCCAGGGCGCGGTACGCCTCGGGCAGTCCCTTCTTGATGTCGACCTGCTGGTCGGTGTCGCCTGCCGCCTCGGTTGCGCTCACGCGGTCTCCTTTCGACGCTGTTGTGGCTCTCCGCCGCACGACGTGCTGGGCCTGGCTCGCGCGCCGGCGGGCTCCGTGTGGCTGCGGTCAGTGGCCAAAGCGCACCTCCGGCAACACGCGGGTGATCCACGTCGGCTGCCACCAGGCGGCGGCGCCCACGAGCCGGAGGGCGACCGGCACCAGGAGGAGTCGAACCAGGAGGGCGTCGAGGAGGACGGCCGTCCCCAGGACGATCCCCATCTCCTTCGGCGGGATCGGGCCGGAGAGCGCGAAGGTGAAGAACACCGCGACCATCACGGCGGCGGCCGCGAGCACGACGGGTCCCGTGTAGGACATGCCGGCGACCATCGCCTCGCGGGCATCGCCCGTTCGGTCCCAGTGCTCCTTCATCGACGACAGCAGGAACACGGTGTAGTCCATGCTGATCGCGAAGACCATCGCGAAGAAGAACACCGGGCCCCAGGCGTTGAGGAACCCCTGCGACTCGAATCCGAGCAGCCCCGACAGCCAGCCTTCCTGGAAGATCAGCCGCGCCACGCCGAAGGCGGCACCGACCGCGAGCAGGTTGGTGACCACGCCGATCGCCGCGGCCACCGGTGCCTGGAAGGCGACCAGCAGGAGCAGGAACCCGAGGACCAGGACGATGCCGATCACCGCGGGCGTCACCCGTCCGAGGGACGACTCGAGGTCGACGTTCTCGACGGCAGCGCCACCGACGAGCACCCCGTCGGGCATCGCCGCGCGCAGGCGGTCGACGGTCGGACCGATCTCGGAGTCGGAGGGGTCGGTCGCCGGGATGGCCTGGACGAGTGCCAGGTCGTCCCCGCCCGCCTGCGGTGGCGTGACCGCGACGATGTTGGCATCGTCGCCGGCCGCGTCCGCCGCGAGCCCCATCTCCCGGGTCGGGCCGACGAGCTGGATCGCGCCCGGGGCGCCCGGACCGAACGCGGCGGCGACCTGCTCGTAGCCGACTCGGGAGGTGTCACCCGACGGAACCACGGCGATCGAGGGCATGCCCGTGCGCAGTCCGAAGACCGGGGCGGCAAGGAGAAGGAGGACGACGAGCGCCGCCGCGCCGAGCGGGATCGGGCGCCGCCAGATGCGCTGGGCCCACCCCTCGAACCGAGACGAGCGCTGGTCCTCGAGGCGCGCCCAGGGCAGGGCCCCCTTGTTCACCCGATGCCCGAGCGTGTGCAGCACGGCGGGGAGCAGGGTCAGCGTCGCCAGGAGGATGAAGACGACCGAGAGCATGATTCCGAGCGCCATCGACCGGAACGCCGGGCTCGGAACGAGCATCACCGCCGTCAGCGAGATCAACACGGTGATGCCCGAGAAGAGGACGGCCTTGCCGGCGGTGTCCATCGTCTCCGTGATCGCATCGAGTCGCGATCGCCGCTCGCCGAACAGGCTCTTGCGGTAGCGGAAGATGATGAACAGCGCGTAGTCGATGCCGAGCGCCAGGGCGAACATGAGCGCGAAGTTCATCGCCCAGATCGAGATGTCGAAGGTCTGGCTCAGCAGCACGAGCGATCCGGCCGAGGCGACCAGGCTGATGATCGTCAGAAGCAGTGGCAGCCCGGCGGCGACGAGCGCACCGAAGGCGACCAGCAGGATCGCCAGCGTCACAGGCCAGCTGATGATCTCCGAGCGGAGCATTGCCTCGCGGTTGGCCTCGTTGAAGTCCGACCACATCCCCGAGGCGCCGGTGAGCTCGACGCTCACGGCGTCGGTCCCCGCGCCCTGGAGCTCGCCCTTGAGGTCGGTGGCGACGGCGACCATCTCGGTGGGATCCGCCCCGGCCCCGCCCAGCACGACGGCCGTGCGGCGGTCCTCGCTGATCGTCACGCCAGGCCGCGGCGGGATGACGGCGGCGACCTCCGGCTCATCCGCCAGGGCCCGCTGCACGTCGGCGACGACACCTCGGAACTCGGGGTCGTCGAGCGTCGCCGAATCGGAGTGGACCACCGCCCACAGCGCGTACGAGTCGTTGCCGCCGAAGTTCGGCCCGATCAGCTCGCGCGCGTCGACGGACTCGGACCTCGAGTCCCACCAGCCGGCGCCCGAGAGCGCATGCTCGACCCGTGGGGCGAGCGCGCCCAGCCCGATGACCCCGACGATCCAGATCACGGCCACGATCCGGCCGTGGGTCGCGCACCAGCGGCCCAGCCGCCCGATCGGCCCGGCCCTCACCGGCACCCGATGCCGAACCGGCGTGCGATCACCGCGCGGACGTCTGCTCGGCGGTCGATCCGCTCACGGCGGCGAGCGCACGGTCGAGCTGCTCGATGACGCCGCCGCACACCGCGTCACAGATGGCGAGGACGGACGGATCGACGATCCGGTAGCGAACGTAGTTTCCGTCCTTTCGGCGAGCGACGATCCCCTCCGCGTGGAGCAGGCCGAGGTGGCGGGAGACGTTCTGCTGAGTCGTCCCGGCGGCGGCGGTCAGCTCGCCGACGGTCGCCTCGCCGTCTCGGAGCGTGTTGAGCAGCCGGATCCGCGTGGGATCGCCGATGGCCGACAGGCGGCGAGCGATGCGCTCGACCATCTCGTCCGACAGGGCTGGCTGATCGCTCCGTGCCATGGGCGGTATATCAGCACACAAGTAAGTAGTTGTCTAGTTGTTCTCGCGGTGGCCCGGTTCCTCCTGCTGCGGTCGCAACCGTGAACATCGCGATGCAGTCGGGAGGCTTGCGCCCTGTGAGCACGCCCTGCATGTTGGGGGCATGCGACTTGGAGTCGTCCCGGCGCTCGCGGTAGGCGCGCTCCTTGTTGGTGGAGCAAGCGCAACCGGAGCCATCTCGGGTGAGGCGCGCCTGAAGGGAGAGCTCCGAAGCGCAGACCGCTCGGGGAACCAAACGCTCGTCGCCGGACGCGCTGGCCCCAACCATGTCGCGGTCTGGTCGCACAGGGCACGAGGCCCGTGGCGCCAGCTGGTGCGGGTGCCCGCACGCAAGGCTCAGGCGATCACGGTGCTCGGGTCGCAATCGGGTGCGGCACTGGTTGCATGGGAGGATCGGCAGTCGGGCGGCCGTCGGCACACCCGAGTGATGGAACGCAGCAATGCGACCTCGCCGTTTCGCGCCCCGGTCACGCTGTCGTCCGGCACGGGCTATGGCCACGCACCCCGAGCAGCAGCATCCGCGTCCGGACGCCAGGTCGTGGCGTGGCGAGGGGCACGCGGAGAGAGCGGAACCGTCTACGCGGTCGAGCGCGCGGCGGGTGGCGCCTGGACTCCGCCACGGGACATCGCGGGGCCCAGGGATCCGGGGCATCTGGACGGTCTCCGTGTGACCGACTCGGGTGCAGCCGCGTGGTGGAGCGAACGGTTCGGACCGGCCGAGCTCGACCTCGCGACGATCTTCTCGTCGAGCGGTGAGCCCGGGGCGTGGTCCGAACCGAGAGAGCTGGCCCGCTCGAGCGAGTCGGGTCCAGGCCCACCTCGGGTGGTGTTTCGAGCCGAGCTCGGCGTCGATGGCCGTGGGGTGCCCGCCGCGGTCTGGTCGGAACTGCGAGACAGCGCCAGAGGTGTCGTCGACTGCCTGCGTGCCTCCGCCTCGACCGGTCAAGCCCCCGTCGAGATCCTCTGCACACGTGACATCTCGATCACCGGCACCTGGCTGGCAACGCCCTCGAGCCGGGGCGGGTCAGTCCTGGCCCTCGTCGACGAGCGGGGACGAGTGGAGTTGCATCGGATTGCGCCGAACGCAGCCTCGGCGGCGCGGCTGGCGGCATTCCGCATCAAGAGATGGTCATTCTGGGAGCTGGCCGCGCTCGAAGAACGCCCGAATGGCAACATCCGCCTCATCCTGACGTCCGACCCGACGCTCAGCGGGCGCCCGGGACTCGATCTCATCACCGTCGAGACCACAGCTGACGGTCAGGTGCTGATGAGGCGCCGAGAGAGCCGCCGGAAGACCGGCGAGCTCCCGCTGGTCCTGCCGTTCGAGACTGCCCTGGGCGGCGTCTACCTGCCGGTGGACGACTTGGGCGACATCGTCGAGGCCGTTCGCACCAGTCGCTTCAGGCCTCCACTGTTCCAGCGGGTTGGCGTGCTGCTCCCAGCCCGCCAGTAGCGGCCACCGACCCCTGGCGCATCGCTCGGGACGATCCGCGCCGAGCGCGCGCCAGGACCGAGTGGACCTCCGTTGACCGAAGGGCGGCGCCTCAGGAAGCCTCGCCGAGATGGGTGGCGATGATCTGGGCGTTGCTCGTCAGCATGCCGAGGTAGGTGTCGGCGTCCGAGCCCTCCGCCCCGAGGGCACCCGTCGAGAGCTCGGGGGCCACCTCGACCCCCGCCTCCCGGGCAATGGTCTCGAGCGTCTCGGGGGTCACGATGTTCTCGGGAAAGATCGCCGGCACACCCGACTCCTTCACCTGCTGGACCGCGGCTGCGACCTCGGCGGCGGACGGATCCGCGCCCTCGGTCGAGAGGGAGTTCAGCGCCGCGCCGAGCACCTCGAAGTCGTGCTCCTGCGCGAAGTAGCCGAACGCGTCGTGGTTGGTGAACAGCACGCGCTGACCGGCAGGAACCACGGCCAGCGTCTCACTGACCTGGTCACCCGCGGACTCGATCTCGGCGACGTAGGCGGCGGCGCGCTCCTGGTAGGCGTCGGCGTTCTCGGGGTCGACCGCGGCGAGGGTGTCGGCGACGTTCTGGGCCATCACGACGCCGTTCGCGGCCGTGAGCCAGACGTGCGGGTCCGGGCCCTCGTGCGAGTGGTCGTGTCCGGCCTCGCCCTCGCCCTCGTGGGCGTCGCCGTGGTCCTCGTGCTTCTCCTCGTCGCTGTGCTTCTCCTCGTCACCGTGATCGTGCTCGTCACCGTGATCGTGGTCGTGGTCGTCCTCGCCCTCGGAGTGTCCGTCCTCCTCGCCGCTGGCGTGTGCCTCGTCCTCGCCGTGCGCGTGGCCGTCCTCCTCCGAGAACTCGATCAGCTCCACTCCGTCCGAGAGCTCGCTGACTCCCGCTTCGGTACCCGAGGCGTCGACCAGGTCCTCGAGCCAGCTCTCGAAGCCGAGCCCGATCGAGAACACCGCCTGGGCCTCGGTGATCGCCTCGGCGTCCCCGGGCTCGGGCTCGAAGGTGTGCGCGTCGGAGTCCCGGCCGACGAGGGTCTGCACGTCGACGTCCTCGCCGCCGACGTTCTCAACGATGTCGGCGACGACCGTCGTCGTCGCGACTACGGGAACAGCGCTGTCGGTCCCCGCCTCGTCGTCGTCGCCGCCACAGGCGGCGGCGCCAAGGGCAAGCGCGCCGGCGGCGAGCGCGAGCGCGGGGAACTGGACCGATCTTCTCCGAATCACAAGAGGCTCCTCGAGTGGCGGGGTGTGTGAGCGAACGGGCCGCACCCGGCCCGGCGACGCCGGGCCGGGTGGCGACCTCAGTGCACGTGGGCCAGCGGCTCCGGGGTCGCCGGGAAGGGATCGGGGACGCCCTCCGCGAGTTCCTCGTCGCTTGCCAGGCAGGCGTCGAGTCCGGCCCGGAGTCGGTCCTCGTCCATGTCGCGGCCGATCAGCACGATCTGCTGGCGCCGGTCACCGTGCGTCGCGTCCCAGTCGTCGGTGATCTGGTCGCGCAGCTCTGGGTCGTCCGGCCATTCGGAGCGCTCCACCGCGGACCACCACTTGCCGGTCACCTCGTAGCGTGCGGCGCCGCCGGCCTGCGACCACAGGTAGACGAAGTCCGGTCGCGTCGCGATCCAGAAGAACCCCTTGGATCGCACGACCCCGTCCCACACGTCAGAGCCGCGCAGGAACTCCAGGAGACGCCCGGGGTGAAACGGCGCTCTCGCCCGATAGACGAACGAGGAGATCCCGTACTCCTCGGTCTCGGGCGTGTGCTCGCCCATGAGCTCGCGAATCCAGGCCGGTGAGCGCTCGGCGGCCTCCATGTCGAAGCGGCCGGTGTCGAGCACCTGGGCCAGGTCGACCTGCCCGAACGTGCCCTCGATGACGTGTGCGCCCGGATTCAGCGCCCGCAGGATTCCCCTGACCTCGTCAACCTCCTCGGGCTCGACGAGGTCGGTCTTCGAGATCACGATGACGTCGGCGAACTCCACCTGCTCGACGAGGAGATCGGCCATCGTGCGCTCATCCCCGTCGGCGGCCGCCATCCCCCGCGCGGCCAGCTGCTCGGCCTCGCGGTACTCGCGGGTGAAGTTGGCCGCATCGACGACCGTGACCATCGTGTCGAGCCGAGCCACTTCGGAGAGGCTCCGGCCCTCCTCGTCGGCGAACGTGAACGTCTGAGCCACCGGCAGGGGTTCGGAGATTCCGGTCGACTCGATCAGCAGGTAGTCGAACCGACCCTCGCGGGCCAGGCGGGAGACCTCCTCGAGCAGGTCCTCGCGCAGGGTGCAGCAGATGCAGCCGTTGCTCATCTCGACCAGGCGCTCCTCGACCCTGTCGAGAGCGGCCTCGCCCCCGCGGACGAGTTCCGCGTCGATGTTCACCTCGCTCATGTCGTTCACGATCACCGCGACCCGCCGCCCTTCGCGGTTGGCGAGTACGTGGTTCAAGAGCGTGGTCTTCCCCGCCCCGAGGAAGCCAGAGAGCACAGTCACCGGCAGCCGCTCCACCGATCACCTCCGTTTCGAGTGTGGCCTAGATGAGAATAGTAATCATTCCTATCTAGGCACACCCGATCGGGTGTGGAGAGGTCAGCCCGAGGGCGCCGCCGGGATCAGCGAGACGAGCGCGCGGCGGATCGTGTGCCCGTGCGCCGCCCCCGAAGGACGATCTCGTGTGAGCTCAACTCGAATCCCGCGCGTGCTGCGGCCGCCTCGACCGCGCGCTCGAGCTCGGGGTCGCTGAAGGGCGCCACCTCGCCGGTGGCATCGTCGATGAAATGGTGGTGGTGGGATCCCGGCGCGGCGATCTCGAAGCGGGCGATCCCGCTCTCGTCGACGAGTCGGCGGACGAGGCCGAGCGCCGTGAGTTCCTCGAGGATTCGATAGACGGAGGCCTGCCCCGCGCGTCCTCCCTGCTCGCGAAGACGCGCGACGATGTCGCTCGCGCCCAGGAGGCACTGGCCCTCACGGGCCAGGAACTCGATCACCTCAACCCGCGCCGCTCCCAGACGAAGGCCGGCGCCCGCCACTCGCTCCGTCGCGAGCGCGCGCCACGCATCCTGCTCCGCTGCGTCCATGCGAAGAGCATCGCAGGGCGGTCGCGGCCCTGCGAGTCACATGCTCAGGCGCGGACGTGCACCGCCCCGTGGTCGTCGCAGTGGGCGCCGTGCGGATGGTGCAGGTGCCCATCGACAAGGAAGTCGACGTGATCGCCGTGTGGTACCGGCTCGTGCCCACACCCGGGCCCGTGCTGATGGCCCTCGGGGTGGCCGGCGCACCGGTGCTCGGGGGTGCAGTCGTTCGGGTTGGCGCTCGAAACGGCGATGACGTGCTCCTCGACGCCACCACTGTCGGGGTGGTGCAGGTGCCCGTCGTGCAGGTAGTCGACGTGGCCGTCGTGCTCGATCGCGACGTGACCACAGGACGGCCCGTGAACATGGTCGTGCGGTGCGTGAAGTGTCTGTTCGTTGCTCATGCACCGAGAGTGCACGGGTGGGAGCGTCGACTCAAGACGCCAAGAACGAGACCTATTCTCAACAGGACTGCCGCCCGCCGGCGCCGCGGTGGCGAGCGCCCGCGAGCCCGAACTCGTCCATCCGCCCCCCGTTCGTCCGCCCTGCTTGACATCGGACAGAACATGAGAATGATTCTCATCTGTGTCCGCGACGGCGCAGAACCGACACGAGTGGCTCATCCTGGGATCGGGTATCCACGGCTGCCACCTCGCCCACCGCCTCATCGGAGCCGGTGAGGACCCAGCCGGGATCGCGCTGCTCGATCCGCACCCGCGCGCGCTCTGGGCCTGGGAGAAGCGCACCGACGCCGTCGGCATGCGCTATCTGAGATCCCCCGCGGTCCATCACATCGGCAGCGACCCCTACGAGCTTGGACGCCTTCGGCGAAGCAAGTCCGATCATCTCGGCGTCTACCAGCGCCCGTCCCTCGCCCTCTTCAATCGTCACGCGCGCGGAGTCGTCGAGACCGGCGGGATCGAGGCCCGCAGGATCACGGGCTGGGCACGACGGATTGCGCCCGAGCGCGGCGGCTGGAGCGTCTCGAGCTCGGCCGGGGCGCTTCGTACGCGCCGGCTGGTGCTCGCCACCGGTCCTGCCGCGCCGAGCTGGCCGGAGTGGGCGCAGGCGGCGCGACGGTCGGGGGCGCCGATCCACCACATCCTCGAGCCCCGATCAGAGGTCGAGGCGCTCGGCGACGGCGGGAGCATCGTTGTCGTCGGCGCCGGGATGAGTGCCGCGCAGACCGCCTTCTCGCTCGCCGGACGAGACGGATTCGATGTCGTGCTCCTCGGACCGCCGCTCAGCCAGGCCCGCTTCGACAGCCATCCGATGTGGCTCGGGCCAACGCTCGTCGCCTCGCTCCGGCGAACACCCGACCTGTCCGAGCGGCGCCGGATGATCGATGCCGGACGCTGCCCCGGAACCGTCACCGACGAGGTGGCCAGAGCCGTCGCGGGGGCGTGCGCCGAGGGCCGCCTGCGTCACGTGCACGGACGCGCGGTCGGTGCCGAGCCGACGCCCGGTGGGATCTCGGTCGAGACCGAGACCGGCGAATCGATCGACGCGTCGGCACTGCTCCTTGCCACCGGGTTCGCCCGCCGACCGCCGGGCGGTGGACTCCTCGCCCAGGCGGTCTCGGACCTGGGGCTTCCCGTCTCTCCCTGTGGGCGCCCCGTGGTCTCACCCGCCCTCGAGTGGGCACCGGGTCTTCACGTCACGGGTGGCCTGGCGGAGCTCGAGATCGGCGCGGCGGCACCCAACATCGCCGGCGCGATGCGTTGTGCGTGGGCGATCGTCAGCGGTGCCGGACCGGATCAGGCCGACGAGCTCACCCCGGCGCGCCAGTCGTCGCCAGCTCGCCCAGCTCCAAGTCCGGAGGCAGCTGGGGGCCGATGAGGATCGCGACCGGTTCGAGGCGTTCGCCCCGGATCGGAGTGAGGCGCACGGCGTCGGCACCCTCGAGCCGCTCGAAGTAGCACCAGCCGCCGTCGCCCGCGAGTTGTGCGACCCCCTTCACTCGCACGGCCTCTGGCGGAAGGGCGTGCAGCCACGACTCGAGCGCCCCCCGCTCGACGAGCGGAGCGAGCGGGAACTCGGCGGCGCTGAAGTGGTGGCGACGAGGGTCGTGGTGGTGGTCAGCCGAAGCGCCGCCGAAGCGCCGTGGAGCGAGCTCGGGGGCATCGGCGATGCCCGCGACCGTCTCCGTGAGCGCCTCGACGCCGACCAGCCCGGCGCGCGGCGCCAGATCGGCAAGGGCCTCCTCGACGTCGCGCCGCCGTGTGGCATCGACCTCCTCCGCACGAGTGAGGACGATGTGGGTCGCCGTCTGCACCTGCTCGGCCTCGAGCTCGTTCTGCCAGCCGCGGCGCTGCCACCGTGAGACGTCGATCACCGAGACCTGGACCGGCAGCGTGTAGCGCGCCGCCGCACGATCGGCTGCGAGGACCTCGATCAGCTCGGCGGGGTCCGCCGTGCCGTTCGCCTCGACGAGCATGACCGACCGCTCGGGAAGGGCCGCGCCCTCGAGCGCCGCGGTCAGCTCGGCCCGCGAGGCACAGCAGACGCAGGTGCCGCCGATTGGGACCACCTGCTCCGCCAGGCTCGGAATCGTCGCCGCGTCGACGCGGGCGTTCAGGTAGTCGTTGAGGATGACCGAGGGGGCGATGCCGCGTGCGTGGAGGCCCCGAACCATCGCTCGCACGACGGTGGTCTTGCCGGCGCCGAGGACGCCCGTGATCAGCACGAGCGGGGTCAGCACGGGACCGGCCTCGGAAGGGGTGCCATCGGCGCGGGTCACGCCTAGATGATAATCGCTCTCATTATCGGCCCAGGGCGGTTCACCGCATGGGCGGCAACCGTCGGGTCGAGCCCGACCGCGCAACCAGGTACGCCGACCCAGCTAGTCGATGCCGGCTCGGGTTCGCACGGGAATCCCCCGCTCGCGCGCGAGCGCATCGGCCACCCCACGCCGTGTCGCCTCGGCCACCCGACTCGGCTCGATCCCCGCGTCGATGAGCCGCTGAGCGAGGTGCTCCTCGCGTGCCTGGCGAAAGAACAGCACCGCGATCGCCCCGAACGCGAGCAGGCAGTGGAGCACCATCATCACCGTGCCCGCGTGCCCCTGGTCCTCCAGGGGAGACAACCCCCACGCGACCGCCGCTTCGGCGTGTGAGCGGTAGAAGGCGGTCCCCGAGAACCAGTAGACGTTGGCGATGATCAGGCCCACCGTCCAGACGCCGCTCATGTAGAGGCCCTTGGCGGCCGTGCCGAACCACGCGGGAGCCGGGAGCGGCTCGATGATCGGCGCCCACATGACCAGGCCGAGCGCGAGGAACGACACCTGCTGGAGCACCCACAGCGGACTGCTCATCAGCACCGCGTGGTGGACAGCCGGAAGCAACCACACCACGGTGCCGATGACCCACAGCGAGAACGCGAGCACCGGGTGCGCGAGCAGGCCGAGGCGCCGCCGTGTCGTCGCGGCCAGGCCGCGGATGCTCGTCGCGGGGACACCGAGCAGCAGCAAGAGCGGTGCGACCGCACCGATCAGCGTGTGCTGAAGCATGTGCGCCGAGAGCAGCCCCTGCTGGGCGATGCCGCCGAGCGGGGAGACGACGGCGATCAGGATGGCGGCGAGGCCCGCGAGGAAACTCGCCTGCCGAGTACCCGAGACCCCGCCACTCCGGCGAGCCCAGACCACGTAGAGGGCGCCGAGAACGATCACCCCGGCGACCTCGACCGGTGGAATCGCCCAGAGCGCGGCCAGATCCGTGCTCGAGTCGGCCGCGGGCCCCGAATGTCCGAGGTGGTACGCGCCGGAGCTCGGACCGAGCGCCGCCAGGAACACGGCAAGTGCGAGGAAGCTCGCCCCGGCGAGCAGCGCCAGCGGCCTCAGGCCGCCATCCCAGCGGACAGCGACCACAGCCCGGCCACGGTGAGCGCGACCATCAGGAGCAACATCGGCGCCTGCGAGAGGATCGCCTCGCGGTGAGATCGCCCGAGCTCGAGTGCGCGGTCGTGGGCAAAGGCGAGCGCGAGGACGTGGCCGATGACGATGGCGGCGACCTGGACGGCCCAGATCGTCTCGGCCGAGACCAGCTCGAAGTTGATCTGGCTGTCGGCGGTCCCGAAGAGGTCCGTGCCCTGCCCGAGCGGATCCGAGGCCAGGCGAATGAGGTCCTGGCTCTGGAACACGAACAGCGTGAAGTAGTGGGCGACGAAGTAGGCGAACGCGATCGGAACGAGCGCATGGACGAACGCGGCCGCCATGCGCCCGAGGGTGGTGTGACGCCAGTGCGCAAGCCGGCCCGAGGCCGAGGAGCAGAGCTCGTAGCCGACGACGAAGACCGCCAGCGAGCCGAGCAGCCCGAACGTCCCGATGAGGACGCCGGCCTGGAAGTCGGTCAGTCCGATGTCGATGAGGCGCTCGCTCGCCGCGACGTCTCGGCGCTCCCAGAAGTCGCTGGCCGACAGGCCGTCGTAGGTCACCGTCGCGACCAGCACGGCGATCATCGCCACCATGCCCGGCTGGGGACGAAGGCGGGTCACCGCGAGGAACGGCGCGCGAAAGCCGAGACGCCGAGCCCCGTCGTCCTCGCTCTCTCGGACCTCGACCGGCGAGAGAAGGGCGAGAAGGCCGGTGTAGACCGAGAAGGCCTCACCGTGGTCGAGCCAGGTCCGAACACCCCAGCGCCACATCGCCCCCAGCGTCGCGAGGGTGTAGACGCCGATCAGGATCGCCAGCAGCCGCGGCTCGGCGGGTGTCGGATAGACCAGCTCGAACCAGCCGAAGGCGAGGAGCACCGCCGCGGCGGGCCAGACCCCCATCCATCTCGGAACCGGACGCTCCGGGCGGCGCTCCGGCATCCGCGCCAGGCGGGCGATGGTCGACCACGGGTTGACCTCGCGCCAGACGTTTCCGAACACGACGCTGAGCGGAACCAGGCCGACCCACCACACCACGAACACGACGAGCGGCGCCAGGTTTCCGCCGAGCCGCGTCGAGCCGAACGCCGCGGCGACCCACACGAGTCCGAATCCCGCCAGCACGAGCGCCCGGGCGCACCAAATCGTCACGGGCGAGAGCGCGAATGCCTCGAGCCAGCGCGGCGCGCGGCGCCAGCTGTCGCCGGTCAGCCGCGGCTGCGACCAGCCGACCGCGAGGCCGACGAACGAGACCACGAGCACGACCGCCGCGGCCCAGAAGAACGCGGAGATCGGAATCGGCGTCTCGGCACGACCCTGGACGCCGTGGGCGGCGGCCGTTGCGGGTGCGAGCGCACCGAGGAGCCCAGCCCAGCCGAGGAGATGCAGCGCACGCAGCGACAGGCCGCTCACCCCTCGCCCCCGCTGTTGGCCGGTGCGTCCTCCTTGTAGACCGCCCAGATCCGCTCGCCGTCGTCCTCGTAGTAGACACGCGTCGGAAGGCCGATCGAGGAGTGCGCACGCAGGTGGATGACGTCGAAGTAGCGCGCGTCGGCGTCGCGGACCTCGAAGGTCACGGAGTCCTCGCCCGAGACCGGCTCGAATGCCTCGAGGGTGATGCTCGGCATCGCCACCTCCGACACCACGCCGTCGACGTACGCGTAGGACGCCAGGTCCGGCGGCGGCTCGAGCTCACCGAGCTCCGAGGGCGAGAACAGCCAGACGCCGACCCCGATCAGGGCGGTGACGCCGGCGGTTGCGACCACGACGATGGTCCGGGACCACTGGCGACGCGGTGGGTCGGCCAGGGTCACCGGCGGCGACTCGTTCGGTGGCATCAGTTCCTTCCGGGATTGGGCTGGAGCGTGACGTCGACGACGACCGGATCGATCGGACGCGGAAGCTGCACGGTGACCCGCGCTCGTCCGGCGGCGTCCGCCTCGAGGTCGTCGCCGACGAGCGCTCCCTGGCCGTCGAGGCGCAACGGGATCGGAGGACCCGGGGCAGGTGCCGCCAGCGGACGCAGGCTGATGGTGGCGCCGTCGGCCTCGACGGCCGTCCGGATCCGCCGCAGGTCCCCGGACGGGCCCGACAGGATCACTCGCGCCGCGTTCGGGCCCTCGGCACCAGGCGTCAGGGTGATCGTCGCCTGGACGTCTCCGTCCACCGCGGCGGTTGCGCTCACCTGCCGCTCGGGCCGCGGGAGCTCGGTCGCCGTCGCGGCGCCGACGAGCACGACCAGGCCAAGGGCGAGCACTGCCGTCGCCCCGCCAGCCGACGGCGCCGACCCGCCCCGAATCGGGACGATCCCCGCCAACAGCCCGAGGGCGCCGAGCGTGAGCGCGCCGATGGACCACCAGCCAAGGGCGCTTCCCAGCGCCCCCGCGGTTGCCCCCTCGAGCACGATCGAGCCGTTGACCTGGGTGGACCACAGCCCGATCAGCCCCGCCACGAGGGCGACGACCGCGGCGCCCGCAAGCAGGGCACCCCAGGGGAGGTGCGGTGTCTCGCGTCCCGAAGGATCACGGCCATCGCGTCGCCGACGACGGCGAAGCGCCTCGGCGACGATCGCAGCGGCGGCGACCAGGCAGACGACCGCAGCGGCGATCATGAGCCCGCGGGCCAGCTCGGCCCCCGCGGCGGCACGGATCGCGCTCTCGGCGTCGAGCGCGGCTCGTTGGGCGGCCAACGGGTCTATTCGAAGCCGAGGGTCGAGCCGGGGATCTCCTCAGCCGAGACCGCGTAGTCGGTCTCTCCCTCGGTCCGGTAGAAGATCCGAAAGCCGAGAGTCTCGACCCCAGCGTGTGACTCGAAGTGCTCCGGGTCGACCGCGGGCCGATCCTCGGCGGTCACCTGGAACGTGCGATCACCGTCGGCGGTGCGAAGCACGATCTCGTCGGGAGTCGCAGAGACGCTCCGGCCCTCGACGGTGAGGAGCTCGCCCCCACTCGCGCCGTCGTCGTTCGAGCTGCTCGAGCCGCCGCATGCGGCGAGTACGAATACCGAGAGGAGCGCGGCAAGCGCGGCGAGCAGGTGTGTGGTGCGCAGTTGGATTCTCATCGCGCGAGACGGTAGCCCCGCGCCCGAAAGGCGCTCAAGAGCGCACACACGATTCGAACACAGACCTGCACATATGAACGGGCATGCATGTATGCTCGGCTCGTGAGCCACGAGAAACCCGCCGAGCCCGAGCCCATGGACCGCGCCAAGGCCGAGGAGGTCGCCCGCATCATGCAGGCGCTCGCGGCGCCGAGCAGAGTGATGATCCTCTGGCGCCTGAGCCTTGGCCCGGCCTCGGTGAGCGACCTCGCGAGAACGCTCGAGCTCAACCCGTCGGCGGTCTCACACCAGCTACGCGTGCTCCGGCTGCTGCGCCTGGTGGTGGGCGAGCGCGAGGGCCGGAGGGTCTCCTATGCCCTCCACGATCCGCACGTCGCGGACATGCTCGAGGAGGCCGCCTTCCACACCGAGCATGCCCGGCTGGGGCTGGTCGATCGCCAGACAGGAAGCGCTCGGCAGTAGGTCCCGGGAGAGGGGGCGCATTCGGGGCTCCGGAGTGGCGTGCGGTAGTCGGCGACTCTGCGGGGGAGGCACCGCCCCCCGGCCGAACCATCCAGCGCGTACCGCGTCTGGGCCTGCATCCCGCCCCCGGGGCGTGTCCGCCCGAGTCGCAATCGCGCGCGTCATGTGTGGTTGGTAGCTTTGCCCCGCCTGCTCCGACCACCGAACGGATGCCCCATGAGCTCCTTCCGGATGCGATTCCTCGCCGGTACCGGCGCGCTCGCGGCATCACTCGGCCTCGCTGCCGCGACTCCGCTCGCGGCGGCCGCGCCGCCGGTGGTCGACGACGACCCCCGGCTCACGCTCGCCCAGCGCGGGACGGCGGGAGCGCTCGATCGGACGTTCAACGCCCCCCGGGGCCTCCGGATCACTCCGGCCGGAGGAGACGCCGGGGGCAACGCGGTGGACGTGGGACGCAACGGCTCGATCGTCGCCGCCGGGAGCGGGGGCCCCGGAGGCCAGGGCGCGCTGGTGCGATACCGATCGAACGGGCGGCTCGATCGCGCGTTCAGCCGGCTCGGCATCGCGAAGCTCGGCAGTCCCACCGGGTTCATCGAGTTCAGCGGCGTCGATGTCCTGCCCGGTGGCAGGACCATCGCGAGCGGGTCCTTGATCGGAGACGCGAGCGGAATCGTCGTCGCCCGCCACCGACCGAACGGGCAGCTCGATCGGCGCTTCGGCTTCCCCTTCGGATGGGTGTTCCATCCGATCGCGGACCCAACCGAATTCGTTCTGTCCACGGCGCAGGCCGTCCAGCCGGACGGGAAGATCCTCGTCGTCGGCAACTACGTCGCGACCGCCGAGAGCAAACTCTTCGTCGCCCGCCTCAACTCGAACGGGACCCTCGACCCGACGTTCGGCCCCCTCCGGCGCGGCTACGTCCTCACGGACTTCGGCGCCGCCGTGGCGACCGCCGAAGACGTGGCGCTCCAGGCCAACGGGCGCATCGTCGTCACCGGCTCCTCAACTCAGGTTGCCGACCAGTCCCCCTCGGAACTCCTGATCGCGCGGTTCACGCCGAGCGGCCTCCCGGACCCGACATTCGACGGCGATGGCTCGACCACGGTCCAGATCGGCTCCAACGCCGCAGGTGGCGCCGTAGAGGTCCAGCGCGACGGCAAGATCCTGGTCGGGGGCACCGGCAACTTCGTCGACGAGGACGGCTGGGTCGTCGCCCGGTTCCTCCAGAGTGGTGTCCGCGATCTCACCTTCGGACGGCTCGGGATCACCGAGATCCCGCTCGACTTCCCGCAGGGAGGAGTCGGTCAGGTGCAGGGGCTGGCGGTTCAGCGCAGCGGTCGCATCGCGCTTGGTGGCTTCTTCGGTCCCGAGCTCGCCGTCTCGTCGCTCTACGTCGCACGGCTGCGTGCGAACGGCGCGATCGACCGCGGGTTCGGGAGGTCGAGCGGCTACACCAAGATCACCCCGGGCTCGTTCTCGCAAGGGGGCAGTCTCGCGCTCACTCCACGTGACGACCTGATCCTGACCGGCCAGGTGAACGTCGGAGGCGTGTTCTCCTTCGTCACGGCCAAGTTCCTCGGCCGCGCCCGGCGGGCCTGAGCTCGCCAAACGCTGGGCGCCGGTCGGCCTCGCTCAGGGTGATCTTGGCAAGCCGCCTGGTGGACTCAGCCTTTGTCTCCCTCGGGTGGCCGCCGAGGTACTGAGGCCCTGAGCGGCCTCTCCTTCCCTGAGCGGAATCTCGCTGCTTCCGCGAGATCTCTTTCCTCAACCGACTTCTGGTGACGCGCGAGCCAGGACTCGAACCTGGGACCTTCGGTTTCGTAGACCGACGCTCTATCCACCTGAGCTACTCGCGCTCGACGGACGATCGTAGCAGCGAGCCGCACCCCGTCCCGAGCTCAGGACGCCTCTCTGTCGTCCGGGTCGGGAGCGAGCAACGACGACAGGAGGCGCGCGGCGTCGAGGGCGCCCTCGGCCATCTCGTCCTCGCGGATCGACCGCCGCAGAAGCCCGGCAACGAACACCCCCTGCCACAGCCAGGCGACCTCCTCGGGGTCGAGATCGAGATCGATCGTGCCCTGCGCCTGATTGGCGCGAATCAGTCGCACGATCACTTCGCGCACGAGCCGAAACTGCTCGAGCAGCGCATCGGTGACTTCGGCGTCGCGCTGGCCCATGGCGATGGCGCCGAGGAGCACCCGCAGGTTGGCCAGTGCGTTCGGATCCCGGAGCCCTCCCTCGACGACGTCGCCGATCTGCACGGGCCCGTCGGCCCCGCCGACGTGTCCGAGCCTGTCCTGGCGCATCTCGCGCAGAACGGCGCGCAGCATGTCCAGCTTGGACTCGAAGTGCTGGTAGAGCACCGCCTCCGAGCAGCCGGCCGCCTTGGCGATCGAGGCGGTCGACGCCCCGTCGTAGCCGGCGCGCGCGAACTCGCCCTGCGCTGCGGCGAGGATCGCCGCCCGCCGAGCTGGCGCGCTCATTCGCTGACGCCGGCGACCCCCACCGGGGACGGCGCCGGGCGCGCCTGCGTCCTCCGGTTCCGTCGGAGTGTCGTCGTGAGCGTCCAGATGAACAGTCTGGCACCCGCCTCGGGGCGCGACAAACGAGCGTTTGCTCGTGAGCCGCCCAGTACCCGAGATCCAGAACGCGATCATCAGGCCGTCCTTCTTGATTAGTAAGTGATCGCTTACTAGTTTCCGCGGCGGTTGGATCGACCGCGACAGCCTGGAGACAGATGAGTACTCCGAACCGCCGCACACACTCCGCTTCCGGGCAGGACGCGCCCGCGATCCGGATGCGTGGACTGCATGTGGTTCGCGGCGGGAACGTCGTCATCCACGACATGGACCTCGACATCGCCGCCGGACGCGTGACCGGCCTGTTCGGCCCGAGCGGGTGCGGCAAGACCACGCTCATGCGATCGATCGTCGGCTCGCAGCGCGAGGTCACCGGCGAGATCACGGTGCTCGGCCGGCGCGCCGGCGCCGCGAGCCTTCGCTCCGAGGTCGGCTACGTGACGCAGGCGCCGTCGGTCTACACGGACCTGACCGCGCGCGAGAACCTCGGGTACTTCGCGCGGGTGGTGGGCGTTCCCGCAACACGCGTGCAGGAGGTCATCTCGACGGTCGGCCTCGGTGAGCACGCGGATCGCCCCACGCAGCATCTGTCCGGAGGCCAGCGCGCCCGGGTCTCGCTCGGGGTGGCGCTGCTCGGCACCCCACGGCTGCTCGTCCTGGACGAGCCCACGGTCGGCCTCGATCCGCTGATCCGCCAGGAGCTCTGGGCAGAGTTCCATCGGCTCGCGAGCGAGGGGGTGACGCTGCTCGTCTCGAGCCACGTGATGGACGAGGCAGCACAGTGCGACGACCTGCTCCTCCTGCGCGACGGGCGGGTGGTGAGCCAGTCGAGCCCGGCGCAGCTGCTGGCGCAGACCGGCGCCGCCGACATGTCCGACGCGTTCCTTCGCATCATCGAGCGCGACGAGGTGGCCGCATGAGCCTTCGGATCACCATCGCCACGGCCGGGCGCGTGCTGCGCCAGCTGCTTCGAGACCCCAGGACGCTCGTGCTGATGCTCGCGGTGCCCCCGATCCTGCTCGCGCTGCTCTGGGGCATGTACTTCGACAACGAGGCGATCTTCGACCAGATCGGCGCGCCGCTGCTCGGCCTCTTCCCGCTCATCACGATGTTCCTCGTCACGAGCATCGCGATGCTGCGAGAGCGCACGAGCGGCACGCTCGAGCGACTCTTGTCCCTCCCCACGGCCAAGCTCGATCTGCTCCTGGGCTACGCGATCGCCTTCGGTGTCCTCGCCGTGGTGCAGATCGCGATCACCTCGCTCATCGCGTTCGGCCCGCTCGGTCTGGACAGCGAACGCTCCGTCGTCATCGTCGCCGCGGTGGCGCTCGGCAACGCCCTCCTCGGTGTGGCGTTCGGTCTGTTCGTCTCGGCCTTCGCCCGAACGGAGTTCCAAGCGGTGCAGTTCATGCCGGCGTTCGTCATGCCACAGCTCCTGCTGTCGGGCCTGTTCGTGCCACGCGATCAGATGGCCAGCGTGCTCGAGTGGGCCTCGTACGCCATGCCGATGACCTATGCCTACGAGGCACTCGACCAGGTCGTCTCGCCGGGCAGCCTCGGGACGGAGTTCGTCGTGAGCATCACCGTGACGGTTGGCGCCACCCTTCTCGCGCTCGTGCTCGGCGCCGCAACGCTCCAGCGCCGCACGGCCTGAGCCGGAGGCCGTCGGCGGCCACTCCCTCCCGCGCGGACCATAGGATGGTGCCGCGAGACTCCGGGCAATCTGGGATCGGACGGGCATGGGAGATCTGGACGAGGGGCTGCTCGAGCACGCCGAGCGCCCCGTCAGCCGGCGCACGTTCATCATGGGCGCGGGAGCAGCGACGGCGGGGTTGGCCTTCCCGTCGCTGAGCCTGGCCCAGGGCAAGCGCGCCTCCCCCACGGCCCAGCAGATCCGCCAGCTGCGAGCGGCGACCAAAGGCGCCGTCCTCACGCGCGGAAGCAACGGCTTCAACGTCGCCTCCCAGCCCTACGACACCCGCTTCGACGGCATCCGGCCGCTCGCGGTGCTGCTCGCCCGCAACGCCGGCGACGTGCAAGCGGCGGTCAAGTGGGCCGCCCAGAACAACATCGCGATCACCACCCGCTCGGGCGGACACAGCTATGCGGGCTACTGCACGGTCCAGAACGGGCTGATCGTCAACGTCCGCAACCTGAAGTCGGTCACCCCGAACCCGCGGGGCCGCACTGCCCGGATCGGGTCGGGCACCCAGCTGATCGACTTCTACGCCGCCCTGGCCCGGCGCGGGCTCACCATCCCCGGCGGATCGTGTCCGTCGGTGGGGATCGCCGGCCTGACGATGGGAGGCGGCATCGGGCTCGCCGGTCGCCGCTGGGGCACGACCTCCGACAACGTCATCTCCGCCCAGATCGTCACCGCCGACGGGCGCCTCCGGAACGTCAGCGCCACGAAGGACGAGCCCCTCTACTGGGCGCTACGCGGAGGCGGAGGCGGCAACTTCGGCATCGTCACGAGCTTCCGGTTCCGGGCCTACCCGGTCAGGAGCGCGTCGTGGTTCATCGCCGAGTTCCCGTGGTCGGAGGCCGCCGACGTCGTCAACCGCTGGCAGCGCTGGGCGCCCAACACGACCAAGCTGCTCGACACCATCTGCACGCTCGGCACCGGCATCGGCACGCCGACCTGCACCGTGATCGGCCAGTACTTCGGCTCGGCGGCGGCCCTTCGCCGCGTCCTCAGAGGCCTGACATCGGTGGTCGAGCCGTCGTCGCTCAGCGTCGGGACGTCCGGCTATCTGGATCTGATGAAGCGCTGGGCCGGATGCGCCGAGCTCTCCCTGGCTCAGTGCCATCTGCGAGGCGCGAGCCCCGGCGGGACCCTCCCCCGCGACACGTTCGCGGGGAAGTCGGACTACGTCGCCAAGCCGATGTCGCGGCGCGGCATCAACACGATGATCTCCTGGATCAACCGTCGCCAGCGCCAGTCGACGGGCTCGGGTGCGCTCGTGATGGACAGCTATGGCGGCGCGCTGAACGAGCCCTCGCCCACCGCCACGGCGTTCGTCCACCGCGACAACCTCTTCGCGATCCAGTACCTGTCGTACTGGGGCGCGCCGGGCAACGCCTCGCAGAGCATCTCCTGGATCAGGGGCGTGCACCGAGCGATGCGCCCGTATGTCTCGGGGTTCGCGTACCAGAACTACATCGACGCCGATCTGAAGAACTGGCAGCGGGCGTACTACGGCAGGAACTTCCAGCGCCTGAAGGACGTCAAGAAGCAGTACGACCCGGACGACCTGTTCCGGTTCGCCCAGAGCATCCCGGTCTAGCCGGCGCCGGGGAGGACGGCCGGCGCGCCAGCCGCGACGTGGCCCACGTCACGACGACCGATGAGCCTTCAGCGCTCTGGTGAAGCGGTGGCGACCCGCCGCAACGAGGTTGGGGAGCAGCAGGGCGAGGTGATGCTCGATCCCGCGTAGCTGGTCCTCCCAGCCGATGTCCCGGCGCAGCTCCATCTCGCTCAGGTAGTCCATCCAGTAGCGGCTCAGCACCCAGAGCGAGCGGCCGAGCACGTCCAAATCGACCTCCATGTCCTTTCGAAAGAGCCCGGCCCGGTCGATCCGCTCGAGCAGGCCGCGGAGCGCCGCGTAGTCGTCGACCAGGACCCGATGGGGCGACTGGTGATCGGGGCCGGGCTCGATCTGCGCGTCGTCGCGCAGCAGGAACAGGTACCTGGCCGTCAGCTCCATCGCCAGGCTGAGGTGCTCGACGTAGTCGTCCTCGACCTCGCCCGGACGATCACCGACCCGCCGTTCGGCGATGCGTTCGGCGACCTCCTCCTGCAGGCGCGTGACCAGGTCGCGCTTGGTGGGGAAGTGATACGTGAGGTTGCCCTGCGAGATCCCGACCGACGCGGCGATCTCGGTGAGGGTCGTGCTGGCGTAGCCCTTCTCGTTGAACCGGCGCCGAGCCGCCTCGAGGATCCGTTCGGCGGTCGTCGGTTGGCGCCCCATCGGCCCAGGTTAGCGCACCAGCCGAGCCGTTCCTTGACATTATAGGTTCGTAAACCTAGATTAGGTTTCATAACCTAATCACCCACCCCTCGGGAGTGTGCGATGGCTCCGAACACCGTTTCGATCGACTCCTTCGCGAAGGACCACTGGTCCGATGCCGAGCGGCGCAACGCGGAGTTGATCGCCGACTTCGTCGGACTCCTGATGAACGCCCACGACTTCGAGGCCATCCGCGAGCGCTATCCGAGCAGCTCCTATGTGCAGCACAGTCGGGGCATCCCCGACGGCATCGAGGGACTGGCCGGCTATCTCGAGAGCCTCACGCGGCGGTACCCCGAGTACCAGTACGACGTGAAGCACGTCCACGTCGACGGCGACGTCGTCACGTTCCACTCCCACGCGACCCTGAAGGCGAAGGACCGCGGCAACGACCGCAAGGGCTTCAACATCATCGACACGTGGCGGGTCGTCGACGGGCAGATCACCGAGCACTGGGACGCGATCCAGCCCCTCAGCGGGTCCATGCGCCTTCTCGCCCTCGCCGTCGGTGGCCGCGTACGGAACACCAACGGGGTCTTCTGAGAGACGCCATCGCGGCCGCCGGGAACAGCCGCGCGGACGGTGAGCGGAGAGGGAGGGATTCGAACCCTCGAAGCGAGGTTAGTCGCTTAACCGCTTAGCAGGCGGCTGCCTTCGGCCGCTCGGCCACCTCTCCGAGAGCCGCCATAGTAGTCGAGGTCACCACGAACGGAGGATCGAGATGGCTGGCGATTTCCCGACGGACGAGATGGCCCTGACGCACATCCGGGTGGTCTCGGACGTCGACCGGGCCAAGCGCTTCTACGTCGAGGTCCTCGGGGCCGAGCTCTTCCGCGAGTACGGCGGCACGTCGGTGGTGCTCGAGTTCCTCGGCAACTGGATCCTGCTCGTCACCGGAGGCGGCCCCACCGAGGACAAGCCGACGGTCACCCTCGCCGAGCCGGACGACCCGGACCGGGTCAGCTCCGCGTGGACGATCCGCGTTCCCGACTGCCGAGCGGCATACGCGACGCTGCGCGACCGGGGTGCGGTGTTCCTGACCGAGCCCGTCGACCACGGGGTCGAGGTGCGGGCCTTCCTCCGCGATCCGGACGGGCACCTGATCGAGCTGAGCGAGGCGACCTGAGTCATCGCCCCGGCGCCGGCCGCGCGGTCAGGTGGCGAACAGGCCCGAGCCGAACACGATCACGATGACGAAGATGAGGACGAACAGGACCGCAACGCCCGTGAACACGATGGTTCGGGACGTTGCCCTGCGCTTGGCGCGCTTCGTCTCGAGGGCGACGAGCTGCTCGTCCCACGCGCGCCCGCCGTCCTCGCCGCGATAGCGCACCTCGTCGGCCCGCTCCTCGTCGTAGGACTCGACCAGGCGGGCGCCGAACGCCGCGAGGTGGTCGACGAACGACCGGAACTCCTCCACCGACTTCTCCGGCGTCGATGAGCCCGTGAAGAGGCCGAACCGGCCGGCGAGCTCTCGTCGCTCCACGGAGACGGGCGGAAAGCCGTGCGGCCACGACTCGGCCAGCCAGCGACGGGTCTCGTCCTCGAGGGCGTTCCGGATCGCTTGCTCGGGCCAGCCGTAGACGACGAAGAGCTCGTCGAACTCCGGGTCGCCCGTCAAGACCTCGGGCAGCGCCAGCGACGTCCGCTTGCGGTTGTCGATCTCGGTGGTGATCACCCGTCCGCCGAGGTCGACCGCGACGCGGGTTCCCCGCAGCACCTTCGTGCCCTGACCGATCGAGGCGGTGTACGGCTCGAACCGGACCCGCTGGCCGCCCAGCTCACCGACCGCGACGTCCGCCTGCGTCCATGACAGCGGGGCGGCGACCGCCTCGTAGTACTCGGCCAGAACCTCTTCCCGCGATGCCATCGCACCCCTCCGTGGGCCGCATGAGGCGTCCGCTTGCTGTGCAACCTACATCGGCGGGCCCGGCGACCGGGGTCCCCCGCTTGGCGAGCGCGCTCGGCTCTGGCAGCGTGTCGCGGTTGGAGGGGTGGCAGAGCGGACGAATGCAGCGGTCTTGAAAACCGCCGTCCGGGCAACCGGACCGGGGGTTCGAATCCCTCCCCCTCCGTCTTCTCCAAGGCCTCTTCGACGACAAGCAAGGCTCTCTGCTCAAGTCCACCCGAGACCGACACGGACAAGTGACCCACCTGATGCCGCATCCGATGTCGAAGCAAAGGACGCTGCTGAGGTCATGCCTTAGCCGGTCGGCAGCTTTATCGCGGCGACTCCAACGTTCCCAGATTGAATTGTGCAGGGGCCGCCACCAAGTGAGGTGACTTGCTGGGAGAAGGTCAGTGCCGTGCCCTCGGGGAACGGCCCATACGTCGCGTTCGTCGCGTGCCCACCGGAAGGCGACTGAATGCTCTGCCCGTTCAGCTGTGGGCTTCCGCTGTTGAGAGGCGAACAGCCAAGATCTGCCTCGAAACCGAGGCCATCCCGGGTGGTGAGGTAGATGGTGTTGGCGGCTGCCGTCCACGAGACCGAATAGAGCTCGAATGGGGCGCCGCTCGCCACGGCGCGAGCCGGGTACTGCTCAAACGCCACCAACTGCGACAATCCGGGTGGTCCTTGCTCGCCTGTGTCGCCCTTGGGCCCTGAAGGTCCGGTCGGTCCCGGAGCTCCTGCCACGCCTGGAGGGCCTTGTGCTCCCATGTCGCCCCTCTCTCCCTTAGGACCGGGCGTACCCGCGTTCAGCTTGGCGACCACCTCCGCCGACAGCGTGCTCTCGGGCAGTCCGCCGCCGACGCCACGTCGCTGGGTGATTGGACCGCTGTCCTTGCCGACGAGCTCGTTGGGCTCGGCTCCGTAGATACCGAGAAGGTTCCACACACGCTTGCCCATGTTGATGGCTGCGCTGGCCCGCGCATTTGCCCCCTGCACCTCCGCCTTGGTCGCGAACTGGCTGTCAGGCTGAGCCTCCGCGCCGGGGGTCGCGGAAACAAGAGCAGTAATCCCAGCCGCGGCCAGGGCAACGCCTACGGCCGCACCGGTGAGTATTGGTCGAGTTCGCATCCTGGTCTCCAGTCGTAGAGGCCGCAAACGAGGGACAGCGGGCCCTCACGCCACCTCTGGCGCCCGCTCTCACCATCTAGCCCCTGGACACAGCCGACAAGTGAACAACGGCCCACGAGAACCTACGTCAGCCTTGGCGCCGATGGCGTCCCGATCTTATGGACTCAGTCAAGTTCGCACCAGACCGAACTGAGAGCCTCAGGGGGCGCACCCCTGCACATCTCTCACTCAATGGACTAGCCATAGAGGCGAACAAGCGCCAAGGCGGTCGCGGTCGCACAGGCTTGGCGACAGGCGCCCACACGGCCCAGCGCGGCAGATGCACACGCCCTCAAGCGGGCGAGCCGAGTTGTGGGGCGACGACAGCTTGCGAGCGCGAGATGAGTTCAACAGCGCAGGCGCACGAGCCGATCGAGCTCCTCGATAACGCACTTCCTATCGCTCGTGGTCGTCGGCGGCGTCGGCGCGGACGACCTGTCAACCTACATAGGTTGCAACAGCGGCACGATCACGCTCGACCTGTACGTCTACCCCTTTCTGAACGCCGAGGAGCAGAGCATGAATCGACCGAATGCGTTGCACGCCTTCACCTCACCGACTGACGACTGACGCATCGGTGCGCCGCCCAGTTGCCTATCGGACTGCTGTTGAATCGATGCCAGGCTGGATTTCGAGCGCCTTTGCGGACTTCCCCATTGGCTTCGCTTACCAGGACGACGGACTCAATCTCCACCTCTTTGGCAGTGGGCCCCCTTTCTGGACGCTCCACCCCGGCATCGCCTTCTGGGACGACGTGACTGGGACGCTTGAGGACTGGGCGGTAACAACGTTCGTGGCATCCAACCCGGTACCAGTGGCACACAGCGCTGGCACTGCCACTCGTGGAGTGTGGCGGCCTGGGCTTGGAGACGAAGCGGCACGTCGCCAGGTCCTCGGATACCAGCTCGCAGAACGGCGCGGCGCTGAGCAGTCGGTATTGCTCTTGGTTGACAGGCTCCGCGACATCTTCTTGACACTGGAGCCGACTGGACCCGGCCTGCGAGCGTACGGGCCGCGGACGAGAGAGTTGCTGCTGCTCGCGTGCACGGAGGTCGAGGCCTACTGGGCCTACTACATGCGTCTAGCCGGCGAGAGCTCTTCGGCCCGCGGCTGGACAACCAGTGACTACGCGCGCCTCTGCGAGCCTCTTCACTTGCGCGAGTATCGGATCGAGCTTCAGCCGTACCCCGGGGCGCCCCGCGTCAGACCGTTCTTCGGCTGGGACGTCGCAGCGCCAACCCGGTCGCTCGGATGGTACGACGCATACAACCGCGCGAAGCACGATGCCCGAGTCAATGCCTCAGCCGCCACAGTCGAGGCGTGCATCGAGGCCGTAGCAGCAGTTCTCGCCCTGTTCTGTTCGCGATTCAGCCCCACTTCGCTCTTCGAGCCAACGGCTCTAGGGTCGTGGATCACACAGCTCTTCTCAATTGAGCTCGTCGATCCGCCCCTCAGCTCGTTCTACGTACCTCTCGTGGATGCGCCCGCGATTACCCGCAGGGGCGGGCTCCAGCATGGGGATCTGCAGAGGTCTGTCCAACCCTGGACCGTCCTGCCCCTAGCGATCTGAGCTGGATCCGCTCCGGTCGAGACCGAAGAGAGGGGCATACGCCACCGCTTCGGAACACCTGATAAGCGTTCTCATCAGCCTATGAGTGCCCCAGGAACACCATGCCTACTGCCGCAGGTAGCGGCTCGTCTCGATACGACGCCTCGAGCCCCTCGACCCTTGACAGACCAGAGCATGTCCAGGGGGTTGCCCTGCGCAGTCCCTCTTGTTGATGAACGTGCGTGGCGCGAACACGGCGAGGTACCACACCGCGCCTTTGTCCCCTGGGAGAGCTAGGCCCCCGTGAGGGTTCATGTGCAACCAGCGGATCTCCATGCGGCCGGACTCGCCGCCGATTGACGCGTCCCCACGGAGGACGGCCACGTGAGCCTGCGAGAACTCGACAGAAGAGATCTCGAAGTAGTCCAGCGGATGAAGCTCGTAGATGCCCTTGACCCGCTCGACTCCCTGCCCGTTCGAATTCCAGACCCTAAGAATCTTGGGAGAGATGGCGTCGACGACCAAGCCCCAGCGCCCGTTCCTCCAGCTCTCAAGGAAGGCAGTTGCCTTCTTGACAACCCCTAGCTCCCAGAAGCCCGCGTCGCTCGCCTCGTACGTGATCGCCGCGAAGCGCTCGCGGTATTCCGTCTCCGTCGCGTATCGCCAGATGTCCTTCGCCAATTCACCGAGCGTCGGTTCCGGTTCCTCCGGCTGCTCCGCAGCCTCGGTAGCTCGCGCCCAGTCCTCAACGGCAAAGAGCATGTTCCACGCCTTTGTCGCGACCACCACGTTGTCGAATCTGACGACAGATCCATGGACGATCCCGTGTCGATAGAGCTCGAACACCTCTTCGTCCATGCGTTTCTTGATCACCTTGCGGAAGGTGCGGAGAGCGTGTGTCAGACCAAGGTGGTGACCGACGACACTGTCCCATGCGACCATCTCGTCGGCATCCCTTGCGTGCAGCCCCCTTCTCTCTCCTGATCTGAAGTCGTTGACGAAACCGTCCATGACGGCGATGAGGTGGAGCGCGCAGCTATCGAACTCATTGGCTCGATAGTGCCTGAGTGCCCTCGCTAGCTGGCCGTCGCGCGCTGACCACTCCTCTCGGTAGCGAAGGTCTGCAACCCGCCCTTCGAGGAAGCCCTCTACTCCGTACGCGGAGATGAGCCGCGCTTCTGCTGCGGCTCCGCTACCCGCATCAAGTACCTCCCCGATGAACTCGGTGGGCAGCTTGTCGTCATAGACCCAGTTCCGCTCCCCTAGGCGCGCATAGAAGCGATCGACATTTTCGGCGAGCGCCTGCAGATCCCGCTCGATCTGCCTGATCTTCGGACGCTCGCGCCTCGCGACAAGTAGTGACGCCGTCTTCAGCCCCTTCAGCTCCTTGCTCATCTTCTGGTAGGAGGGGAGATTCCGGGCAGACTGGTAGGGCTTCAGTGGCGTCTTGTCGTCCTTCGTCACCCGGGCCTCCTAGGTCGCAGTCTCCCTCTGATGATCACGGTCGTGGCGGACACCAGACAAAGACACCCGCTATCGCAAGCGCTATCGCGCGGGGGTCGCGAACGGCCAATGGTCGCCTTCCGCACTAAGGTTGTGGCGAGTGGTCGCGAGTCCTAAGAACCGCCGTCCGGGCAACCGGACCGGGGGTTCGAATCCCTCCCCCTCCGCTCACCGTCCACAGGCTGCCGGCGACCAGGACATGGGCCGGCCGTCTCGGAAGAACGACTCAGGCTCCAGGCGCAGCGAGATCGACCTCACCCCTCCTTGCGGGTGATCGCGATGACGGGGATGACCCTGCCAGCGGCCGTCTCCTCATATTCCGCGAACTGGACGTAGTCGGCCTTCTGGGCCTCCCAGATCCGGTCGCGCTCTGCACCCACCAGCTCACTTGCCGTCGCCGCGAATCGCTCGGTGCCCACCTCGATGGTGACCTGCGGGTTGGCCATCACGTTGTAGTACCAGGACGGGTGCTTCGGTGCGCCGGCCATCGTGGCGAAGACGATGTAGCGATCACCTTCGGGGCGATAGACGACCGGCGTCTCCCGTTCCTTGCCGCTCTTGGCTCCGATGGTGGTGAGGATGAGCATCGGCACGCCTTCGGACGCACCGCCGACCTTTCCACCATTGCGGCGGAACTCGTCCATGACCCATCGGTTCAGATCACTTGCGTCGGACACTTCGACACCTCTTGCGAGACAACTGGCTCCGCACACCGAAGCCTGGGGAGGCGACGCCCCTTCGACGGGTGGGGCTCCAAGGGTTTCGACTCAGCCCCGCCCGCGCAAGGGCTGCTCAGATGTTGCCCGGGGCCCGGCCCGGCACGCACGCCCTGGCCGTCCTGAGGCTCCGCCGAGAGCAGCGTCCGCTGAGCTTCGATGGGGAACGTAGATCGCGGTCAGCTGGCCCCGATCGATGCGGTCGAAGGATCCGCCAACAGACGTGCCGGCGGTTCAGCCTCGACCGACCCCAGGCCCCCGCTCGAGCGACGGCCGGCGCCCCGCGCCCATGATCGGCGCCATCTCCTCGCCCTCGAACGACACACGGAATCCGGTCTGGACGACCACGTCCTCGGTGCCCGCGCCGAGCAGTGCCGCGCGCACAGCGTCGCGCGAGAGGCCGAAGGGCTCGTCGTCGCCGGGATCGATCTCCCAGTCCCACTGGACGAAGATCCCCCCGGGGCCGAGCCGATCGACGAGCGCCCGGACCGTCGTCGGGTAGTCATCGAGGAACGCGCACACCGACGAGCAGACGACGAGGTCGTAGGTCGAGTCGCCCTCCGGGAGCGCATCGAGCGCCCGGACGTGTGCCCAGCCCGACCGATCGATCTTGGCGCGGACGACGTCGAGCATCGCCGGCGACGTGTCCAGGGCGTCGACCTGTCGACACTCCTCGGCGAGGCGCTCGGTCAGCTGACCCGACCCGCATCCGAAGTCGAGTGCGCGCATACCCGAAAGTGTGAGGCCCCGCCGGTTCAGCTCGGCGATGAGCGAGGCGTGCGCCGCCGCCGCGTACGTCCGCACGGCCTCGTCCTCGTCCCATCCGGCCGCGTATTCGTCCCAGCTCGTCGACATCAGGCTTCTCCTACCAGGCCCGCGGAACTCGTGCCGGCGACGGCGACGACTCGGGCGGTTCGACGTGCCCCGGCCACCACGCGCGCGACAGGACGACCGAGAGCGCGTGCGCCAACGAGGGCCCTGACCGGCGCCAGACGTTGGCCTTGACTCATTATTAGATTTGATCCAAACTGGAACACAGATTCTCTGGTCCGCGCGTGACCACCCGGTCGCCGCGGTGGTTGCCGACGAGGAGGTGGGTGCTTTGTCCGGCATGGACGCAAACGAGGTCTGGACGCGGATCGTGAAGATCGCCGAGGACGGACGAGCGATCCCACTCAAGAGCGGTTTGCGGCGCAGCTTCTACCTGTCCGGGCCGAACTCCGTTGGCATCAACGAAGTGACCGCGCCGGACATCTCCCGGGCCCAGATGACCCGAGCGCTCGAGCAACACCCTCTCTCGGAGTGGCCGTCGCGGCGCGTCCAAGACGTCGAGGACCTTGGGAACACGGCCTACGTCTGGGCCTTGCTCAACGAGGTTGCGACGGGGGGAATTGCGCCAAGCGCAGAGATCCTCGAGGAGATTCGGGCACTCGCTACCCAGATCAGTGACACGCGCCGTGTGCTCGAAAGCAGGATCCGCGTCGCCGCATCGGGCGATCTCTCGCTTCGCCAGATTGGCGAAGCCGCCGGGATGAGTCACCAGACGGTCGCGCGGATCGTCGCCGAGGAGTCGGCGTAAGCCGGCCGGAGAAGCGCGAATCGCATGTGTCCCGAAGCGTTGGAGACAAACACCCACAGGCGCCGCGCAGACGGTGACCGGCTGTACGAGCTTCTGGATGAGCTCGCCCTCCGCATCGGCGGACCGAGGAGCCTTGCCGACGCTCGCGCTCGTGATGGCTGGCCAGATCGAGGGGTCTACTTCTTCTTCGAGCCCGGTGAGCACAGAGCTCGAAGCGACGGTCTGCGCGTCGTCAGGGTCGGCACGCACGCCCTCAAGAAGGGCTCTCGGAGCACCCTCTGGCAGCGGCTGTCGCAGCACCGCGGCAACCGCGGCGGTAGCCGACCAGGAGGTGGGAACCATCGGGGGTCGATCTTCCGTCTGCTGGTCGGCACCTCCCTCATCGCTGAAGGGGTGCCGGAGGCCCGCGGGGCCAGCGTCACGTGGGGCCAGGGATCGACACCGCCACCGGGAGCACGAGATGCCGAGTACGGGCTCGAACGGAGAGTGAGCCAGGCCATCGGAGCGATGCCGGTGCTCTGGCTCGCCGTGGACGATCCCCCGGGGCCGGACAGCGACCGCGGTGCGATCGAGAGGAACGCCATCGCGCTCCTGAGCGGCCGCAGTCGCGAAGAGATCGATCCGCCAACGAGCGCGTGGGCCGGGCTCAGGTGCCACCGACAGACGGTCTGCGAATCCGGACTGTGGAACTCCCAGCACGTCGACGACGCCTACGAGCCTGACTTCCTCGATCTCATAGAGCACTACGTGGGGAGCGTGAGACCCGCATGACTTCAGCGCCCCGCCGGGTCGGACTGGTCGGTTGTGTCAAGGGCAAACTGGACCATGCCGCGCCCGCCCAGAACCTCTACACGTCCCCCTTGTTCGGGAAACGCCGTCGCTACGTCGAGCGCACCTGCGAGCAGTGGCACGTGCTCTCCGCCCTGCACGGCTTACTCAGACCCGATGAGCCTGTCGCGCCGTACGACAAGACACTCAACGATGCCTCCTGGGCTGAGCGACGACGCTGGAGCCAGCTCGTGCTGAGCCAGCTCGATCGAGAACTCGGGCCGGTCGGTCACACGGTCTTCGAGGTGCACGCCGGGAAGAACTACGTCGACTTCGGGCTCGTGGCGGGGCTCGAAGACCGGGGAGCCATCGTGGAGTGGCCAGTCAAGGGTCTCCCGATGGGCAAGCAGCTCGCCTTCTACGGGGCGCACCGCTAGGCCCTCGCTGCCTTCGCAGAAGACTCAGCTCAGGCAGCCTTGAGTCCCTCCACCCGGTCCTTGAGGCCCGCGGCGAAGCCATCGACGCTCTCCTGGAAGTCGCCACCGATCTTCTGGATGAAGGAGAACAGGCCGCCGCCGTGCTCCTCGGTGAAGGTGAAGCGGGTGCCCGGGCCCTCCGCGAGGAGATCGAAGGTCATCACCTTCTTCCCCAGCAACGGGATGCTCGCCGCCCAGACCATCCGCTGCGGAGGCGTGAACTCGGCGACCTTCAGCTGTGACTCCGGGCGCTTTCCGGCGACGGCCGAATGCACGAGCCGGAGACGTTTGCCCGCGGCGATGCGCCCACCGAGATAGTCGATCCCGCTGTCCCACTCGGGATAGGCGTTGCCGTCGACGAGCACGCCCCACACGCGCTCCGGCGGAGCGGCGATCTCGACGGTTGCTTCGCGGATGATGCTCACGGCAGCTACTCCCTCGGTCGAACGCCCCGGCGCAGACGGCTCTCAGATGCCCCCCGGAGGCCCGCCCGGCACGCAGGCCCTGGCGGCCCTGATGTCCGCGGGGAACGGGGCCCGCTGCCCCTTCGGCAGGACGTAGATCGCGGTCAACTGGTCCTGGTCGATGCGGTCGTAGATCCGCCAGCAGACGCCGCGCTTGCCACGGCGGTTGGGCGCGAGCAGCCGCCCCGTCCGCCTGTCGAAGCCCCGGGTGATCTGCTGCTTGGTGACCCTCGCGCGACGCGTGTTGCGCTTGGCGAGGCGCTTGCGGTACTCGCCATTGGGCCGCAGCAGCTTGGCGAAGAAGTTGACGCACTGGCGCGGGCGGAGGGTGACCAACGGGGGATTCGCGGCGCCGTCGCGCGAGACCAGCAGGTCGCCACTCGGGACACCGATGAACGGCTTTCGGAAGACCGGGCTCCGGTTGCAGAACCGCACGCGCGCACCGTGCCGGACGATCGCGATCGGGGGATTGAGCTTCGCGCCCGAGGCGCTCGTATAGACCATCGTCGGGTTGCGTGACTTGAGCAGTCTCGGGATCACCGGCTCGGCGACGCCCACATCGAGATCGAGGGCGATGTCGTCGACGTAGCCGTCGTTCGAGCTGCCGATGACCCTCGTGACGGTCAGCGTGACGCGCACGCTCCTGGTGCGCGGGGGCACCGAACCCGACGCCGACTTCGGAAGCAACATCGTCTCGTACCCGCGCTCGTCGGCCAGGACCGGCCCGATCGTTAGCCTGCCGAGGACTCCTCCCCTGGCGCCGAGGAACTCGGCGGTGATCACCGCGTTGTCGTCCTGGGTCCGGTACCCGCCGATCTGCGCCGACAGCGTCGCCATAGACTGACCGCTGTCGATCCTCGAGTGACCGCTCGCCGCAAGCGGGATGACCTGCTCCGCCGAGCTGTTCCCCGCCGGCCCCCCGAAGAAGAAGTTGCGCCCGCTGCCGGCCTCCGGGAAGCCGCCGATCCCATACTCCTGGGCCGAGATCGTCCCCACGCCCGGCGTCCACGAGGGGGGCCGAACGACCTCCAGGCCGAACCGGTCGGTCGCACCGGCACCATCCTCCGCGCCACCGTTCTCGATGACGTTGGCGCCGACTGCGGCTGGTGCGAGCACGGCGATCGCGGCGAGGGCGACACCGCACGCGGGCAGGGTGAAGCCAGGTCGGGTCTTCATACGGGCAGCTCCCGGAGGGGCGGGCGGGGACGCGGACACACTAGTCCCCGCCCCTGCGGCCCCCAACTGAACCGACGCCCAGGTTCCCTGGAGTAGCCTCTTTCGTGCACGGCAAGCGGATCCCCGGCCACGGGTGATTCCACGAGGTGCATAGTTCCTCGACTGTGCGCACGACCACGTACCGGAGCGATTGATGCCCGATGTCGACTACCTGATCCTCGGCGGCGGCACGGCGGGGTGCATCCTCGCGAATCGCCTGACGGAGTCGGGTCGAGATCAGGTCATGCTCGTCGAGGCCGGGGGCAAACCCCGCAACATCTTCATCCACATCCCGGCGGGTTTCGGCCACATGCTCCGCAACCGGCGGTTCAACTGGGCCTACGAGTCGGTGCCGGATCCGGCCACCGACAACCGCAACATCCCCCTCCCCGCCGGCAAGGGGCTCGGGGGGTCCGGGCTCATCAACGGCATGGTGTACGTCCGCGGTCAGGAGGCCGACTACGAGGGATGGGCGGCCTCCGGGGCCACCGGCTGGGGATGGGAGGACGTCGAGCCGTACTTCCGGCGCGTCGAGGACTACGCCCAGGGCGGAAACGGACGCGGCGCCGGCGGACCGCTCCACGTCACCCAGGTGCAGGAGCGCTTCTCCCTCGGTGAGGCCTTCCTTCGGGCGGCGGTCGAGGACGGCGGAAAGATCATCCCCGACTACAACCTGGACCAGGAGGGCTACGGCTACTACCAGGTCAACCAGTACCGGGGTCGCCGCTGGAGCCCGTACGAGGCGTACCTGGCCCCGGCCCTGAAGCGGTCGAACCTGGCCGTGATGGACCACACGATGGCGCTCCACCTCACCTTCGACGGCCGGCGCTGCACGGGCGCTCGGATCAGGAAGGGGGACTCGGAGCAGGAGATCCGCGCACGGCGCGGCGTGATCGTGACCGCGGGCGCGTTCCGCACGCCACAGCTGCTCGAGCTCTCCGGGATCGGACGCAAGGACGTCCTCGACTCGATCGGTGTGCCGGTCCGGCACGAGCTGCCCGAGGTCGGCGAGAACTACTACGACCACTACGCCCTGCGGATGAACTGGAGGCTCCATGGCGTGCGGAGCCTGAACGAGTCGACCCGCGGCTGGCGGCTGGCATTGGCGGTCGCCCAGTACGCCCTGCGCCGCAAGGGCATCCTCACCCTCGGCCCGGCGCTCTGCCACGGGTTCATCGCGACCGGCGAGGACGGGGCGCGTCCCGACGCGCAGTTCCTCTTCATGCACGCCAGCTACGAGAACGCCGCCCGGCGGGTCCTCGACAAGGAGCCGGGGATGACCATCGGGATCATCCAGCAGCGACCGCGCTCGGCGGGATGGATCCACGCGGCGTCCCCCGACGTCACCGAGGACCCGGCGATCAACCCGCGCTTCATGAGCGCGCCCGAGGACGCGCGATGCGTGGTCGCGGCGATGCACCGCGCCCGCCGCCTGGTCGCACGCCCGGCGCTGGCACCGCTCGTCGCAAGAGAGATGAACCCGGGGCCCGACGCGGACGCCGACGACGGCATGCTGGCCTGGGCGCGAGCGACCGGCCAGAACCTCTACCACGCATGCGGCACCTGCCGGATGGGCAGCGACGACGGAGCGGTGGTCGACACCCGTCTCCGCGTGCGTGGCCTCGAGGGCCTGCGGGTCGCCGACGCCTCGGTCTTCCCGACGATCACCTCGGGCAACATCCACGCCCCCGTCCTGATGCTGGCCGAGCGAGCCGCGGACATCATCAAGGCCGACGACTGAGCCCCGGCGTCGGTCCTCGAGCGACGTGACCGACTCCTCCCTCGACGCGCGCTACCGGGCGCTCCATCGGCTGGACAGCCCGGCCAACCGCGCCATCCGCGCCGACATCTGGCCACCCGAGGACGACATCGGCCAGCAGTCGTTCATCACCCCCAGGTACGTCGACGAGCTCGCGCGCCGAGCCGGCATCGGCCCCGACGATCACGTCCTCGACGTCGGCAGCGGAGCCGGCGGGCCGGCGCTCTACCTCGCCGAGACCACCGGTTGCCGGGTGACCGGCATCGACCCGAACGAGGTCGGGGTCGAGGTGGCCGAGGGCTTGGCGGACGCCGCCGGCCTCGGCGACCGCCTCCGATTCGACTGCGCGGACGCGATGCGCATGCCGTACGCCGACGGAACCTTCACCGCGGCGCTCAGCCTGAACGTGGTCAACGTGATCGAGGACAAGGTCGGCCTGTTCCGGGAGGTCCGGCGGGTGCTCGGCCAGCGGGGTCGCTGGGCGCTGCTCACGGGCACGTTCGAGCTCGGCGACGGCGATGACGAGCTTCGGCGCCGGCTGACCCGCGACCACACCGTGCCCCTCCACGACGACACCGCCGAGCGCTATCGGGCCATGCTCGTCGAGGCGGGTTTCGTCGTCGACGAGATCACCGAGTACGTCTCGGACTTCCGCACGCAGATCGCTCGCTGGGGAGCGGCCAACCGGGCCCACATCGACGCGCTGCGAGCCGAGCAGGGCGCGACGCCGGCCGAGCGTCACCTCGCGTACTTCGACGCCTACCTCGAGCTCGTCGACGCCGGGCGGGCGGCCAACCACCTGTTCCTGACGACCGCCGGCTCGCCGCCCTGAGGGAGCACCCCGACTCGCCGGTCAGACGACTCCGGTCGTCACGGTGACCGGAGTCGCGCCGAGGACCACCCCACCCGGGCCCAGCGCGGCCGCCCGCCAGCGCCAAGCGACGATCTCGCCCGGGAAGCTGTACGGGGCGTCTCTTGGAACGGTGAGCTCGACGTTCCCGTGCGGGCCGATCGGGGCACGCTCGTCGACGACGATCTGGCGACCGTAGTCGGGTGACGCGAAGAACATGCTGTCGGCGCCGTTACCGAGGGCTGTCTCCTCTTCGCATTGCAGCACAATCTCGCGTACGCCGGCCACGCGCTGAGCGAGGCGGCGCAGACCACGAACGGGCGCGTCCTCCCAGCCCATCTGCAGCGCCCCGCCACGTGGAACCTGTCCAGGCGTCGCGACCAGCAACACCTGCTGGCGAACGCCCGTGTTCCAGCCCTCGCGGGTCTCGGACGCAACCGGGGGAAAGCCGGCGGCCGGCTCCCCAGCCCCTTGCGGCGACGCGATCTGGATCGTCACCTTCTCGGTGCGTCCGTCGATCTCGAATCGCGCGACCAGTTGGATCTCGGCTCGCGCGGTGGAGACGCTGGGCGGCGCGTCCGAGGGCAAAGGCAACGCGAACTCACGCCAGTCGCCAGCGGCCGCGCCGAGCGGGAGTTGCAGATGTCGCTCGAAGTGCGTGTAGCGGTAGTCGAGCTCGGTGATCGTGCGGCCCGGGCTGTGTCTCCAGTCGTAGCGCTTGGAGCGCTCCCCGGGTACGTGTGACGCCTGGGACACCTGGACCAAGACAGACACGGGGCCGGGGTCGCGCGTTCGTACTCGCCCGGTGACCACGGTTCCGGGCTCGAACGGCCCCGCCTCGAGCTGCAGGTCCTGATCTCCCACGAGGGCAGAGTACCCACGCGGCGCCGACCGCAGCGAGGCCTCGTCACTGCGGTCGGCGAGCTGGTCGTGAGCTGGCGCGGGACGCGCCCGCGCGGTCAGTCCAGGTCGAACCGGTCCAGGTCCATCACCTTGCTCCACGCCGCGACGAAGTCCTTGACGAACTTCGGCGTGGCGTCAGCGCTCGCGTAGACCTCGGCGAGCGCCCGCAGCTCCGAGTTGGAGCCGAAGACCAGGTCGACCCGCGTTCCGGTCCAGCGGACCGCTCCGCTCTCGCGATCCCGGCCCTCGTACTCCTCGGTGGAGCCGGACACGGCCGACCACTCCGTCGAGTTGTCGAGCAGGTTCACGAAGAAGTCGTTGGTCAGCGTCCCGGGGCGGTCCGTGAGGACGCCGTGGGTCGACCCGCCGGCGTTGGCGCCGAGCACGCGCAGGCCACCGAGGAGCGCCGTCATCTCGGGTGCGGACAGGGTCAGCATGAAGGCCCTGTCGACCAGCAGGTGCTCGGCGGGCACGCCGTGGTCGCCCTGGAGGTAGTTCCGAAACCCGTCCGCGGTCGGCTCGAGCACCGCGAAGGACTCGGGATCGGTCTGCTCCTGCGAGGCGTCGGTGCGACCGGGCGAGAACGGGACCGTCACGTCGTGGCCGGCCTCGCGGGCGGCCTGCTCGACGGCGGCGCACCCGCCCAGCACGATCAGGTCGGCCAGGGAGATCGCCTTGCCGCCGCTCGCGGACGCGTCGAACTCGGCCTTGACGCCCTCGAGGGACTCGATGACGGCGGCGACACCCGAGGTGACGTTGACGTCCCACCCGGCCTGTGGCGACAGACGGATCCGCGCGCCGTTCGCGCCGCCGCGCTTGTCGGTGTCGCGGTAGGTGGACGCCGAGGCCCACGCGGCCGAGACCAGCTGCGAGGTCGACAGCCCGAGCCCCAGGATCTGCGACTTCAGCGCGGCGATGTCCGCCTCGTCGACCAGCGGGTGATCGACCGCCGGCACCGGGTCCTGCCAGATGAGCTCCTCGGCGGGAACCCACGGGCCGAGGTAGCGCGAGACCGGACCCATGTCGCGGTGCAGCAGCTTGAACCAGGCCCGGGAGAACGCGTCCGCCAGCTCGTCGGGGTTCTCGTAGAAGCGCCGCGAGATCTCCTTGTAGACGGGATCGACGATCAGCGAGATGTCGGTCGTCGCCATCATCGGCGCCTCGCGCCGCGACGGGTCGTGGGCCACGGGCACCGCGTCGGCGGCGGCACCGTTCTTGGGCGCCCACTGGTGGGCGCCGGCCGGGCTCGAGGTCAGCTCCCACTCGTACGAGAAGAGGTTCTCGAAGAAGCCGTTGTCCCACTGGATCGGGTTGTTGGTCCAGGCCCCCTCGAGCCCGCTCGTGATCGTGTCGTCGCCCTTGCCGCTGCCGTAGCTGCTGATCCAGCCGAGGCCCTGATCCTCGAGCGGCGCCCCCTCGGGCTCCGCCCCGACGTACTCGGCGTCGGACGCCGCCCCGTGGGTCTTGCCGAACGTGTGCCCGCCGGCGATCAGCGCAACGGTCTCCTCGTCGCTCATCGCCATCCGACGGAACGTCTCGCGGATGTCCTGGGCCGCCGCCATCGGGTCCGGGTTGCCGTTCGGGCCCTCCGGGTTGACGTAGATCAGGCCCATCTGGACCGCACCGAGCGGCCCCTCCAGCTGTCGGTCACCGCTGTAGCGCTCGTCGCCGAGCCATTCGCGCTCCGGGCCCCAGTAGACGTCCTCCTCGGGTGCCCAGATGTCCTCGCGCCCGCCGCCGAAGCCGAACGTCCTGAGGCCCATGGTCTCGATGGCCCGGTTGCCGGCGAAGATCAGCAGGTCGGCCCACGAGATGCTCCGGCCGTACTTCTGCTTGATCGGCCACAGCAGACGGCGCGCCTTGTCGAGGTTGGCGTTGTCCGGCCAGCTGTTCAGCGGGGCGAACCGCTGTGCGCCCGAGCCGCCGCCGCCCCGACCGTCGTCGATGCGGTAGGTGCCCGCGGCGTGCCAGGTCATCCGGATGAAGAGCGGCCCGTAGTGGCCGTAGTCCGCCGGCCACCAGTCTTGGGAGTCGGTCATGAGCGCGTCGACGTCCGCAGCGAGCGCGTCGAAGTCGAGGCTCTTGAACGCCGCGGCGTAGTCGAAGTCCTCGCCCATCGGATTGGCCTCGGGATTGTTCTGGCGAAGGATCCGCAGGTTGACCTGGTTGGGCCACCAGCGCTGGTTCGCGGTGATCCCGACATCGAGGAGCCCATGTCCCGCGACCGGGCATCCCCCCGCCGAAGCGCCGTTGCCGGTCGTGGAGCCGTTGTCGTCAGTGCTCATCTCTCTCCTCGTTCTCGGTGTGGCGGTGGTTGACGCCGGGCGCCGACGAGCCGCTATGGCCGCTCGTCGCGCGGCAGGTGGGACAGCGTCCCCAGTAGATCACCTCGGCCTCGTCGATCTCGTAACCCTTGTCGTCGTCCGGCCAGAGGCACGGCGCCGCACCGACCGCACAGTCGACGTCGACCATTCGGCCACAGGTACGGCAGACCAGGTGATGGTGGTTGTCACCCGTGAGGGGCTCGTAGCGCGCGGGTGACCCGGCCGGCTGGATGCGCCGCAGGATCCCCCTCTCGGCCAACACGGACAGGGTGTCGTAGACGGACTGGCGCGAGATCGCGCCGATCTCGGCCCTCGCGAGGTCGGCGACGTCGTCCGCGGTGCTGTGAGGGCGCTCGGCCAGGGCTCGCAGTACGGCGAGGCGCTGCGCCGTGACGCGAACACCGCTCTCACGAAGGCGTGCTGACGCTTCCCAGTGCTGGCCCATGCGAATAACGGTAGTGATGTCCATTATTGGATTCAATCCAGTTTGGCCGCATGAGAGCGCATCGTTCGTCGCCCCCCGCGAGGGCGCACCCGGGTACTGTCGCTGCCGACGATCCGGGGGTCAGACGATGACGATCACGAGAGCCTGCGCGACGCTGGCGATCGGAGCCGCGGTGGCGCTGATCGGCGCCGGCTGCTCGTCCGACGACGACGCCGAGCCGGGCGCCCCGACGATCGTCGTCAATGCCGACGTCTACACCGTGGACGAGGCGCGCTCGCGCGCCGAGGCGTTCGCCTACGACGCGTCGGGTGAGCTCATCGCCGTCGGCGACGAGGCCGAGGTCCGAGCCGCGGCTGGTCCCGGCGCGCGCGAGATCGACGCCGGCGGGGCCTTCGTGTTGCCCGGCTTCCAGGATCCGCACGTCCACGTCCCCGAGGCCGGGCTCAACTCCGCCCTCTGCCTCTTCTCGCCCGAGGAATCGATCGAGGACTACGAGGTCCGCGCGGCCGAGTGCGCCGCCGAGCAGCCCGGCACGGGCTGGGTCCGCGGAGCCGGCGCGGCGGTCGCCTCGCTGCGTGACAGCACCGAGCTGCCGATCGACGTCCTGGATCGGGCCATCCCGGACCGCCCCGCGCTGATCATCGACGACCTCGGCCATGCGGTGTGGGCCAACAGCGCGGCCCTCGCCGCGGCGGGGATCGAACCGGACGAGCCGGACCCGCAGGGAGGGATCCTCGAGCGGGACCCGGACACGGGCCGGCTCACCGGCCTCGTGCTCGAGAACGCGCAGCACCGCCTGCGAGACGCCGCGGCCGAGGATCCGGACACGATCTACTCCGGCCTGCTGGTGGCGCTCGAGGAGCTCGCGGCCAACGGCATCACGAGCACCAGCGACGCGGGCGGCTACTGGACCCGGGGCCACTCCGAGGCGTGGATCCGGGCGGCCGAGGAGGGCGCCCTCACCGTCCGCGCCAACAACGCCCTCTACGTCTTCCCGGATCGCCCGATGGACGAGCAGCTGGAGGAGCTCACGCGCAGGTTCGACGACGACGGATCGGACCGCCTGCGCTTCGCGACGGCCAAGGTCTACGTCGACGGCATCCTCGACCTCCAGACCGCGGCCGTCACCGACGGCTACCGCGACCCGATCGATCCCGATCGCCCCGGCGGGTTCGAGTACTTCCGGCCGGACCAGCTGCAGACGTACGCGCAGGAGCTCCACGACCGAGGCTTTCAGCTCAACGTCCACGTGATCGGCGACGCGGCGACCCGACGGGCCCTCGACGCGGTCGCCGGGATCACGGCGTCAGACGTCCCCGAGCGGCGCCATCGCGTCACCCACACCTACCTGGTGGACCCGGCCGACCTGGGACGGTTCGCGCAGATCGGCGTGGTCGCGGATCTCCAGATGGCCCCCGACGCGATCGATCCCGCCTACCAACGAACGGTCGACGAGCTGCTCGCGTCGCCACCGGGCACCCTCGTCCCGACCGCGTCGCTGCTCGATGCCGGGGCCGACGTCACACTGTCGAGCGACTGGGACGCGGACCCGTTGTCGCCGCTCGGCACGATCGAGCGGGCGCTGACGCGACCGACCGAGGCGGTCCCGGACCTGGAGACGGCGATCGAGCTCGTGACGCTCGCCGGCGCGCGCGTGATGCGGCACGACGACACGACCGGCTCGATCGAGGTCGGAAAGCAGGCCGACTACGTGGTCCTCGATCGGAGCCCGTTCGAGGTTCCGCCAGACGAGATCGGCGACATCGAGGTGGTGGAGACCGTGCTCGGCGGCGAGCGGGTGTTCCCCGGCTAGACCGCGTGCGACGCCCGTCGTCGCGCACACGAAACGCTTACAGGGAGTGCCTGCAACACCGGGGCCTTTCGCATGGCCCTGGGATTGTGGTCCACTCTGGCGCGATGCTGCTCCGAACGACGCTGGCCGCCGCGGCGCTGCTCGGTGGCGCCGCCGTGGCCTCCGCGGCCGAGGCGCTGCCCGAGCCCGAGCCGAAGGGCCGCCAGGTCGTCACGCCCGGCGTGACCTACGAGCGCAGGGCGCTGTCGGACGGCAACCTGCTCCACGTCGTCCGGGCGGCGCCGAAGGCACGGTTCTCGCTCCAGCCCGAGTCGGTGGGCCCGACGCTCTCCTCACGGGCGAGCGTCACGTCGCATGTCGCGTCCCAGCGCGGCACCGGTGCCGTGGCCGCGGTCAACGGCGACTTCTTCGGCGTCAGCTCCGGCCACCCCAGCGGAGCGCTCGTCAAGGAGCGGGAGATCCTGTCCGACCCGGAACCCAACCGGTCGGCACTCGTGCTCCCGCTGCCACGAGAGCGGATCTCGGTCGCCAAGCTCACCCTCGAGGCGACCTGGGCGGCCGAGCGGGCCGACGGTCGCAACCCGGTCCCGCGCAACATCCAGGCCGTCAACCGCCCGCGCATCCGTTCGAGCGAGACCATCCTGTTCACCCGAGCCGCCGGCACCACGACGCCGAGCGACTCCAGCATCTTCGAGGTCTCGCTGCGCCTCGCAGAGCCCGGCTCGGTGTCGCTCGGCGACCGCCGCCAGGCCACCGTCGTCCGCAGGGCATCCGGCGGCGGCTCCGAGCTGGCGACGGGCCAGGTCGTGCTGGCCGGCGCCGGCTCGGCGGGCAACCGCCTGCGCAACGACCTCCCGCTCGGAACGAAGGTCGAGATCGCGGCCGACATCCCCGGGGCCGGCGGTCGCGCGATCGGCGTGATCGGAGGTGGTCCCGCGCTCGTCCAGGAGGGCAGGCCGGTTCTGTCGCCCGGCGAGTCCTTCACCAGCTCGCAGCTGGCGGGCCGAACCTCGCGCACCGCGATCGCCCAGCACCGGAACGGCCAGCTCATGCTGGTGGGTGTCGAGGGCCCACTCCAGGGTCGGCCCGGCCTGTCGACGACCGGCCTCGCGCGCGAGCTCGTGCGGCTCGGCGCGCGGACGGCGATCGGCCTGGACTCGGGCGGCAGCGCACAGATGGTGGTCGGGCCGCGCGCGGCCATCCCGTGGTCGTCCCCCCGCGCGGTCAGCACGGCGGCGGTCCTGCGTTACACCGGCCTCCAGCTCGATCCCCTGCCGGGCCGGCTCACCCCCAACGGCGACGGTGCCACCGACACCGCGACCGCCACCCTCTACAGCCCGGTGCCGGGAGCGGCTCGCGTGACCGCACGCCGTCGCGGCGGCGGCTCGGTCCTGCTGGCCGACACCAGGGTGGGACCCGGTGCGGCCACGGTCGCGCTCGACCCGAAGGCGGCCAACCTCCGGGACGGCGTCTGGACGATTCGCGCGCGGCTCGTCCCCGACGACGGCGCGCGTCCGACCGCCCAGTCCCGCAGGGTCCTGATCGACCGCACGCTCGGCAACCTGGTGACACGCCCGCAGCGTCGAGGAGGAGCGCCCACCCTGGCGGCGATCTTCCGCCTCACGAGGGCCGCCAACGTGACCGTCAACGTGCGACGGCCCAACGGCCGCCTGCTCGAGACCGTCGTTTCCGGCCGGCGGCTCGGACCGGGACGTCGAGTGGTCCGCTGGGACCGGACCGTCCGCGGCAAGACCGTCGGGGGCAGGGTTCGCGTGGAGGTCATCGCCCGCGGTCCGCTCGGCAACACCGGGCTGGCCGACACGACCCGCCTGCCCAGGGTCGCGGCAACCAGCTGATCGGGGGCACCGGGACGGCGGCGCGCACACCCGCTGAAGCCAGCCACAGTGCGCTCCCGGCGCGAAGACCCCTCAACCGCTGGGACGCTGCACTGTGGCTGACATTTCGATGTTGGCAGCGGTGCGCCAAACGCCACCCGAGCGGCACCCAAGACCTTCTTGAGGCGGCTGTCGTACTCGTTTAAGGATTCGCCTCCACGGCCGTAATGCGCCGGTGCTGTCCTGTGCTGCATGAGCACCGAGCACCCCTCCCCACGCCGGCGCGGCCTGCCGGCCCCCGCCCGCGTCGCCATCGGCCTCGCCGTCCTCGTCGGCTCGGTCGTCGTCGTCCTGGTCGGAATGATCGTCTTCGCCGGCGAGCTCGCACCCGGGGGCCAGCGAGGCTCTCTCGCCGTCATGGCCCTGTGGTTCACGCTGCTCGTCGTCGCGGGGTTCCTGATCCAGCGGCGCGTGCGGTTCCTGCGCTGGCCGCTGGCGGTCGGGATCCTCGGCCCGATCATCGCGGTCATGGGATTCCTGACCTACACCAACTTCACCGACCGGGTCGTCGACGAGAACGTCGCGGTGGTCGGCGAGACCGCCCAGGAGACCCAGTCGCGGGCCGACGGCGTCGAGGCGAACGGGGCCGAGCCGGGCGCGAGCGAGCCCCAGGCGGCGCCGAGCGAGCCGGTCAACACCGAGATCGCGGCCGGCGCCTTCACCCGGCTCGGAAGCTACGACACGATGGGCACCGCAACCGCGATCGATCTCGCGGACGGAGGCCGGGTCCTGACGCTGACCGACTTCGAGACGAGCAACGGGCCCGATCTGCTCGTCTACCTCGTCTCGGGAGACGTCAACTCGAACGGCGACGGGGACGACTTCGTGAACCTCGGCGTCCTCAAGGGGAACATCGGCGACCAGCAGTACGACATCCCCGACGGCGTGGACCTGGCCGAGTTCGACAGCGTGGTGATCTGGTGCCGGGCGTTCTCGGCGGGATTCGGGGTCGCGGAGCTGTCGCCCGCGGGCCCGGTCGAGGCGGGCGTCAGCGGCTGACCGGACCGCGCCGGCGCGAGGTGCGCGGCGTCAGCCGCCAGCGGACGGGACGCGAAGCTGGCGCAGAAGGCCGCCGTAGTCCTCGTCGTCGTCCCCGAAGAAGACCGGGGCCTGCCCGTCGACGAGCGAGAGCGCCTCGATCTTGAGCCCGTTGCTCCGGCCGAGCTGCACGGGAGGCCGGACCGGGGTGAGCGCCGCACCCGATGCACCCTCGGACGAGAGGGTCGCGGCCTCGTAGACGGCGCTGTCGAAGGGGCCGAGGTCACCGGGGTCGAACGCCGCCGAGACGTAGACCGTCCCGTCGCCGTCGATGACCATCCCCGACGCCGGACGCGCCTCGGGGGGCTGCGCGATCGTGAATCGCACCGACGTCCACTCCGGTCCGAACGTGACCGAGCCGTCCTCGCCGACCTCGATGTCGGTCATGTGGATCCGCGTCGTGTCGCTTCCCTCCGCTCGCTCGGCGTAGAGGAAGCGGTCCGCCCCACCGACCTCGGCCACGGCCGTCGCCTCGACGTTCACCAGCGGCTCCGGGGTGTCCGGCCACGGCACGGCTCCGGCGATCTCGACGTTCAGCTCGTCGTCCCAGGTCGCCACGTAGATGCTCGGATCGGGATCGTCGCCGTCGGCGTTGCTCTCGACGAGCAGCGCGGCGTTCCGGCCCGGCAGCTTGGCGATGCTCTCGAGGTCGTTGGGGACGTCGGGGAACTCGACATCGGTCAGGCTCGCGATCTCGATGCCGTCGGTGTCCACGGGAGTCCTGACGATGCTGAGCCGGGGCTCGTCCCGCTCGTCCTCGTCGTCGCGGAGATCGTGCGCGACGAGGAAGGCCTCGCGCGAGGTCTCGCCCGCCTCCTCGGTCGCGAGCCACGCCATGCCGCTGAACTCGCGCGGAGCGATCACCTCGGCGTCGTCCGACGAGTCGTCGCCCCCGCACGCGACCAGACCGCCGGCGAGCGCCACGACGCCGAGCGGGAGGAGGAACACCCATCGCGAGCGAGCCCGTCTCATGACGACGAGCCTAGCCGCGCGGGCGGTCGCGAGTGACGCGCTCGTTCCACGCGATATCGCCAGAACGCGCTACGGTCAGGGCGTCTTGCGAGGAGGCGGGCGTGATCGAGGAGATCCCGACCCCCGGGGGCGCGCTCGGCTGGCGCTTCTCCGGGAAGGTCTCATCCGAGGACTACGCCGCGGTGCGCGAGCGGCTCGCCGAGGCCGTGGCGGCATCGGGCGATCCTCTGTGCGTGCTGTGCGTCGTCGAGCCGGACGCCCACTGGGGGCTCGACGCGCTGGCCGCGGACTCACGGCTGGCGCGGTACACGTTCAGGATGGGCCGGGTCGCCGTCGTCGGCGGGCCCTCGTGGACCTCGACGCTGGCATTCGTCGCCGACCTGTGGCCGGGCTGGAGCGTCCGCTACTTCTCGCCCTCGAGTCGCGCCGCCGCTGAGCGGTGGCTGGTGGGCGGCCGCGACCGCGCATGACCGACGGAGGGTCAGGGCACGAGGCTCGCGCCGGCCGGCGACGGCGGGCGCGGCGCCGGCGGCTGGGCGCGATCGGCGCGGCAGCGGTGCTCGTGGTGATCGGCGTCGGCGCCGCCGTGCTGCTCGCGGCCGGGTCGGGGACGTCGATCGACGTCGCGGGGCCCGAAGACGGCGAGGTCGTCGGCCCCGAGGCGCTCGCGTCGGGCCTGGTGGTCGACGCCGACGGCGAGGAGCCGACGGTGACCGTCGACGGCGCCGAGGTCTCGGTGGACGGCAGTGGCCGCGTCGTCCTGGACGACCTCGCCGAAGGCGAGCACCGGATCACGGTATCGGCGGGATCGAGCGAGCGGTCGTGGTCGTTCTCGGTGGACCGGACGCCGCCCGCGCTCGACCTCGACCCGGTGGCGGTGACACGGGGCGCCCCGGCGACCGTGGCGGGCACCACCGACGAGCCGGCGACCGTCGCGCTCGACGGCGCCCGAACGGAGGTCGCAGAGGCGGGCAGGTTCCAGCTGCGCGCCTCGCGCGTGACCCCGGGAGCGGGGGTGACCGTCACGGCCACCGACGTCGCGGGCAACTCGGCGCGCTCGCGGGCCGCGATCCGGCGGGTCGCGCGCGAGCCGGACGTGCCGGTGACCGGAGTCCACGTCGAGTCGTGGGCCTGGGACGATCCTCCGCTCCGGCGCCCCGTGCTCCGGATGCTCGAGCGCGGTGAGATCACGGCCGTGCAGCTCGACCTGAAGAACGAGGAAGGCGTCGTCGGCTACGACTCTCGGGTTCCCCGCGCCCGTGCGATCGGCGCGATACACCCCGGCTACGAGATCGAGAAGGCCATCAAGCAGATCCACGACCGCGGGGGCCGGGTCGTCGGTCGGGTCGTCGTGTTCCGCGACCCAATCCTGGCGAGCGCGGCGTGGAGCCGCGGCAACCGTGACCAGGTGCTCCAGACGCCGTCGGGTCAGCCGTACGGAGCCGGCTACGGAGGCTTCACCAACTACGCCAACCGTGCGGTCCGCGACTACAACACGGCCATCATCAAGGAGGCGGCGGCGGCCGGCGTGGACGAGATCCTGCTGGACTACATCCGCCGGCCCGACCGACCCACGAGCGAGTTTGTGGTCCCCGGAATGGCGGGTACCCACGAGGACGAGATCGTCGGGTACGTCGCCGAGGTCGAGCGGGCCCTCGCGCCGCACGGGACCCACCTGGGCGCCTCCGTGTTCGGGGTCGCCGCCGAGACGCCCGAGTACATCGCGCAGCCGATCCCCCGCATGGCACGGCACCTCGACTACGTCTCGCCGATGGTCTACCCCTCCCACTGGGGCCCCGGCCAGTACGGCGTCGCCGATCCCGTTCGCCAGCCCGGCGACATCGTCGAGCGCTCGCTCGCCCACTTCCTGCGCCAGGTGAAGGGCACCGGCGCGCGGGTCGTGCCGTGGCTGCAGGACTTCACGCTGGACGGCGTCGTCTACGGCCCGGCCGAGGTCGAGGCCCAGATCCAGGGAGCCAAGCGGGCCGGCATCGACGAGTGGCTGCTCTGGAACCCAGCGGTCGAGTACACGTACGACGGATCCGTCTGACGCGATCGGCGAGCTATGCTCGCCCCCCGAGGCGAGGACGAACGGCATGGCAGGCAGGACGGGCAACTCCCGCATCGGCGGTCGCGGCAGTGTCGCGAGCGTCCTGGTCGCCGCCCTGCTGGCGGTCGCCGTCAGCCTCGCGCTCACCGGGTGCGGCGGCGACAGCTCCGACGACTCGACGACGGCCGCGACGACCACGACGAGCGCCGAGGAGGCGTACGCGAACGGCCTGACCAACGCCGCCAAGGCGCTCGGCAGCTTCGGAACGGCGGTCAGCTCCGGGTCCAGCGGCGAGCAGACCGCTGACGACATCCGCTCCGCAATCGGTGAGTGGGAGTCCGCGATCGGCTCGATCACCGACCTCGACCTGCCGGCGAGCCTGCAGGGCCAGCGGGACACCCTCGTCGCCGACTCCCGGGCGTTCGTCGACGCCTGGAACGCGGTCGCCGACTCGTACGACTCGAGCGCCACCAACGGAGTCCTCGAGCTGGTCCAGATGCGCTCCCCGATCCTGCAGGGGGTCGACTCCCTGCAGGCGGCGATCACCGGAGCGCTGCAGGCCGCCGGAAGCGCGGCACAGAGCGAGCTCGAGAGCGCCCAGAACGAGCTCACCGACGCCCTCTCGGAGATCACCAGCCTGCGCCCGTAGTCGGGTCGGGCCGGTGCCGGCATGAGCGACGTGGCCAACCGTGAGCGAGACTGAGCCCCCAGCGCTGGTCGACCTCGCCACGTCGGTGGTCGAGGCGTTCGGCGCCGGCGACTGGGAGCGGCTGCGTGCCGAGGTCGCCGACGACATCGAGTTCATGGCGAGCGGCACCGCCGCCGAGTGCCGCGGCGCCGACGCGTTCGTCGCCTATCTGGAGCGCGCTCGGGCCGGGCTGCCGGACCTGCGCTGCGAGGTCCTGGAGGCGACCGAGAGTGGGACGCTCGCCATCCTCACGATCAGGTGGACCGGGACCCACACCGGTGTCCTCCACACGGCCCTCGGCGACATCCAGCCGTCGGGGCGAGCCGTGAACGCCACGTCCCGGTGGATGTTCCGCCAGGACCACGGCCGGGTGTGCAGCATCCGCGCGCTGGACGCGCTGGGCCTGCTCGGGGAGTTCGGCGGACCGGACTGACCCGGGCCCGAGAACGACGAACGGCCGCTCGCGGCGGCCGTTCGAGAACGCGTGCGGCTGACTCCAGCCGCGTGAGCTGGGCCTAGCCGGCCTTGCTCATCGCCTTGCCCTTGGTGGTGCTGAAGCCGTCGAGCATCTTGTCGACGTCACTGGGCTTGGCGTTGTCGAGGATGTGGCGGTACTTGTCGTCCAGCGTCGGGCGCTCGGACTTGTAGAGGATCCCGAGCGAGAAGTTGCTCCTCAGCGCCATCTCGAACGCCTTCCCGCGGTCGGTCACGTCGTGGTCCGGATCGATGTCCGTCACGAGCGCCTTCCACTGGTCGGTGGTGTTGTTGAACACCACGCATGGCGAGAGCGCGTCGATGAACGAGAAGCCCTTGTGCTCGACGGCCTGGACCATCAGCTCGGTCAGCGCCTTGGTGTTGAAGGAGGCGCCGCGAGCGACGAACGAGGCCTCGCACGCGACGGCGAACGCCAGCGTGTTGAGCGGGGCCTCCATGTTGCCGAAGGGAGCCGCCGCTGCCTTGTGCTCCTCCTCGGAGGTCGGCGAGTTCTGGCCCTTGGTGAGACCGTAGGTCTCGTTGTCCATCACCAGGTAAGTGATGTCCAGGTTGCGCCGGGCGGCGTGCGGGAAGTGGCCCGCGCCGATCGCGAAGCCGTCGCCGTCGCCACCGACCGCGATCACGTTCAGGTCGGGGTTCGCCAGCTTCACGCCCATCGCGGTCGGCAGCGGCCGCCCGTGCAGCGTGTGGAAGCCGTACGTGGCGACGAAGCCGGGAAGGCGGCTCGAGCAGCCGATGCCCGAGACGATCACGGTCTTGGCCGGGTCGAACTCGAGCTGCGCGAGCGCTCGATAGAGCGACGCGAGCACGCCGAAGTCACCACAGCCCGGACACCAGATGGGCTTCAGGTCCGACTTGTAGTCGTTCGGCTTCAGCGCTGTGCCTGTTGCCGTGTCGCTCACGCGATTGCCCCTTCCGTGATGAGGTCGTAGATGTCGTCTGCGGCGAACGGGAGCCCGTCGCACTTGGCATGGCTCTCGACATCGAGCTGGCACTCGGACCGCACCAGGCGCGCCAGCTGCCCGGTGTGGTTGATCTCGGGCACGATCACCCGCTTCGCGCCGCTCGCGAACGCTGCCGTCTGCTCGGCCGGGAACGGGGTCAGCACCCTCGGGTAGAAGGCCCCCACGGAGACTCCCTCGGCACGCGCCCGGTTGATCGCCTCGCGGGTGGCACCGAACGTCGATCCGAAGCCGATCAGCGCGATCTCCGGTCGCTCCTCGCCGTAGGAGGCGTGCCGGGCCGCACCATTGGCGAGCGGCTCGAGCTTCGCCCAGCGCTTGTGGCTCATCGCCAAGTGGTTCTCGGGCGTGTAGGCCGGGTGGCCGTACTCGTCGTGCTCGATACCGGTCGCAACGTGCTGGCCGCCCTCCTCACCGGGGATGCCCATCGGCGAGACCAAGTCCTCGGTCAGCTCGTACCGCTTGTAGTCGCCGTTGGCGTCCTTGGCGGTCTTGCGATTCACGATCTCGACCTGGCTCGTGTCGGGCCGCTCGACGACCGCCATCCGCGTCGCCAGCGCCTGGTCCGAGAGGATGATCACGGGCACCTGGTACTGCTCGGCGATGTTGAAGGCCTCGATCGCCGCCCAGAAGCAGTCGACGACCGAGACGGGCGCGATGACCACACGGGGTGCCTCGCCGTGGCTCCCATACATCGCGAGGTTGAGGTCCGACTGCTCCGTCTTGGTGGGCAGGCCGGTGGAGGGACCGCCGCGCTGCGCGTCGACGATCACCAGCGGAACCTCGGCCATCCCCGCAAAGCCGAGTGCCTCCTGCATCAGCGAGATGCCCGGGCCGGCGCTTGCGGTCATGGCCTTCGCGCCCGCGTACGAGGCGCCGATCACCGACATGATCGAGGCGATCTCGTCCTCGCACTGGATCGTCATGCCACCCGTGCCCGGGAGCTTGGTCGACAGCCACTCGAGGATCTCGGAGGCGGGCGTGATCGGGTAGCCCGCGAAGTAGTCGAGGCCGGCGGCCACGGCGCCGAGGCAGATCGCCTGGTTGCCGTTCATGAGGACGCGGTCGCCGGTGACCTCGCCGGGCGGGCTGATCTGGCGGGCGCCACCCAGCGTCCCGGCCTCCTCGCCCCCGGCGCTCAGCGCCGCGATGTTGGCGTCCGCGACGCCCTCCTTGTGGGCGTAGCGACTGAGCACCAGCTCCTCGAGGGGCTTGGTGTCGAAGCCGATCACTCCGGTCGTCGCACCCACGGCGACCATGTTCTTGGCTCGGGCGGAGCCGCCGATCTCCTTAGCGAGCTCCTCCATGCGCACCGGGCGGGCGCGATCCTCGTAGCCGGCCGGGATCTCGACCGACTTGGCGTCGTAGAGGATCAGCCCGTCGTCGGCCAGGGCGTCGTGGTTGAGGTCCCACGCCTCCTGGTTGAAGCAGACGAGCAGGTCGGCCGTACGGCCGTGTGCGTAGATCGGCTCCGCGCCGATCCGCACCTGGTACATGCATGGTCCGCCCTTGATCTCGGCCGGGAAGGTCCGGAACGTCTGCGTCCAGTACCCGGCCCGGGCGGCCGCCTGGGTGAGGATGTCACCCGACGAGATCACACCCTCGCCGGACTCACCGGCGAGGCGAACTACGACTGAGTCTCGCTCCAACTCTGGTCCTCCCTTCCCGAGCGGGCATGCAGGCGCGCGCGCGTAGTGGCCTTTCCTTGCAGCCACGACTCGGGCTCACAGCGCGTTCGCGAACGCTATCGCAGTGTGTGACGATCCGCACTAGCTTCGGTATCCCGAAGGCGTGCGATAAGGGGGCCCTTCTGTCCTCACCCGGAATCGGCCGCAATTTGCGAAGACGAGCCGGGCCCCGGCTCACGCCTGCCAGAGCCTGCCGTCCGCTGATGGAGAACGTCGGGACAGATGCCCGGACTGACCGGGCCGTCCGACGAGGCCGAGCTCAGGCCTCGTGGATGACGAGCACGTTGCCATCGGGGTCGGCGATCATCGACATCCACGCGCCCCACTCCTGCTCGGCGGCGGGCATCGTGACGATCGCGCCCCTGTCGGCGAGGTCCTGCGTGGTCGCCTCGACCTGAGCCGAGGCGAGGATGATGCCGGTGAATCCCCCCGCGTCGCGGGTCTCGTCGGCCGGCTGGAGGACGATTCCGGCGCCCTCTCCCCCGACCGGGCCGACGACGACGAACCGGCCGTCCTCGCCGAACGGCATGTCCATCCGCTTCTCGAGGCCGAGCGCCTCGGTGTAGAAGCCGATGGCGGCATCGAGGTCGTCGACCCAGATGGTGGCGAGCGAGACTCCGTCGATGGCCATGCCGCTCCTTCGCGTCGTGGGTGCGTCCTACAGCGCGGCGATGACCGCGCCGAGCTTCTCGGTGAGCTCCGCGTTCGCCGAGTAGTCGACCGGGCACGACACGACCGACACGCCCGGCTCGGCCAGGGCCTGGCGGAGCGTCGGAAGGAGCTCGTCCGCCGAGGAGACCGCGTGACCCGTCGCGCCGTACGCCTCGGCGTAGCGGACGAAGTCGGGGTTGCTGAAGCCGACGTGGGACTGGCGCTCGAGCTCGAGCTCCTGCTTCCAGCCGATCAGCCCGAAGCCACCGTCCTCCCAGATCAAGATCGTGATGTCGATCCCGTGGCGAACCGCGGTCTCGATCTCCTGGCTGTTCATCATGAACGCGCCGTCGCCCATCGTGGCCATCACCTTGCGGTCCGGGCGCAGCATCTTCGCCGCGATCGCGCCCGGAAGCGTGAAGGCCATCGTGGCCAGCCCGTTCGAGATCATGCAGGTCTCGGGCGCGTAGGTCGGGTAGAGCCGCGCGAGCCACATCTTGAGCGCCCCGGTGTCGCACAGCAGGATGTCCTCGCGGCCCATCGCGGCCCGGATGTCGCTCACGATCCGCGCGGGGGCGAGCGGGAACCGGGTGTCCGCCGCGCCGGTCGCGAGCTCATCGGCGAGCAGGCGTCGGGCCGGCGTGTCGCTGCACGGCATCACCTCGCGCCGGCGCCCCGCCTCGCCCAGCGCGTCGAGCGTCTTGCCGACGTCACCCTGCAACCCGACCGAGAGCTGATAGCCAGCGTCGACCTCGGCGGTGCTCCGGTGGACGTGCACGATCGCCTTGTCGTGATCGGGATTCCACCGGGAGGGCGGGTACTCGACCGGGTCGTAGCCGACCGCGACCACGCAGTCGGCCTGCTCGAAGCCGAAGTTCGTGTAGTCGCGCATCATGAAGCCGATGGTCCCGAGCGCGTTCGGGTGATCGTCGGGCATCACGCCCTTGCCGAGGAACGTTGTCGCGACCGGGAGGTTGAGGCGCTCTGCCATGCGGACCAGCTCGGACGACGCCTCCTCTCGGCTCACGCCGGCGCCGGCGAGCACGATCGGGGCACGCGCGGAGTCGATCACCTCGATGGCCCGCGCGACCTGTGAGATCGAGGGTGCGGTCGGCCGTGGCCGGTTGACGCGAAGCGGCGCGCCCTCGACCTCCAGCGCGGCCAGGTCCTCGGGCACGATCAGCGCGGTCGCGCCCTGGCGCTCCGACTCGGCCTCCTTGAAGGCCTTGCGCACCATCTCGGCGGCGGCCTCGGGAACCAGCAGCATGTGGCCCCACTTCACGACCGGGTCGAACAGCGCGACCAGGTCGACGACCTGATGGGACTCCTTGTGCTGGCGGTCGAGGCTCGCCTGCGCCGAGATCGCGACCATCGGGTGGCTGTCGAGCTGGGCGTCCGCGACACCGAGCAACAGGTTGATCGCCCCGGGCCCGAGCGTCGCGAGGCACACCCCGGCACGCCCCGTGAGCCGGCCGACCATCTCGGCCATGAACGCGGCCGCCTGCTCGTGGCGGGTGAGGACGAACTCGATCTGGTCGGAGTCCGCCAGGGCCTGAACGAGATGCAGGTTCTCCTCGCCGGGGATGCCGAAGACGTACTCGACGCCCTCGTTCTCGAGGGCCGCCACGATGAGGTCGGCGGTGTTCACGGCCGACCCGGAAACGCCATGCGCCGCACGCCACGGGCGATGCCGAGCGCGGCGAGCAGGCTGGTCACGATGGTCACGCCGAGGCGGGTGGCATCGACGATCGGTCGCACCGTGACGCCGTCGGGACCGATGTCGATGACCGCGACGGGCCGGCCGACAGCGGACCCTCCGCCACCGCCCCCGCCGCCTCCGCCGCGCGACTCCTCGTCCTCCTCGACCTCGGTGCCGAAACCGCCCCCGAAGCCGAACCCGCCGGCGCGCTCGATCACCGACGCGGTCACGATCACGCGCTCCCCGACTGCCTGGGGCTCGCCGAAGACGTCCCTGGCGCCGACGCCGCCCATGACCTTGGCCAGCGCCGCCTCGACGCGGGCGCCGATCCTGTCCGGCTCGAGCACGTGCTCGTCCACCTCTCCTGGCGAGCTCATCGCAACCTCCCAACGATCATGGCGACAACGGATAGGGCTCCGAGCATGGCGGCGATCGCGCGCATGCGCGAGTGGATGTCCGTAACGCGGACCCGCTCGCGGCGACCGTCGGCATGGCGCACCTCGATCAGTGACGGCGCCAGTCGCGAGGTGACGGCGGCGACCGGGCCCAGGCGCACTCCGAAGGCGGACTCACGGGCGATGGGTGTCAGCTCGAGCCCCGCGACCTGGAGCGGCGAGACACGATGCTCGCGCCTGCGCCGCGACCACCCGACGGCTGTCGCATATGCGAGTCTTCGGCCCACGCTTCGAGACTCTAGAGGGCCCCGCCGGAGCGTCGAAATGCACCCCTCGGGAGGACCGTGAGCCCCAGCCCAGATTGGTACCCGGACCCCACCAACGCGTCGCGCCTGCGCTACTGGGACGGGGTCATGTGGACCCAGTGGGTGACGACCGACGGCGACACCAGCGAGGACCCGATCGCGGGCACCCCCCCTCCGCCGCCGGCCGAGGGTCACGCCGGCTGGTCCGGAGTGCGCGCCGAGCCCGCGGCACCTGCCGAGCCGCCGCAGCCGTCTGCGCCCGCGTCCGAGCCGCCGACGGCGTATCGCCAGCAGCAGGCCGGGCAGCCCACGAGCTCCGGACCGCTGCCGGCCGAGGCGGCCCCGGCCAACACCCCCCGCTCGCTCACCCCACCGTCGGTGGCGCCGCCGGCGCCCGCCGAGCAGCTCTACAGCTCGAGCATCGACCAGGTGCTGCTTCGGGGCGGCCTCGGCGTCGCGGCCCTCGGCGGGATCATCACCACGTTCTCGGCCGGGCAGGTGGGTGCGCAGCAGGAGATCCTCGGCAGACCGTCGGAGCTGGACGTCGGCGGCGGAGCGTTCACCGCCCTCGTCGCGGCGATCGTGATCATCGGAGCGGCGGCGGCCCCCTGGCTCTGGGCGCAGATCACCGGCATCGGCATCGCGGCCGCGCTCGCCATCGGGTCGGCGTTCGCCGTCATCTCGTTTCGCACCAACGAGGACTTCGTCGAGATACTCGACGTCTCGCTGGGGACCGGCGGCTGGATCATCCTCGCCGGATCGCTCGTCGCGTTCGCCGGCCTCGCGCTCGCCCTGCTCGGCATCGCGATGCGGCCGCCGAAGCAGCAGGAGCCCGACAAGTCCAAGGGCGTCGCCGCCCTGGTGCTCGGCATCGCCGGCTTCCCGCTCGGCTTCGCAGCCGCGCTCGGGGTGACCTTCGGGCTGCTCGGGATGGCCGAGAGCCGGAATGCCAAGGAGGGCCGGGGGCTCTCGCTCGCCGGGTTCATCGTCGGGCTGGTCGCGCTCGTCCTGTGGTTCCTGATCGTGACCGCCGCGATGTTCTTCGCGGAGCCGACCTCCGGGAGCTAGCCCAGCCAGCCCCCGCGCACGGGCGTCAGCGCTTTCCGGCGAGCTCGAGGTTCTCGTCCCACCTGACGACCAGCGCGTAGAGCACGAGCACGCTGATCGCGATCGTGACGATTCCCCAGAGCGGGAACGCCGCGAGGAACGCGACCTGGGCGGCCATGTTGAGCGTGACGATGACGACCGCGCCCCACCTGGCGAGCCCGTTGGCGCTGAAGAGGCCGGCGCCGATGAGGATCAGGAGGATCCCCAGGATCAGCGTGATCACGCCCCACGTCGTGAAGTCGAAGACCAGGAGCCCGGCGCTGGTCACCGCGAAGTACTCGTCGTCGAAGATTGCGGCGAGCCCCTGCAGGACGTCGAACACCCCGATGACGATCGCCATGATGCCCGCGAAGTAGATCCACCCCGTCCACACGATGCGCCGCTCCGATCGTCGATTTGCCGCCGGGCAGCCTAGCCCGCGATCGATCGCATCGGACCGCAGGTGGGGCGCCCCCTGCCGGAACCCCGCACGGCTTCCTCATGCGCCCCGAACAATCGTTCACGCGGCGACCGTCATGAACGGCCACCATGGCCGTTGTTCCAGGTGACACCACTCGGGAGTGACCATGGAACGGTCGAGGCACATCCGCAGCGGCGCACGGGTACTCGGGCGGCTGACGACACGGGGCGCGGGCACCGCGCTGGCCCTCGCCATCGGTACGGCGGCGATCGGGAGGACCACCTCGACGCACCGGCCGAGCCCGGCCCGGCGGGGCGGCGTCGAAGGGCTTCGCGCGGCGGCGGCCCAGGCCACGCTGCGACGGATCGCAACCGCGATCGCCGAGGGCGGCACGCTCGACGAGCTGCTCGAGCGCGTCGTCCACGAGGGTCGCATCCTGCTGGACGCCCAGCGCGTCGAGGTCGCGGTGAACGACCCCCGCGCCGGCAGCGTGTGGGCCGGGACCGGCGCGCAGGGCCTCCGCGAGGACGACGCCGCGCGCGGGACCGCGGCGCTCGTCGACCGCCGGCGGCCGCGGACGCTGGTCGCGGCGATCCCGGGCAGAGGAACGCGGCAGGCCTTCGTGGTCGCCGACGGCGCATGCTCGCCCGACGCCGACCTCCTGATCGACGAGCTGGCTCGGCTCGCCGGACTGGCCCAGGCCCGCGCCGATGAGCACGCCCGCCTGCATGCCCTGGCGCGAACGGACGCCCTGACCGGACTCCGCAACCGCCGCGCCTTCGACGAGCGCCTCGCCGACGAGGTGACGACCGCCCGCCGGTTCGGTCGGCCGCTCTCGCTGGCGATCCTCGACATCGATCGGTTCAAGCGCGTCAACGACGAGTTCGGCCACATGGCCGGGGACGAGACGCTTCGAGCCGTGTGCGGGGCGGTGGCCGCACAAGCCCGGGTCGAGGATCTCGTCGCGCGAATCGGCGGGGAGGAGATCGCGTGGCTGATGCCGGGCGCGGCGCCCCCCGCAGCGAGGGTCGCCGGCGAGCGAGCACTCGACGCCATTCGAGACCTCGGGCTGCCGGTGGGATGTGTCACCGCGTCATGCGGCCTGTCGCAGCTGCGCCGCTCAGACGCGAACGGGTGCGACGTCCTGCGCCGGGCCGACTGTGCCCTGTACGAGGCGAAGGCGGCCGGGCGGAACCGGCTGGCGCTCGGCTGATACCCGCGCGCTGCCGGTCGAGGTCGGGCCCGCCGCGGCTGGGAGCTCAGCTATCATCCGGCGCGTGAACGGCTTACGCAGCCGTTGAGCGATTCCGTCGCGCTCATTGCAGCGCTGCTATTGGTGCTGCTGAACGGGTTTTTCGTCGCCGCTGAGTTTGGCCTCGCAAGGGCCCGGCACACGCGCGTCGAGCTGCTCGTCGAGTCGGGCAGTCGTTCAGCGGCGCTGGCAAAACGCGAGATCGCGAACATCGACCGCTACCTCGCGGCGTGCCAGCTCGGCATCACGCTTGCCAGCCTGGGTCTCGGCTGGCTCGGTGAGCCCGCGTTCGCCCACCTGCTCGAGCCGCTGCTCAGCACGATCGGTCTGGGCTCCGCCTCGTCGGTGGTGGCGGCGACGATCATCGCCTTCGTCATCATCACCGTGCTGCACGTCGTCGTCGGAGAGCTGGCGCCCAAGACGATCGCCATCCAGAAGCCCGAGGCGACCGCGCTCGCGGTGGCGCGACCACTCGAGCTCTTCCGCTGGATCTTCGCCCCGATCATCTTCGTCCTGAACGGCGCCGGAAACGCCCTGGTCCGCGCGATCGGGATCAAGCCGGCGACCGAAGCCGAGCTGGCGTCGACGCCCGAGGACCTTCAGCGCCTGATCGCCCAGAGCGAGAAGGGCGGGGCGATCGACCCCGATGACGCGGACATGCTCGAGGGCGTGTTCGGCCTACACGAGACCCAGACTCAGACGATCATGACCCCGCGGCTCGAGGTCACCACACTCGAGGGCGACATGCCGGTCCGCGACGCCCTGAAGCGCGCGCTCGAGACCCGGCACTCGCGCTTTCCGGTCGTCGACGAGAACGACGTCCTCGGCGTGATCCACCTGAGCGGCCTCTCGCGCGGTGTGCTCGAGCGGGGGGACTCGGTCCCCGTGCGCGAGCTGACCGATCCGGCGCTGTTCGTGCCCGAGACCAGGCCGGTCGACGACCTGCTGAGCGACCTCCAGCAGCAGCGGACCTCGCTCGCGGTGGTGCTGGACGAGTACGGCGACTTCGCGGGCGTCGTCGCGGTCGAGGACATCATCGAGGAGATCGTGGGCGAGATCCACGACGAGCGCGATCGCGCGCCCGCCGTCGACCGGATGCCCGATGGGCGACTCATCGTGCGCGGGCACGTCTCGCTCGAGGACCTGCGCGACTATGGCATCGAGGTCGTGGACGAGACCGTCACGAGCATCGGGGGGCTGGTCTTCACCCGCCTCGGCCGCCTGCCCGAGACCGGCGACATGGTCGAGGTGGACGGCTGGTCACTGACCGTCGAGGCGACCCAGGGCACCCGTATCGGCCTGGTCGCGATCGAGAAGATGCCCGAGCCCACCCCGTCCGACACCGAGCCATCGACCGACGCGAGTCAGAACGGCTCCGGCGCCGAGCCCTCCGCCTCGGAGCAGCCGCAGAGCTGATCGGGCTCGTGCCCGACGACCTCAGGCGCCCGAGCGCAGCTGCCCGGAGAGCGCGCCGCGGTACATGAGCGCCTGGGCGCCGCAGCGGGCACCGAGCGCCGCGGCGTCGTCGAGCGAGTGGCCGAGGCCGAGGCCGACCGTGAGCCCCGCTGCGAAGCTGTCGCCCGCCCCGTAGGTGTCGACGACCGGCCCCGGCACCGCGGCGGGAGCGTATGCACGCTCGCCGTCGGCGTCGCGAATCCGCCCACCCTCGCCGCCGTGCGTCCATACGTACGCGGCCGGAGCCGGATCGAGGTCGCGCGGGTCGAAGGCCTCGTCGACGTCGGTCGCGCTCGCGACGATCACGTCGGGCCGGACGCCCGACTCGGCGAGCGCGGCGAGACGACGGGCCGTGACAACGAGGATCGGGCACTCGCGCGCCCGCCGGAGCGCGGCCGGATCGTGCCCGGTGAAGAAACACGAGCTCGCCTCCGACAGCAGCTCCCACGGCAGCGGGTCCTCGGCGGTCGCGATGACCGGCGCGCCGACGATGACGATCGCGCGGTCGTGATCGTCGCCGGTCGCGCTGATCCCCCACGTCTGTGGCTGCGCCCGTCGGACGGCGTGGACCGCGACGCCCTCGGCCTCGAGCCGCTCCTTGGTCGCGTCACCGCGCGCGTCCGCGCCGAGCGCGGTGAAGAAGTCACACGCGACGCCGAGCTTGGCGACCTGCGCGGCAGTGACCGCGCCTCCTCCGGCCGGCTCCTCGATCGGGTCGGCCAGGCGGGTGATCTCGTCGGGCGCGGCCAGGCGGCCGTGGACGTGCACGATCCACTCGACATGCCCGATCACGGCGACGCGCCGTCGTCGACCGGGCGCCGGCTCGCTCAAGCGGCGCCGTCCGCCCGGGGCTCGATGCGAGGCGGCGCGCCGCGCTCGACGAGGGGCGCGGGCACGTCCACCGCCCCGTCGTCACGCTGGTGGTTCTCGAGCAGGGCGATGATCGTCCGCCCCACGGCGACGGCCGTCCCGTTCAGCGTGTGGACCGGCACGGTGCCCTTGCCTTCGGGCGGCCGCATGCGCGCCCGCAGGCGCCGAGCCTGATAGTCGGTGCAGTTCGAGCAGCTCGTGACCTCTCGGTACCGACCCTGGCTCGGGATCCACGCCTCGCAGTCGAACTTGCGCGCCGCCGATGCGCCGAGGTCGCCGACCGCGATGTCGACGACGCGGTACGGGATCTCGAGCTCACCCAGGATGCGCTCCTCGATGGCCAGGATCCGCTCGTGCTCCTGCCCGGACTCCTCCGGCGCCGTGAACGAGAACATCTCGACCTTGTCGAACTGGTGGACCCGGAAGATGCCCCGGGTGTCGCGGCCGGCCGCACCCGCCTCCCGTCGGAAGCAGGTCGAGATCCCCGCGTACCGCACCGGCAGATCGTCGGCCGGGATGATCGAGTCGAGGTGCAGGCCGGCGAGCGGCACCTCCGAGGTGCCGACCAGGTAGAGGTCGTCGTCGGCCGTCGCGTAGATCGACTGGCGATCGGTCGGAAAGAAGCCGGTTCCATACATCGCGCTCTCGCGCACGAGCACGGGCGGGATCACCGGCAAGAACCCCTCGCCCTCGAGCACGTCGAGCGCAAACGTCACGAGGGCCATCTGCAGCCGCACGAGCGGCCCCTTCAAGTACGCGAAGCGTGCGCCAGAGACCGCGGCGGCGGCCTCCATGTCGAGGGCACCGGCGGCCTCGGCGAGCTCGACGTGGTCCTTGGGGTCGCCCAGAGCCGGCGGCGTGCCGACCTGTCGCAGCTCGACGCTGTCGTCCTCGCCGCCGTCCGGAGCCTCCGGGGCGGCGATGTTCGGCATGGCCAGCAGCGCCTCGTCACGACGCGCGTCGAGCTCGCGGAGCGTCTCCTCCTCGCGGTCCAGCGCGTCCGCCAGGCCGCGGCTCTGCGACTCGAGGTCGGACGAGTCGCCGCCGTCGCGCCGGATCGCGCCGATCTCCTTCGAGATGCGGGCGCGCTCGGCCCTGGTCGCCTCGACCCGCGCGCGCAGCGCGCGCGCCTCCTCGTCGAGGGCCTGCACCTCGCGCAGACCCTCCACGGTTCCGCGGCGGGCCATCGCCGCCCGAACGCCGTCGGGGTCCGACCGGATCAGTCGCAGATCGAGCAACTGCCTCGCGCTACTCGGGCGCCGGCTCGGAGAGCGAGGCGAGCACGGACTCGTAGTCCTCGCCGAACGTGAAGGCACGCCTGAGGCCGGCGATCTCGAACACCCGGCGCAGGCGACGCTGCGGGCAGACGAGCCCGAGCTGGCCATCGCCCTCGCGGGAGCGGTTCAACAGGCTCACCAGGGCGCCGAGCCCGGAGGAGTCGACGAGCGTCACGTCGCTCAGATCGATGACGATCCGGGTCGAGGCGGGGTCCAGCTCCTGGATGTCGTCGCGAAACCCGCCCACGGTGTAGATGTCGAGCTCACCGCTGAGCGTGACCACCGCGGTGTCGCCGCGCATCTCGGTGGTCATCTCGAGCCCCACGACGGCGATCGTACCCGCCCGCGGCGACCGGCGCGGCGTCCACCGTGCGGCATCCGCCAGCAGCCGGCGGTCACGCGCGCGTGCGGTAGAGGTGGACCGTGATCGGGGCGAACACCGCCGTGAACGCGGCGGCGACCCCGAGCACGATCCCGATCTGCGCCGGGTCGGCCGAACCGGCCATCAGGTCGCGCGATGCCGTCGTCAGGTGGCTGACCGGATTGACGTCGACGAACGCCTCGAGCCAGCCCGGCAACGTTGACGGATCCACGAACACGTTGCTGATGAACGTCAGCGGGAACATGGCCATGAAGCCCGCGTTGGTCACCGCGGTCGGCGAGCGCAGGAGCAGCCCGAGCGTCGTGAACACCCACGCCAATCCGCTCGCGAAGACCACGACCAACGCGATCGCCGCGACGACCCCGAGAGCACCGGCGTCCGGACGAAATCCGACGGCCAGGCCGACGAGCACGACCACGATCCCGGCGAGGGTGAAGCGCACGCTGTCGCCGAGGATCGCACCCGTCAGCGGCGCCGATCGCGGCGTTGGGAGCGAGCGGAATCGGTCTACCACGCCCTTGGTCACGTCGGTGTTGATGGTGGTGCCCGAGTACACGCTCACGAACAGCACCGACATCACCAGGATCCCGGGCACGATGAACTGCGCGTACTCCTCGGTCGAGCCCGTGATCGCGCCGCCGAACAGATACGTGAACATGAGGACGAAGAGCACCGGCGTGACCGTGACGTCGAGCAGCTGCTCGGGCACGTGCTTGATCTTCAGCATCCCGCGCCAGCCGAAGGTGAGCGTCGCCGACAGCAGGCCCGGCCGCGTGGGTCGCTCGCCGGAGGCGATGACCGACGCGGGCACGTGCGCCGGCGCCGCGTCCGTGTCCCTGGCGCTCGTCTCGGTCGCGCTCATCGCTCCCGCCCTCCCTGCTCGTCGTCGACTGAGGGCTCGGGCGGATGGCCGGTGATCGCGAGGAAGACCTCCTCGAGGCTCGGTTGCCCGAGCGCGAACTCCGCGACGTCGATGCCGGCGTCGTTCAGCTCCGCAAGCGCCCTGGCGGCGGCCTCCTGTCCGTCGATGCGAGCCGACAGGGCACCGGGGTCCCCGTCGGCGGTGACCTCGGTCGCCAGGGCGCGCTCGAGGAGGGCCGTTGCCTCGCCTCGACGCTCCGGGTCCATCAGGCGTACGTGCAGCGCACCGGCCCCGACCGACGCCTTCAGGCGGCTCGGGCTGCCCTCGGCGATCACCTTGCCGTGATCGATGACGGCCACGCGGTCGGCCAGCTGGTCCGCCTCGTCGAGGTACTGGGTGGTCAGGAGCACGGTGGTCCCCTGGGCCACGAGCGCGCGGACGATCTCCCACACCTGGCTCCGCGAGCGAGGATCCAGGCCGGTCGTCGGCTCGTCGAGGAACATGAGCTGCGGCGTCACCACCAGGCTGGCCGCGATGTCGAGCCGGCGCCGCATGCCGCCCGAGTACGCCTTCGCCTGCTTCGAGGCGGCCTCGGCCAACCCGAACGCCTCGAGCAGCTCGGCCGCCCGATGCTTCGCACGAGTGCGGGAATATCCGTACAGCCGGCCGAGCAGCACCAGGTTCTCGGTGCCGGTCAGATCCTCGTCGACGGAGGCGAACTGCCCCGTCAGGCTGACGAGCCCGCGCACCGCGTCGGCCTCGCGCACGACGTCCCGGCCGAGCACGCGCGCAGTTCCCGCCTCTGGGCGAAGCAGCGTCGCCAGGATCCTGATCGTCGTCGTCTTGCCGGCGCCGTTCGGACCCAGGACCCCGTAGACGGCCCCACGGGGCACCGACAGGTCGATGCCGTCGACGGCGCGGACGTCGCCGAAGGTCTTGACGAGGCCCTCGGCCTCGACCGCGTTCGTCGTGGTTCCCAAGGTCAGTCCCGTTCGGTTCGGGGCGGCAGCGGTTGGTAGCACACGTGCCGCCACAGGTCACGGTCGCCCCGAGCCACACGGGGGCCGACCGCGATGCGGTGCCAAGGAGGTCGGGGAGCGCGCGGACCGCGGGTCCGCGACGGGGGCGCTACTGAATGGCCTCCACGTAGGCCACGACCTCGTCGAACTGCTGGCCGGTCACGAGCCCACCCGGCATCGCGCCGCGCCCATTCTGGATCACGTCGGCGATCTCGGCGTTGCTCAGGCCGACGCCTTCGACGTTCGGGCCGATCGGGCCGTCACCGACACCGTCGGTCGCGTGACAGGTGGTGCAGCTCTCGTTGAAGACGATCTGGCCGGCCTGCGCCTCGGGCGACAGCTCGACCGCGGGCTCGTCCTCCTCGCCCTCCCTGGGGGCAGGCTCCTGCTCGATCGTCATCCCCTCGGCGTCGGTCTGGATCGCCGAGTTGGCCACCGTCGGCGCGCTCTCGGGCGTATCGGCGGCATCCGGGTCGGACTCGACGCAGGCGGTCAGGCCAACTGTTCCTGCGGCGATCGCAAGGGCGACAGCGAGGGAATACAGCTTTGGCCTACGCAATGCTCGACCTCCGGCGGGGATTGCTGGCGGGATCCTAGTGATCCGCCGGCCCGAAAGCGCCGATTCGTGGCCCGACCCTGGTCGTGAGGGTCGTTTCTCAGCGGTCTCCGGGACTCCCGACCGGGGATCGGCGGTGCTCGGGTACCCTGCGAAGGGACATGTTGCGAGCGTTCGCCGGTAGCAAGCCGAACCTCGGCGAGGACGTCTACGTCGACGAGACCGCGGTAGTGATCGGCCGTGTACGGCTCGGAGCGCGCGCATCGGTGTGGCCGCAGGCCGTACTCCGGGGCGACTCGGACGACATCACCGTCGGCGCCGAGACCAACATCCAGGACGGTGTGGTCGTGCACGTCGACGGCGGGGTGCCCTGCACCATCGGCGCCAGGGTCACCGTGGGTCACCTCGCCTGCATCCACGGCTGCACGATCGAGGACGAGGCGCTGATCGGCATCGGCGCCGTCCTGCTGAACGGCTGCCATGTCGGGCGCGGCTCGATCATCGGCGCGAAGGCGCTCGTCACCGAGGGCACCCAGATCCCGTCGGGGTCGCTCGTGGTGGGTGCACCCGCAAGGGTCCTGAAGCCGACCACCGACGAGCAGCGCGCGGCGATCGTCGAGTCCGCCGCCCACTACGTGCACGCCGCCGCCGAGCACCGTGGCTGACGCGACACACCCGGACGCATTCGCGTCGAGGACGCGGGAGTCCGCGGGCAGTAGCGCGGACCCCACCGCGCTGGCCGAGTCGGTCCGGAGCGAGATCGGCACCGACATCGTCTCGGTCGCGCTGTCGTATCCGGAGGAGCGCGTCCCCCTCACCTGGGCGCACGCGGTCTCGGACGAGGCATCGTCGCTCGCGCCGCTGCTCGACTGCGCGATCGCGGACCCGATCGGGCTCACGACCGCGGCCATCCGGACGATGGGTCCGATCCGGTGGGAGCGCCTCGGTGAGGAGGCCCTGTTCACCCAGAGCGTCGCCGAGCTCTACGCCGCCGAACCGCAAGCGGCCGGAAGCGGCCGGATGCTTGCCGACGCGATCGGCGCGGCCGTTCCGATCGGACCGTCGTCGCAGCCGCGCGGCGCGGTCGCGGCGGTCGACCTGGCGCGGGTCAGGAGCTCCGGGGCGATCTTCGAGGCGCTGTTTCGGGTCGTGCCCCGCCTCTCGTTGCGCGCCCGAGAGGGTGCGCTGATCGCCCAGCTCCGGCTGGAGCGCGCGACCGCGAACGCCCTTGCGCAGTCGTCGGAGTCGGCCGCGCTGGTGTGGGACGCCGAAGGGCGTCTGCTGCGCACGACCGGCCCGCTCGAGGGCGTCTTCGGTGTCAGCCTGGGACCGGAGGCCACCCGGTCGTCGCGCGCGGCGGTGGTCGGGATGCTGCGCGCGGCGTTCGCCGACCCGATCGAGGCCTCGGGCAACTTCCTGGCCAGCGGAGGCGGCGGCGTCGAGCAGTCCTGGCGTGCGCGGACCGTCTCGGGGCGGCTGCTGGAGATCACCAGCAGCCCGCTCCGTGACGACGACGGGCGCACCCGCGGCACGATCGACGTCGTCGTCGACGCCGGCCCCGCGCCGAGCGAGGCGCCGGCCCGCGAGGCTCGAGGCGTGGGCGACCCGGACCCGGGGGCCGACGACGACCACCTCGCCCTCTCGCAGGCGGCCCACGCGCTGGCAAGCGGCCTGACCCGCGCCCAGGTGTACGAGACGCTGCTCGTGGAGGCGCTCGGCCTCGTGCCGAGCGACAAGGCCGCCGTGCTCGCGCTGAACACACGCGGGGACCTCCTTCCGGTCGCGACCACGGGCTTCGCCGAGCCGACCGTCGAGCGGATGCTGTTTCGGACGGGCGAGGGGCTGGCCGGAAGCGCGATCCAAAGCCGACAGGCGCAGATCTGCGACGACACCGACACCGATCCCCGCATCGCCGGGAAGATCGCGCGGGCGGAGGGCATTCGCTCGTTCATCCACGTTCCCATCGTGCTCGGCGAGCGAACCCATGGCCTGCTCACGCTGCACAGCTCGCGCATCGGCCGGTACGGCCCGCGCGAGCTGCACGTCCTCGAGGAGCTCGCCCTGCATTCGGCCGCCGCGCTGCAGAACGCCGCCCAATACGAGCACGAGCGCTATGTCGCGGAGACCCTGCAGGAGTCGCTCCTGGCCCACGACCTGCCCAAGGTGCCCGGTCTGGAGCTGGCGGCGCTCTACCGGCCGAGCCAGGGCGCCGCGGTCGGGGGCGACCTCTACAACGTGTGGCTCCTGCCCGACGGGCACGTCGCAGTGCTGGTGGGCGACGTCAGCGGCAAGGGGGTCGACGCGGCGGGGACGACGGCGATGGTGCGGTACATGGCCGAGGCGTTCTCGCACCGCGAGGGCGATCCGGGGCGTCTGCTCTGCGACCTGAACCGAGCCCTGTTCGAGCGGACCGACGACGTGTCGATCGTGACCGCGGTGCTGATCGTGATCGATCCGAAGAGCCACGAGATGCGGTGGGCGATCGCGGGGCACCCGCCCCCGCTGCTCGTCGACTCCGAGAACCGCGTCAGCTCGCTCGACGATCCGGACCCGCCGTGCGGGGCGTTCGTCGACTCCCACTATCGGACCCGGACGGCGCGCCTGGACCCGGGCTCGCTTCTCTTTGCCTACACCGACGGCCTGAGCGAGGCTCGCCGCGACGGTCGCGAGTTCGGCGAGGCCGGCGTCAGGGCGGCGGTTACCGAGTCGATCGACGCGCCGGTCGGCACCCTCGCCCGGTCGGTCCACGCCGCCGCCCGAGTGTGGAGCGGAGGGCGGGTCGCGGACGACGTCGCGATCGCGGTGGTCAAGGCGACCGCCGAGTGAGATGAGCATGCGCCTGAACCACGTCGCCCTCACGGTCACCGACCGCGAGCGCTCCGCGCGGTTCTACGCCGAGCACTTCGGGCTCACGGATCGCGTGCACGACGACGATCACCTGCTGATCCTGAGCTCGCCGGCCGGCGGGCTGCTGGCGCTGTCGGTCGGTGAGGCACCGCCGTCCCCGCCCCGGACGACGCACTTCGGCTTCCAGACCGACTCACCCGACGCCGTTCACGCGGCCCGAGCGGCCTTTCGGGACGCCGGGGTAGAGGAGGTCGAATGGCAACCGGCCGAGCCGACCCGGGTCCAGGTCACCGATCCCGACGGCTACCGGGTCGAGATCTACGCCTTCTGACCGCGCGTCAACCGGTGCGCGAGCGTGAGCGCGATCGCGCGAACTCGGTCCGCGCGTCCGCACCGTGCTCTCGCCACGCCGCCCAGGCGGCCGCCGCAACGCCACCGGCGATCCGCGCGCCGCCGAAGATCATGCGCTCGGCGTGCTCGGCGCCCGGGATCCGCTGGCCGCGCTCCCAGGCCTGATCGGCGGCCTCGGCCGCACGGGCCGACCACGCGACCCGGCGGTAGTCGCCTCGTGTGGTGGCACGGCGCAGCTCGTCCCCGAGCTCCGCGTACCAGCTGAGCAGGCTCTGCGTACGCTGCTGCTCGACGTCGGGGTCGTCCTCGAGCGCGGCACAGACCCGTGACGCCAGCCGATCGAGCGCCAGCTCGGCCTTGTACATCGCACGACGCCGGGACCGGCGACGGGCAGCGAAGTAGGCCACCGTCGCCGTCGCAACGAGCACGGCGAAGACGGTCAGGCCAGCGATCGTCTCGGCGTCCACGCACCGAGTATGACGCAATCCGGTGCGCCGGACCGCTGGGCGGTTCGGCGCCTAGCCCGTCGTGATCGTGATCGGCGTGTTGTGATGACTCCCGGTCGCGAGCAGCTCGTCCTCGCCACCCGGCCACAGGGTGAGCCGCAGATCGCATGCGCCCTTGTGATCCGACTCCTGCTCGTAGCGAAGCCAGGCGAGCGGCGCCCGATCGGTGGTCGCCGCCCCGACCTCCTCGAGCCGCGCCCTGATGCGGGCCTGGGTCTCCGGCGGCAGGTACAGCCAGACCAGGGAGTGGAAGACGACCGTGGCCACACCGTCGGGGAGCCCAGGCGCGAGCTGCTCATCGAGCCAGTCGTCGACCGGCGCGCGATCGATCACCACAGGATCTGCCGAGGCGATCTCGACCGCGGCGCGATTGAGCTCGAACCGGTTGCCTTCGTCGGGCCAGATGTAGGAGAGGAGCCGGGTTCGCTCTGTCGGGTCGCGCAGGTCGACCGGGGCGAGGTCGCACCCGGCACGCGCGACGACCTCGAACGGCGCGTCGAACCTCGGCACGCCGCCGAGCCAGTGGTCGACGAAGCGGACACCCGAGCCCTCGGGCCCGACTCCCCGACCATCGGCCTCGAACCGGTAGCGATCGACGTGCAGGTTCAGGCCGGCCGAGGAGCCCAGCTCGAGCAGTCGGATGGGCAGCCCGGTGCGCGCGGCGATCTCGAGCAGCCCCACGACGAACGCCGCCGACCGCGCCGGCTCGTTGGTCTGGATCGGATGCGCCATGTGGTCGATCACGTGTTGGGGGCGCCCGGCGATGATCCGCCGCAGGTGGGGCCAGGCCGCATCGGCGTCGCTGTCGCCACCGAGCGAGGCGTAATGGGACTCCAGCTCGGGCGCGCCGCCCTCGAGCACGATCCAGTGGACGCCGTCGAGCATGCGGATGGCGTGGTAGTCGTCGAACGGAAGCTCGAGCGTCGGCCCGAGCACATCGAAGGTCGGCCCTCCGGTGGCGGCGTCCTCGGCCATGAGCTCACAGAGGCGGGCATAGAAGGGCGAGCCGATCTCGGCACACTCGTCCGAGAGTGCCCGCAGCCGACGTGCGAGGTCCTCGCCGGCTCCCACTACCGGGATTCCGCCCCCGGCATCGTCACCACGAGCGCCTCGACCAGGAACCGCGAGTGCGCCTGCAGCATCGCCGCCTGCCCGAGCCGGTTGGCGACGTCGACGTCGTCGACGGCCTCCGGACCGTTGCGCTCGATCTCGAGCTCCTTCGCGCGGCGATCCATGGCGAAGATGGTGTTGGCCAGATGCCCCTGGCGCTCGCCCATCCACTCGAGCGCGGGCGCCTTGACCGACGCGTCGAGCGCGTCGTCGAGCTGGGCGAGGAACAGGTTCGTCCATGCGGCGAGGCGGACCCGGCGTCCCGCCGTCGCGTGCATCTGCTCGTCCTCCGAGATGCCCGAGCCGAACTGCTTCTCGAGCTCGAAGACCGTCGCCTCCCCGACCGGCGCCAGCTCGGCGTCGAGCGCGTCGGCATCGGCGACCAGCGCGTCACCGACCTCGGCCGCGAAGCTCTCGAGGGCGTCGGCGCGGGCCGGTGCCGCGTGCGCCGCGAGCCCTTCCGCGACGAACCGCAGGTGGGACCGGATCGCCGCGTCGCTCGCTGGGGATCGATCCTGGTCGGCGCCGGGCCGGGCGAGCTCCTCATCGACCAGCTCCTGCAGCCGCGACATGCGCTGCCCCATCCAGGCCAGCACCGCGCGGGCGTCGGGATGGATCGGGGCGGGGGCCGGTCCGCTCGGAACTGTGGTTCCCACGAGCTCGGCCCCCGCTCAGATCACGTGATCGTGTACTCGGGGCCGGAGCCGCCCTCCGGCACCGTCAGCTGGCCGCCCTTGGCGGTGATCGCTCCGCACTGGACGCAGTTCGACGGGTTCAGGTGCACCGTCACGGTGCCGTTCTGCGGCTCGTCCTCGGCGATCTCGTACACCTTCGCGGGGCACATGTTCTCCCAGGCGACCGCCAGCTCGCGCGGCACCTCGGTCTTGATCCGGATGTGGTTCGGCTGGTCGTCGCGGGTCGCGTTCCCGCTGGCGAACACGCTGGCGAGCTTGTCGAAGGTCAGCTCCCCGTCGTAGGACGGCTCTGCGCGCTCGCCGATGAACACCGGCTCCTCGGCGTCTCGGATCGGCTTGACCGCCTCCGGCATCCGGCCGCCGCTGCCGGTGGCCATCATGTGGACCATCCCGCCGAACACGAAGCCGCGCTGGAACGCCGGGCGGATGTTGCGGACCTTCCAGAGGTTCTTCCAGACCTCGGAGTCCTTGATCTTCTCGTCGTAGCCCCACAGGCCGGTCGTGCTCTCGACGGTGCCCGCCTTCAGCGACTCGACCGCGGCCTCGGCGGCCAGCATGCCCGAGCGCATCGCGTAGCTGACGCCCTTCAGCGCGGCCATGTCGACGAAGCCGGCACAGTCGCCGGTCATCATCGCGCCCGGCACGTGGAGCCGGCTCGGCAGACCCCAGATCCCGCTTCCCGGAATCGTCTTGGCTCCCCAGGCCTGGCGCTCGCCGTCGCCGATCAGCCCCTTGATGAAGGGGTGGGTCTTGAACTGCTGCAGGACGTCGTGGACCGAGGTCGTCGCGTCGGCGTAGTCCAGCCCGACGACGTAGCCGAGCGAGATCATGTCGTCGCCCATCGGGTAGATCCACGAGCCGCCGTACTCCCGGTACTTCTTGCCGAGCCGAAGCGGCCACCCGAGCGTGTGGATCACCTTCTTCAGCGGCTTGTCGACCTTCCAGACCTCCTTGACCCCGAGCTCCCAGGTCTGGACCGAGTTGCGGTCGAGGTCGAAGTGGTTGCGCAGGACGCCGGCCAGGTGCCCCTGGGTGCCCTCGGCCAGGATCGTGATCTTGGCGTGCACCTCGACACCCGGCTCGAAGGTGGAGAGCTCCTCGCCCTCGCGCCCACGGCCCTTGTCGCCGGTGATGACGCCGACCACTCGGCCGTTCTCGACCAGCAGCTTCTGGCAGTCGGTCTCGGGGAGCATGAACGCCCCCATCTCCTCGGCCTGCTCGCCCATCCACCGGGCGAGCTGGCTGATCGAGACCACCCAGTTGCCGTGGTTCTTCATCTGCGGCGGCGTCGGGATGCGGACCTTGCCGCCCTTCGTCATGAAGTAGACGGCTTCGCCCTTCACCTCGCCGTAGTGGGGGATCTCCTCGGGGTCGGTGTCCGGGAAGAGGTCCTTGATGGCGTTGGGACGCATGACGGCGCCCGAGAGCAGGTGCGACCCGGCGGCCTTGCCCTTCTCTGCGACGGCCAGCGGCACCTCGCCGAGCGACTCCATCAGCGCCTCGTCCTCGGCCAGCAGCTGCCCCAGTCGCACTGCGGCGCCGAGCCCGGCCGGGCCTGCGCCGACGATCAGGATTCCGACCTCGATCCGCTCGTCCTCGGCGGCCGTCGGTGCCACGACGTATTCCTCGGGCGAGAACGGGGGCGGGTAGTCAGCGGGGCGAAGCTCGTCGGTATGCGCCATGTCCTGCTCTTCTTCGGGTTCCTGGAGTCGCGCGCGATTCTACAGCGCACCGGCCCGCCGCCCCCGCCGACGGCAACCGCCCGGCAAGACCCGGGACGGGCGTCCTCGACCCACCCGCGCAGCCGCCTCGGCGGACCAGGCGCCCCGACGCGGCCCGGCTTCTCGGCCTCTCAACGGAGCCACAACGTGATCGACACAAGCGGCGCCGCGAAGAGTGCTTCATTGACCAACCGCGATCACACGACGTCCGAGGAGGTGTCCCCCGTGTCCAAGTTCGACCCATTCCAGACCCAGACCGACGAGCGCTGCGAGATCTGCGGCTCGACCGTCCTCCGACACGAGCTGCGATACGTGCTCGACATCCGGCCCGACGAGCCCCGTGAGGTGTTCGCGAAACTCGTGGGTCACGCCGGCTGCCTGCCGAGCAACGCCTTCACGGCGACCGAGGCCGTCGACTACATGGGCAGCACGGAGGCCCGGGCCTTCGGGCACGCGTTCCTGACGCTCTGAGCCCGGCTCGGGCGCTCGCCCAGCTTTCGGGGCCCCTAAACTGCCGAAAACGTCAGTGGAGGGGTCCCGGATGGGTGTGATGGACGGCAGGCGCGTCAGCCGCGCGCGGATGCTCGGCGTCGGCACGATCGCTGCGGCAGCGGCCGTCGCCGGAGCCCTCGCGGCGTCGGGCTCGGCCCAGCAGGGTCTCGACCAGCGCATCGACTGTCGCACCGCGGCCTCGAGCCCGGACGCCATCCGCGGGACCAACGGTCGCGACCGCCTGGTCGGCACGCCGGGCGACGACGTCATCATCGGGCTGGGCGGCAACGACAAGATCCTCGGCCGCGGCGGCGACGACGTGATCCTCGCCGGACCGGGCAACGACGATGTGAGCGGCAACGCCGGTGACGACATCATCTGCGGCGAGGCCGGCAACGACACGCTGCGCGGCAACGGCGGCAGCGACCGGGTCGACGGCGGACCGGGACGGGATCGGATCAGCAGCGGTCCCGGCGGCCCGCTGGCTGCGGGTGGTGTCGGCGGTGACCTGATCCTGGGTCAACGCGGCGACGACGACATCGTCCTCAGCTCGTATTCGATGAGCCTGGTGAAGGCCGGGCCCGGCAACGACACCATCGCCGTGCGGGCGAAGGCCTCCGGCCGGCGCTCGACGAAGGCCGCTCCCCGCGTCCTCGGCGAGGGTGGCAACGACCGGATGTCGAGCGGACCGAGCGCCCGCGGGATCTACCGCTTCGTGGGCGGGGCCGGCAACGACGAGGTGTCGGGCAACAGGGGCGTCGACATCATCGACCTGGGCGCGGGCGACGACATCGGCCGTGGCTTCGGAGGCAACGACGAGATTAAGGGCCGCGGAGGCAACGACCGGATCTTCGGCCAGGCCGGCTTCGACACCGTGAACGGTGGATCCGGGAGCGACTTCTGCCGGACCTCGGAGCGCGTCTCCAGCTGCGAGGTCTAGCAAGGAGGCGCTTGTCGCCGACGCGCAGGCCGCAGTGCCGGCGTACTCCCGGCACGAGGTCGTCAGAGCGCGATAGCGCGATCCCGGCAAATCGCGCCAGGATGGCGCGAGAGCCTTCGGCCCGGAGGGCCGGTCTCAGCGAGTCGTGCCGTCGGAGTACGCCGGTGACCGGCCGAAGTTGAGGCAATGAGGCGCTTGTCGAACGACCGATGCGAGGCATCGGTCGTTCTCGGGTTCGCCTCACCGGGTTTCCGGCCGGAGTTCGAGGAGACCCGAAGGCAAGGGCACCAGTCCCCACGCCCGAAGGCGGCCGGAGCCCGGGACTATCGTGCCGCTCCGTGACGCCGCACACCGCATCCGGCCGCGGGTACGCCCAGCAATTTCGCCTGCCGAGCTTTCGCACGGTCCTGCTCTGCGTGCTCGCGCTCGTGCTCCTGCTGTGGGTGACCCCCGTGCTCCTCGAGCTGATCGAGGACTCCGACGGCATCGAGGGACTGCCGCAGCCCTACCTCGTGATCTTCGGCTTCGTCACGTTCGACGCGGTCTTCCCGGTGCTCCCGAGCGAGTCGCTGCTGACGGCGTCGTCGACGCTCGCTGCGCAGTCCGGAAGCGACCTCGTCCTCGGCGACATCGTGCTCGCCGGAGCCCTGGGCGCGATCGTCGGCGACTCGATGCTCTACTGGCTCGCGCGGACCGTCGGGCGCGACCTGCTCGAGCGAAAGCTCGGGGAGCTGACCAAGAACCGGCGCATCGCGCTCGCCATCGAGGTGCTCGGGGCGACCGCGCCGCTGCTGATCACCCTCGGCCGCTTCGTGCCGGGGGTGCGCTTCGCGGTCAACGTAATGATGGGCGTCAGCCGCTACCCGTACCCGAGGTTCCTGCTCTTCAGCGCGATCGGCGGCACGGCGTGGGCCGCCTACACCTGCGTGTTCTCGTTCTGGATCGGGCAGGCGCTCGACGGCTACCCGGCCCTGTCGCTCCTGGTCTCGGTCGTCGTCACGACGGCACTCGTCGCGCTCCTGTACTTCCCGCTGAAGCGCAAGTACCAGGAGCACAGTGCGGCGGCCTGATCGACCGGCACGCGGGACCCGGGGGGAGTGGAGCATGGCGGACTCGAACCGCCGACCTCCTGGGTGCGATCCAGGCGCTCTCCCAGCTGAGCTAATGCCCCGAGGTGGAGCGGGAGGATACCGCGACTTCACGCGAGCGTCACGGCTCCGGGCGTACGCTCACCGGCGGTGATCGACCTCCACAGCCATCTGCTTCCCGGAATCGACGACGGGCCCGCCGGCACGAAGGGCTCGCTCGAGATGGCCCGCGTGGCGGTCGAGGCGGGTACGACCACGATGGCGTGTACGCCGCACATCCTGGGCCGGGATCCCACCTCGCCGGAGCAGATCGTGGACGGCGTGCACGCCTTCCGAACCAAGCTGGAGGCGGCGGAGATCCCGCTCGAGATCGTCCCGGGCGGGGAGATCGACCTCGAGACCCTCGAGCGGCTCGACGACGAGACGCTCCGGAAGCTGAGCTACGGCGGCAACGGCACCTGGCTCCTCCTGGAGATGCCGTTCGAGCGCTGGCCGACCGACCTGGGCGCGCTGCTCGACGAGCTCGAGGTGCGCGGCTTTCGCGCGGTGCTCGCCCACCCGGAGCGGGCGGCGGCGGTGCAGCGCCAGCCGGACCGGCTGCGGGAGGCGGTCGGGCGAGGAGCACTCTGCCAGCTGACCGCCTCGAGCCTCACCGGCGACCACGGCGCGGCGGCCGAGCGCACCGCCGAGCGGCTGCTCGCGCTCGGCTGGGCGCACCTGCTCGCGTCCGATGCGCACTCGGCGACCTGGCGGCCGCC
>JANQPH010000030.1 GCA_028285405.1 Thermoleophilia bacterium
GGGGATGGTCGCCCTTCCGCTGCTCGCGATGCTGCTCGTCGCGGTTGCCCGTACGGGCATCGAGCCGACCCGGGTGGAGCTGGCGGCCGGCGTACGCGCCGGCGACATCGTCCGCGTCACCAGCGACGTTCGGCACCGACCGCGCCGGCCTCGGCTCCACGGCCTCGCCGTCGCGCGTACGACTCCGGACCTGACCGTCGCGGGCACGCTGATCGAGCGTCGACCAGGCGAGGAGCTCCTGCGGCTCGAGCGCGGGGTGTGGCAGCCGCCCGGGCCACGGCTCGAGGTCCAAGATCCGCTTGGCCTCGCCCGTGCCACGAGGATCGGCCCACCCGAGGCACCTGTCGTCGTCCCACCGCGGGTCATCCCGCTCGAGCCGGCGTTCGTGCTGGCCTGCGCCGGGCGCGCCGGGGCACACCGCCGGGCGAGTGTCGGGACCGACCTCGATCGCGTGCGCGAGTACCGCGCGGGGGATCCCCTGTCGCGGGTGCACTGGGCGCAGACGGCCAAGCGCGGGCAGCTCCAGACGAAGGTGCTGACCGGACGAACGGGGGAGGGGGAGGGGTTCACGCTCGCGCTCGATGTCCGCAGCCGCGCCGGCGACGATCGGGCTGCGTTCGAGGAGGCGGTCGTGGTCACCACGAGCCTCGCGCACGCCGCGCTGATGTCCGGCGCCACGCTCTCGATCGAGCTCCACGGCGACCACGGCGTGCAAACGCTCACGACAGCGCGCAGAGGAGCCGTCGACCGCCTCCTCGCGGAGGTCCAGCCGGGGATGCCGGCCGAGCGCCACACACGCCGAGGACCCCACGACGATGCGCCCGGGCGGGTCGTCGTGAGCACCGGTGCGGCGGAGCTCGCCCGGCAGGCGTGGCCGGATCAGGCGACCACGATCGTCGTCGATCCCAGCGCGTCCGCTGACACCGGCGGGCCGGTGGGCGGTGGTACCCGAACCATCACGACGCCCGACGCCAAGGCACTGGCGACGATTCTCGGCCCGCGCGGAAGACATGTCCGAGCGGCCTGAGCCCGCCGCTCGCCTGCTCGCCGCCGTGATCGCGGTGGCCGCCCTGGGCGTCGCGTGGAGCGAGCTGTTCGTGCCCGCGCAGACGGGCCGGATCGTCGGTCTGTGCGCGGTCGCGTTCCTGCCGGCGCTGGCCGGCGCGTTTCCCAATCGGCGCCGGCTCACCGTGCCGGCGGCCGTGGTCGTCGCGGCCCTCCTCGGACTGGCGCTGGCGGCCTCGGTCTCGCCGCTGGCGCTGCTCACCGGGTCGGCGGGGTGGCGGACGGTCGCCGACGTCGTGCCCAGCGGGCTCGCGGCGGCCTCCTCGAACGACCTTCCCATCGCGGCGGCCGCAGAGCCCGAGCTGGCCGGCCTGCTCCTGCTCGCGCTCGGGGTGCTGGCGGCGGCGGTGGCCTGGCAGGCCGGCGCCCGCGGCGCACCGGTTGGCGCGATCGTCGCGCTGGGTGCCGGTCTTGCGTATCGGTGGACGGTGCTACCGCCCGACCAACCCGTCGTCGCGGGCGCGATCGCCCTCGGCGTCGTCGTCGCGATCGCGGCATTGCTGGCCGCCAGCCGTCCGCGGGCGATCGGTCCACGGATCGCCGGCGCGTCGGCCCTCGGAGCTGTTGCCCTGATCGTCGGCGTGCTCGGTGCCGGACAGGCCAAGAGCGACAGCGCCTGGCTCGACTGGACCTCGTGGCAGCTCGCCTCGAGCGACGGCTCCGAGACCGCCTCGCTGGAGCTCGAGCAGCGCTACGGACAGCTGAATTGGCCCGAGACCCCGCGAGTCGTGCTCCGGGTCGACTCGCCCAGGCGGCTGCATCTGCGGGCCGCGTCGCTCGAGCTGTTCGACGGCGTCGCGTTCAGCATGGGCCGCACGCGCCCGGCCGAGCCCCTGGACGTACGGGACGACCGGATCATCGTCGCGGCGACCCCGCCGGACGGCGACACCCACTCGCAGGAGATCGAGCTGGCGTCGACGCGCTCGAACCTCCTCCTGGCGCCCGGACGGCCGCTGGGGTTCAGCGGCGACGTCGGAGACTTCGCGGAGCGGATCGGGGAGTCGATCAGGGTCGAGCCCGGCCTGGCCCCCGAGGCCCGCTACGCCGTGACGAGCGCGATTCCCGACGAGCGCCCCGTGACCCTGCTCGGGGCACCGCCACCGACACCGGGCGAGGTCGACGACTACCTGACCCAGGTGCGCGCCGGCCCGCGGGGTCATGTCGTCGACGTCCCGCTCTGGGGAGAGGGCATGAGCCCACCGGACCCGAGCGAGTTCGGGCCGTACGCCGACGTCGTCGAGCTCGCTCGCGAGATCACGGCCGGGGCAGACACGCAGTACGAGGCGGTCAACCTGATCGAGGCGCACGTCCGCTCGGCGTACACCTACGACGAGCAGCCACCGCCCCCGCAGGGCGACGCGCTGCCGATCACCGACTTCGTCACCAACAGCAGAAGCGGCTTCTGCCAGCACTTCGCCGGGACCATGGGCGTGATGCTCCGCAGTCTCGGGATCCCGACCAGGGTCGCCGTCGGGTACACGGGAGGCCGGTACGACCCCGGACGCCGAGAGTGGACCGTGGTCGACCGGGACGCCCACTCGTGGATCGAGGTCTACTTCAGCGGTCACGGGTGGATCCCGTTCGATCCGACTCCGGGACGGGCGGTCGCGAGCCCGGCGTCGGTGTCCTCGCCCGAGTACGCACCCGTGGACGCGGCGGTCGAGGACGGCGTGGTGGAGGAGGCCGTGCAGCCGACCTCGCGCGAGGACGAGGTCGCCGACGGCGCCACGACCGACCAGCTCGAGGATCAGGTGGCCGCCGGTGGTCCGGCGGACGGAGGAGACGACTCGCTCACCGGGCCTGGCGCGCTCGCGCTCGGTGCGATCGCGCTCGGCGCGCTCGTCGCGATCTGGGCCCTCGGGCCCATGACGCTGCGATTCCTGCGCCGAGCGAGAGCACGGCGATCGGGGGCGCCCGCCGATCGTGTGCTCGCGGCGGCCGCGGATGTCGAGCGCGAGCTCGGCCG
>JANQPH010000003.1 GCA_028285405.1 Thermoleophilia bacterium
CTCGAGCCTGAAGGCGGCGGCGAAGGCCCTCGCGTCGGGCGCCAGGGCGGCGGTGGTCGCCCGGCAGACCCAGACGAGCGCAGCCGAGGGCCTGACGCACGCGATCCGCGACTGCCGCCCCGAGAGCGCCGCCCACCTGCGCGAGGCGCTCGGTGCGGCCCAGCTGGTCGATCGGCTCGAGGACGCGCCGGCCGAGGCCGAGCACGGCGTCTTCGTGACCAGAGACGGTGTCGTGTATCGGGCGCACGACCGCCTCGCAGTACGCGTCGACGGCGGCTGGGCCGCCGCCGCGCGCGCCGAGCGTCTCGCCGGCCAGGCCGAGGCGGCCGAGGCCGAGGTGGCCCAGGCCGAGGATGCAGCGCTCCGGGCGGCCGACGCGCTCGAGGCGACATCGAGGCGCCGGCGGGCCGCAGAGCGCTCAGCGGCGCGTGCCGCTGAGCGGCTCGCCGCGCTCAGGGCGAGCTCGCTGGCGCGAGCCGAGGAGACGCGAGGCCTCGAGGAGCACGTCGCACGCCTCGAGCGGGAGCTCGAGACGATCGAGGCCGAGCGCGCGGCCGTGCGCGACGAGGTCGTCCGCGCGGCTGAGCGCGCTGGCGAGCAGGGCACGGTCGCCGATTCCGCCAAGGAGCTCGCGGCCAGCAGCACGTCAGAAGCGAAGCGGGCCCTGGAGGCGCGCGACGAGGCGCGCCGATCCGAGTCCGTCGCGAGAAAGGCGCTGGTCGACGCCGATGAGCGCGCAGCTCGGGCCGAGGCGGCGGCGCAGCTCCTGGGCGTTGCCGGCGACCTCGGGCCCGCTCGCGCCGCGCCCGCCGCGCTGGCCGAGGTGGGGGACGCGCCCCGGGCGCGCCGGGATCGGTGCCGCCAGGAGGCCGGCGAGCTCGAGGCGGCAGCCGCTCGCGCCGAGGATGGCGCGCAGGGTCGGGATCGAGCGCGCGAGGAGGCGGAGACCGCGCTCGCCGCCAGCAGGGAGGCCGAGGCGGTCGCGGCCGAGCGCGAGCGGGCGACCGGCGAGCGGATCGAGGGCATCGCTCGCCCGGCGGGTCCCGACACCGAGGCCGACCCCGAGCAGCTTGAGGCGCGGCTGGAGGAGCTCGAGCGCAGCCGAGCCCGCATCGGCGCGGTGAACGAGCTGGCGCACACCGAGCGCGAGGAGCTCGAGGCGCAGGCCGAGGAGCTCGGCGAGCAGATCGACGACCTCGAGCGCGCGTGCGAGGGCCTGCGGGAGCGGGTCGCCGGCCTCGAGGCCCGTGTGACCGAGGCGTTCGACACCACGTTCGGTCAGCTCCGAGAGAACTTCGGCGAGAGCGTGGGGCTGCTGTTTCCCGGAGGCTCCGGGCGTCTTCGGGAGATGACCGACTCGGACGGTGAGGAGGGGGTCGAGATCGAGGTCGTCCCCGCGGGCAAGCGTCCACGCCCACTCCGGCTGCTGTCCGGTGGGGAGCGGTCGCTGATCGCGCTGGCGTTCTGCCTGGCGCTCGCGCAGACGCGGCCCGCACCCGTGTACGTCCTCGACGAGGTCGACGCTGCACTCGACGATCCGAACCTGCGCCGCTTCATCACGCTGATCGATCGCCTCTCGCACCAGACCCAGTTCGTGCTCGTGACCCATCAGCAGCCCACGGTCGAGGCCGCTCACGCGGTCTATGGCGTGACCATGAGGGCGGGAGGGGTCTCGCAGATCCTCTCGCGTCGGCTTCCGGCGGCGACCGAGGGCCAATCGGCTCCGCGACTGCGTGCAGTCGCCGGCGGCCGAGCGTGAGCGACGAGGAGGTCGCGAGCTCCGCTTCGGAGGGTGAGGACCTCGGGAGGTGGGCCGATCTGTTCGGTCTCGAGCGCCCGCCCGAGCCGGAGCAGGACGAGCCGAAGAAGCGCCGCGGATTCCTCTCGCGCATGCGCGAGAGCCTCGCCAAGCCGCGTCAGGGCCTCGCACCCCAGCTCGCCAGCATGTTCAGCGATCGGCCGGTCGGGCCCGATGACTGGGACGATCTCGAGGACGCGCTGATCGGTGCCGACTGTGGGCTCGAGACCACCGAGGAGATCGTCAACTACCTCCGCTCGGAGGCCGGGGCCGGGCGCATCGTGATGGGGCCGGATCTGGCGAAGGCGCTCTGGAAGACCGTCGGAGAGCGCATGTCGCCCGAGCCGCCGACGATCACGCTCGACGGAGCGCCGACCGTGATCATGGTCGCCGGGGTGAACGGCAGCGGCAAGACGACGACGATCGGGAAGATCGCGTACCGCCTGTCCCAGCTGGATCAGCGGGTCGTGATCGGAGCTGCCGACACGTTTCGCGCCGCGGCGATCGAGCAGCTCCAGACATGGGCCGAGCGCGGGGATGCGGAGCTCGTCCGCCAGGCCCCCGGGGCCGATCCGGGCGCGGTGGCGTTCGATGCGGTCGCCGCCGGGAAGGCGCGGGGAGCGGACGTCGTGCTCGTCGACACGGCCGGTCGCCTGCAGACCGAGCACAACCTGATGGACGAGCTGAAGAAGGTCGCCGGCGTGATGGGCAAGGTCGATCCGGCCGCGCCACACGAGACGCTGCTCGTCCTGGACGCCACGACCGGCCAGAACGGCATCAGCCAGGCGCGCCTGTTCGGGGAGGCCGTGCCCCTCAGCGGAGTCGTCCTCACGAAGCTCGACGGGGCCGCTCGGGGCGGGATCGCGCTGGCGATCCGCTCCCAGCTGGGCGTCCCGGTGGTCCTCGCGGGGACCGGTGAGCGGGTGGAGGACCTGCAGCCGTTCGACGCTCGGGCCTATGCGCAGGCGATCTTCTCGCCGGACGACCAGTGAGTGCGCAGGTGCCCCAACGGGCTGCGCCATTCGTCCCGATCACCGGACCTCGCTAAGGTAAGCGGTCGCGCCGCGCCCGGCGCTCTCTCATGTTCGACGCTCTCGGCGACAGACTGCATGGTGTCTTCTCGGGCCTCTCCGGCCGCGGGAAGCTCTCGGCGGACGACATCGACCTCGCGATGCGCGAGATCCGGCGTGCCCTGCTCGAGGCCGACGTGTCGCTGCCCGTGGTCAAGCAGGTCACGAACGCGATCTCCGAGCGCGCCAAGGGCGCCGAGGTCCTGGGCTCGCTGAAGCCCGAGGAGCAGGTCGTCACCATCGTCAACGAGGAGCTCACCCGGCTGATGGGTGAGACCAACGTCGGGTTGGCGATGGCCTCGAAGCCTCCGACGATCATCCTCGCGGCTGGACTCCAGGGGTCGGGGAAGACGACCTTCTGCGCGAAGCTCGCGCGCCACCTCCAGAAGCAGGGGCGCGCTCCGCTCATGGTCGCCTGCGACGTCCAGCGACCCGCCGCGGCGGATCAGCTCGAGGTTCTCGGGCGTCAGATCGACGCTCCCGTGTACCGCGGAGACGGCAAGGACCCCGTCAAGATCGCCAGCCAGGGCGTCAAGGAGGCGGGCAAGGCCGGCAAGGACGTCGTGATCGTCGACACGGCGGGTCGCACGAGCGTCGACGAGGAGATGATGGCCCAGCTGGTCGACATCCGGGACGCCGTCGACCCGACCTCGGTCCTCCTCGTGCTGGACGCGATGACCGGGCAGACCGCGGTCGACGTGGCGAGCGCGTTCTCGGACGCCGTCGACTTCGACGGCGTGGTGCTGACCAAGCTCGACGGCGATGCCCGTGGCGGCGCGGCGCTGTCGGTTCGGGCCGTGACCGGCGCTCCGATCATCTTCATCGGCACGGGGGAGAAGATCGATGCGCTCGAGGCCTTCCATCCCGACCGCATGGCCTCACGGATCCTCGGCCGCGGAGACCTGCAGAGCCTCATGGAGAAGGCGCAGGAGACCGTCGAGATCGAGGACCCCAAGGACCTCCAGCGGCGCATCAAGGACGGGAACCTCACCCTGGAGGACTTCCTCGACCAGATGCGCCAGGTCAAGAAGATGGGCCCGATCTCGCAGCTGCTGGGCATGGTGCCGGGCTTCAAGAGCGCGACCCGCGGCAAGGACATCCAGGTCGACGAGGACAAGCTCGGCCGGGTGGAGGCGATCATCCAGAGCATGACCCCCGAGGAGCGCCGCCGACCGGACATGATCAACGGCAGCCGGCGGCGCCGGATCGCAATGGGCAGCGGCACGTCGGTGCAAGAGGTCAACCAGCTGCTCAGCCAGTTCAAGCAGATGCGCAAGCTGATGAAGCAGATCGGCAAAGGCGCCATCCCCGCCGGGCTGGCAGAAGGCCTGGCCGGCGGCCAGCAGCTGACACACCCCTGACAAACGCGTCACAGGAGCAACGTGGTCAAGATCAGACTCGCCCGCGTGGGCAGCAAGGGAAACCCCATCTTCCGGGTCGTCGTCGCCGACTCCCGGGCGCCCCGGGACGGGCGCAACATCGAGACGATCGGGCGCTACGACCCGCAGCCGAACCCGTCGTTCGTCGAGATCGACCTGGAGCGGGCCAACCACTGGGTCGGGGTGGGCGCACAGCCGACGCCGGCGGTGCGCAAGCTGATCAAGATCGCTGAGGCCTCGCAATAGCCGAGTCCAGCGAAGACGCAATCGCGGGCATGGTCGTCGAGCTCGCGAAGGGGCTCGTCGAGAAGCCCGACGAGGTGCGCGTCGAGGCCGAGGACGAGGGCGCCAAGACCGTTCTGTGCCTCTACGTCGCCGAGGACGACCTCGGCCGGGTGATCGGGCGAAACGGGCGCGTCGCTCACGCCCTGCGCGCGCTGGTGCGCGCGGCCGCGGGGGAGCGGGGAGCACGCATGTCGCTGGAGATCGTCGACTGACAGGGCCCACGGCTGACCTCGTGGTCGTCGGCCGGCTCGGCCGTCCACATGGTCTGCGAGGGCATCTGCGGGTCAGCACGGCGGGTCGGGCGCTGCGCACGCTGCCGCTGCCCATCTCGGTCGTGCTCCGCTCGGGCTCCGGAGCGCGCCGTGCCGAGGTCGTCGAGGTCGCCGTCGACGGCGAGCGGCTCGTGATCCTGACCTCGGAGGCGTCCGACCGGGAGGGGGCGGCCGCGTTGACCGGGCAGGAGCTCCTCCTCGCTCGCGCGGACCTTCCGTCGCTGGCCGACCCGGACGAGTTCTACGTCGTGGACCTGCTCGGCTTCGACGTCGAGAGCGGCGGGACGAGGGTGGGCCGCCTCGTGGACGTGCTCGACCGCCCCGCCAACGACGTGCTCGAGGTCGAGGCGGTCGACGGTCGCATCGCGCTGATCCCCTTCGTGGCAGAGGCGGTGAGAGAGGTCGCCCACGAGCGGCGGGCGATCGTGCTCGAGGACTGGGCCTTCCGGGAGGCCGAGTGAGAATCGACGTCTTCACGCTCTTCCCGGAGTGGTTCGACTGGATGGAGCGCTCCCGACCGCTTCGGAACGCCCACGCCGCGGGGAGCCTCGAGCTGTGCACGTTCGACTACCGCACGACGACGCCGCTGCGCGGGGGGCGCGTCGACGACACCCCGTACGGCGGCGGACCGGGGATGGTCATCAGGGTCGATGTCGTCGCGGCCGCGCTCGAGGGCGCCTACGGGGCGACGAGCCGGGCCCCGCGGGTCGTCGTCCTGAGCCCGCGGGGGCGGCCCTTCGACGACGCGATGGCGCGCGAGCTCGCCGGCGAGGACCAGCTCGCCATCCTGTGCGGCCGGTACGAGGGCTTCGACGAGCGCGTCCACGCCCACCTGGCCTCGGACACGGTCTCCATCGGCCCCTACGTCCTATCCGGTGGCGAGATCGCGGCGATGGCGATCGTCGACGCGCTCGGGCGGCGTCTTCCCGGCGCGCTCGGCAACGACGCCAGCCTGGAGCAGGAGTCGTTCTCGCCCGCGCTCGGCGGCGGCACCGAGCATCCCCACTACACGCGACCGCCGGAGTTCCGGGGGTGGGGTGTCCCCGAGGTCCTGCTCTCGGGTCATCACGGAGAGGTCGAGCGGTGGCGGCGGGACCGGGTCGGCTCAGGTCCCGCGGTCGCGCTCCAGCCTGGCCGCGAGGAAGGCCAGGGCGACGGCGACCCCGATCGCGACCCCGATCGGGGGGCTCTTGGCGGCGATGCCGATCGCCGTGCCGATGCCCGCCCCGATCACGATCCCGAATCCGATGCTGGCTAGGGCTCGGGGCACCGACCGAGCCTAGCGACCGGGTCCCGCTGCGCGTCTCGGAGCCGCTGCTCGAATCTGCCTGACAGTGCTACAGTCCCTCGCCGGTCCGACGCGCGTTCGGCACCGCAGGACGGACAGGACTGGTCGCCAGCACGGCGCGGACGGAGAGAGGACGATCAGGTGAGCAGCGTCATCGAGAGCCTCGAAGAGGAGCAGCTGCGCGCGGAGACGCCGCAGTTCGATCCCGGCGACAGCGTTCGGGTCCACTTCAAGGTCATCGAGGGCTCGCGCCAGCGGGTCCAGGTCTTCGAGGGCACGGTCCTGAAGCGTCAGGGCGCCGGGGTGCGGGAGACGTTCACGGTCCGAAAGCAGAGCTTCGGTGTCGGCGTGGAGCGGACGTTCCCGGTCCACAGCCCCAAGATCGAGAAGATCGAGCGCACGATGGAGGGCGACGTCAACCGGGCCAAGCTCTACTACCTGCGCGGCAAGCTCGGCAAGCAGGCCCGAGTCCGGGAGCGCCAGACCTAGACCGCCGGGGCGGCGCCCACGCCATCCGGCAGATCCGGCAAGCTGCGCGGGTGGGCGGATCGCGGAGCGGGCGGGGCACAGGTCGGCGCGGTGCGCGACGACCCGCGGTTCGGCTGTTCGCGTTCGACCGAGACCACGGCGTACGCAGGATCGCCGGCGTCGACGAGGCCGGGCGGGGATGTCTGGCCGGTCCGCTCGTCGTGGCGGCGGTCTGCATCGATCTGGACGGCATCCGAGGTCGACCGCGCCGGCTGCTGTCCGAGCTCGACGACTCGAAGCGCCTCCTGCCCGAGCAGCGCGAGCGCCTCTTCGGGGCCGTGATGACCCATGCGGAGTGTGTGACGGTTCACGTGGCGTCGCCGCGCCGGATCGACGCCGACGGGCTGCACCGGACGAACCTGCGCCTGATGGCCGAGGCGCTGCGCGGGGTCGAGCACGTGGCGGAGCGATGTCTCGTCGACGGGTTCCACCTCGGCCCGGAGGCACCCGAGCACGCCCGGGTCGTCGGGGGCGACCGCCGGAGTGCGGCGATCGCCGCGGCATCCGTCGTCGCCAAGGTCACCCGTGATCGCCTGATGGCCGGGCCGGTGGCGGCGGCACATCCCGGGTTCGGCTTCGACAAGCACGTCGGGTACGCCACGCCGGAGCATCATGCGGCGATCAGGCGCCTCGGCCCCTCGCCGATGCACCGCATGTCGTTCGACTCGCTCGCGTATCGGGATGCCGCCGACGTCAGCGCGGCCGACGCGGCGGGGGAGGTCGCTCCAGGGCCGGCGACTCCAGTCCGTGTCGAACGTGCAGCACCCGCGCAGGTCGCATCCGGCGCGGCACCACCAGGATGAGATCCAGCCGCACCTGGAGCGGCGCCAGCTCCGGGTGCAGCTCGCAGTAGGCCTCGGCCGCCCGGCGAATCCGCTCGATCTGCCGCGGCCCGACGGGTCCGATCGGCCCGAGCCGGGTGCGCGTCTTGACCTCGCAGATGGCGAGGACGCCCCCGCGGCTGGCGACCAGGTCGATCTCGGCTCCGAAGGAGCGCTCGCGGCGTGCGAGCACCCACCATCCGTGGAGGCGCAGGCGCCGAGCGGCGACCCGCTCGCCCCAGGCACCGGTACGCATCTGCGCCGTCGCCATCGCCATGCTCCAACGCTCGCGGGCGAATCCAGGTGGAAGCGGCGCCGATGTGACGGATCGCCCTCGGCCGTGTCACGTCTCGAGCGCGAACCCCCGGGCGTGGGAGAGCACGAGCGGGCTGGCGGGCAGGCTCGGTGGCAGCTCGGGCTGGTTGTAGCCGCGCGGCGCCACGTCGTTGGGGCCGTCGGGATGGAACAGCGACGCAAGCAGCTTGATCTGATCGCGACCCGGGCCGAGCTCGGTCTGCCCGCCGCCGTACATGGGCAGACCCCGCCGCGTCGCGACCTCGTAGATCTCGAACAGCCCCCGCAGCGATCCGATCCGTGAGGGCTTCACGTTGATCGCACGGGGCGCGTGCCCCTGCGCCCAGATGTCGGCCGCGGAGGAGATCGGCGCGTCCCAGCTGATCCGCTCCCGCGCACTGCCGAGCGCGCGGGAGGTCTCCTCGGTGAGGTGTGGATCCTCGAGCAGCGCGTGCGGGAACGCGGCGGCGACGCGTGCGTACAGCCCCGGATCGGCATCGAGCTCGACGATCGTGCCCGCGTAGAAGCCCTTCAGGTCGATGACCTCCACGCCGCCGATCCCGGCGATGCGCGCCACGAGTTCCTCGTCCCATTCCGGGGTGGGGTCCAGCTTGAAGCCGATGCCGGGCGCGCGCTCGCGGATCTCGAGGAGCCGCTCCACGCTCGACGGTGGCTCGAGGCGCGTCGAGGCGATGAAGCGAAGCGGTCTCGGCACGAGCCCCAGGACATCCGCCAGGCGGGTGCCGCGCTGGCGGAGCGCGAGGTCGAGCGCTGCGCTCTCGCAGGCCCACCGACGAAACGCGCGCGAGCCCTCGGTGACCGGGGGATCGGCGCCGAACAGATCGTCCGAGACGGCGCGGCTGAGCTCGTCGAGCGTCCAGCGCCCCCTGAGGTCCACGGGCAGGCCGTCGCGTGCGATCGGGTCGTGGTCCTCGGCGTCGTAGGTGACGTCCTCGCCTCGGCCGACGTGCCCGAGGCCGTGCAGCTCGACCACGGTCGAGACCCGTGTGAAGCCAATCGACAAGGGGAGCTCGAGCCGCTCGAGCCGGACGTCCTCGACCTCGAGGGCGAGACCGGCGAGGTGGGTGTCGTAGAGGTTGGTCGTCATCGTCGGGTCGGGCTCATCCACTCTCGGTGTCTCGGCGGCACTGAATCGGCACACCCGTACGGTCAGTCGCCGACAGCTTCGCATCACGATGCCCGTGGTGGTCGCGCATCTCTGGAGCCCCGCAATCGTCGGATTCGAGACCGCGACGGTGGACGTCGAGGTGGACCTGCGGCCGGGCCTGCCCTCGTTCGCCATCGTGGGGCTGCCCGACGCCGCGGTGCAGGAGGCGCGCGAGCGGGTCCGCTCGGGTCTCGCCAACCAGGCGTACGCCGTCCCGGCGCGGCGCGTCGTCGCCAACCTCGCGCCCGCTCACCTGCGCAAGGCCGGCCCGCAGTACGACCTGCCGATCGCGCTGGCGATCCTGGCGGCGAGTGGCCAGGTCCCGCCGCAGGCGCTCGCAGGGGTCGGCGCGGTCGGAGAGCTCGGCCTCGACGGGAGCCTGCGACGGGTCGACGGGGCCCTTGCGATGGGGGAGCACGCGATTCGCGAGCGGTGGCGGCTGATCCTCGTCCCGGAGCAGAACGCGCCGGAGGCGCGCCTGGTCGGTGGCGAGCGCGTGCTCGGCGTCAGGAGCCTCCGGCACGCCGTCGATCTCCTCGAGGGTCGGGAGACCGCCGGCGGCGAGGCGGTGGACGTCGCGGCCCTGCTGGCCGAACGCGACGTCTCGGGCGTTCCGGATCTGCGAGACGTGCGAGGTCAGGCGGCGGCGCGGCGCGCGCTCGAGGTCTCGGCCGCGGGCCGCCATTCGTTGCTCATGACGGGCCCGCCCGGCGCCGGGAAGACGATGCTGGCGCGTCGGCTGCCCGGTCTCCTTCCGCCGATGGGGCCCGAGGAGGCCATCGAGGTCACCCGCGTCCACTCGATCGCCGGCCTGCTCGAGCCGGGGCAAGCCGTCGTGGCGACGCGACCCTTCCGAGCGCCCCACCACACGATCTCGACCGCCGGGTTGGTCGGCGGCGGTCGCAGCCCGACGCCCGGCGAGGTGTCGCTGGCACACCGCGGCGTGCTGTTCCTGGACGAGGTCTGCGCCTTCGCGCCGAGCGCGCTCGACGGCCTGCGCCAACCGCTCGAGGAGGGGCGGGTGCGCGTCGTTCGGGCCATGGCGGCAGCGACCTTTCCCGCCGACATGCTCCTCGTCTGCGCCGGCAACCCGTGCCCCTGCGGAAACGCCGACGATCCGGCCGGCTCCTGCACCTGCCCGCCGGGGCGGCCCGAGGCGTATCGAGGGCGTCTGTCAGGGCCGGTCTCGGACCGCATCGACCTGCATGTGCGTGTCCCTCGGCTGACGACGGACGAGGTCGTCGGCGACGGCGAGTGCGAGCCGTCGCAGGTCGTCCGCGAGCGGGTCGGCGCGGCGGTGGAGTTCAGGCGAGGACGCGGCCAGCCGATGCCGAACGGCCAGCTGAGCGGCCGGGACGCGCGACATGCCGCGCGGCCCGAGCCGGAGGCCGAGCGACTGCTCGCCACGGCGATCGATCGCCTCGGCCTGTCGGCGAGGGCGTTCGACCGGGTCGTTCGCGTGGCGCGGACGCTTGCCGACCTGGACCGCGCCGAGCGTGTCGGCGCCCGGCATGCCGCCGAGGCGCTGGCGTACCGCGAGCGGGAGGGCTCGTCCGCCCATGCCGCGTGAGCGGCGCTGCGCCTCCCGCCGCGGCCGCGAGTGATCGCTATCTGCGGCTCGCCGATCAGGCGGTCCCCGCCCGGCTCACGCACCTGCCGGATCCGCCTCCGGGGTTGTTCGTCCGCTCGGCCGACCTCGACGGGGTTCTCGCGGCGATCCGTCAGGCGCCGGTCGTCGCCGTGGTCGGGACTCGCCGCGCGACCCGCGCCGGACTCGACTTCACGCGCCGGCTGTCGTCGGAGCTCGCGGCGCGGGGGGCCGTCGTGGTGAGCGGGCTCGCGCTCGGGGTGGATGCCGCCGCGCACGCGGGGGCGCTCGAGGGAGGGGGGAGGACGGTCGCCGTTCTCGCCTCCGGGGTCGATCGTCCCAGCCCGGTCAGGAACGCTGGGCTGGCGGCCGGGATCCTCGAGCGCGGCGGAGGTCTCGTCTCCGAGTACCCAGCGGGTACCGAGGCCGCTCGGTGGCGATTCCCCGCGCGAAACCGGATCATCGCCGCGCTCGCTCACGCGGTCGTGGTCGTGGAGGCCCCGGAGCGCAGCGGATCGCTGATCACCACGGACATCGCGCTCGACATGGGCCGGGCCGTGATGGCCGTGCCGGGCCCACCGTGGGGTCGGACCAGCCGTGGCTGCAACGCGCTGATCCGCGCCGGTGCGGCCGTCTGCGAGGGCGCGGAGGACGTCGCCGACGAGCTTCCGGGACTCGACTGGGCGCAGGCGCCGGGCTCCGGCGGTTCCGCGCATCGACCCGTGGAGGGAACCGCAGGTCGTGTCCTCGCCGCGCTGGCCGTCGAGCCGCTGACGGCAGACGAGCTGGCCGAGTCCACGCGCACGGGTACCGCCGACGTCTTGTCCGCGCTCGCGCAGCTCGAGGTCGAGGGTCAGGTCACCGAGGCAGCGGGAGGTCGCTACCGCGCCACAGCGTGAGCGTTCGGCGCCTCCGGTCGCGAGGAAGCCCAGGACCCCGGCTGGATCAGGCGGTCTGCGCGCTCCGTGGTCGGCCGCTTTGGGGCTCCACCCCGTAGCGGGCCAGGATCGCGGTGGCCTGGTCGGCGATGGTGCGACGAAGGGCCACGGGCTCGAACAGGACTGCCTCGCCCTGGTGCTTGATCAGCTCCTTCACGAGCCACGCCTCGCTCGCGTAGGGGATCTCGACCAGGACCGAGCCATCGGAGTAGTGCTCGGCGACCCGATGCTCCTCGATCATCCAGCGGGCCAGCGCCGAGCTGCACCACACCGACGCGGTCTGGGCCACCGGTGGCCCGTCGGGACGCCGGTCGCCCCACGGCAGGTAGGGCGCGCTCTCGGCGATGTCCGGACGACGAGCGAAGTGCTCCTCGGTCAGCGTCGCCGAGCGAACGCGATCGAGCCGGAAGGTCCTGCGCTCCTGCGCGCGGCGGCAGTACGCCACGATGTACCAGGCATCCCGTGCGTTCACGAGCAGGTGCGGCTCGATCGCGCGAGACGTGATCGAGCCCCGCGCCTCGGTCCAGTACTCGATCTCGAGCACCCGATCCTCCTGGATCGCCCGATTGACCGCCTCCGCGACGGAGTCGTTGGCGACCAGCACTCGGTTGAGCTCGACGGTCGGTCGTGTCTCGCCGACGGCTGCCGCGACCTTCTCCCGCGCCGATCGCAGCGCGTCGCCGGCGTCGCTCGGAAGCCGGTCGGCGATGAACTCGAGCGCCCAGAGCAGCGCCTTGGCCTCGAGCGGGCTGAGCCGCGCCGCACGGGCGAAGCCGTCGCCGTACGCGTCTCGCTGCACCACGACGGTGGCGTCGTCGATCTGCGCGAACAGGGCGTAGCAACCGCCGCCGAAGTTGATGAGGTTCAGCAGGTTCAGGTCGTCCTCGAGCGTCCGCTTGCTGATGTTGAGCTCGGAGCGCAGCTCGGCGACGGGGACGTGCGCCTCGGTGGACTCGCCGCAGGCGGCGAGCAGGCGCGTCATCAGCGCGAGCAGGCGCGTGAACCGGTCGGCCGGAACGACCTTCTCCGGGTCCGGGATCGCCGAGGCGGAGCGCTCGGCGCGATGCGCTGGCGCTTCCTCCGCGGTCTCGGGTCTCGTCGGGGCGGGCTGGGGGGCGACGCCGCCGGCGTCGGCCTCGTGCCGAGTGCGCACCAGGTCGAGAGCCTCGATCACGGCGTCCCGGACGTCCTGCGGCTCGGTGACCTCCGCCGCGGCTCCCAGGCCGAGCAGCCATGTCGCCAGGTGCGAGACGCTCGAGTAGTCGGTGCGGAAGATGGCCGCACCGTCCGAGGACGTCTCGATCGTGCCGTAGGCCCCGAACATCTGCTCCACCCACCAGGCGATCGCCGCGTCGGCCTCGATCGTCGCTTGGCCGGTGGGCTCGTCGAGCTGCCATGGGGCCCGGTCCCGGTAGCGCGAGAGGTCGAGCTCGGGCGGTGGGGGGAAGTCGTGCTCGGCCCTGGTCTTGAACACCACGCGCCCTCGGATCCGCGAGAGCCGGAAGAGCCGCGTGTCCTCGCGTTCGTGCGCATGGCCGACGAGGTACCAGCTGCCACCCGAGTAGAGCAGGCTGTAGGGGTCGACCTCGCGCTCGGCGACCTCGTCGCGGCCGATCGAGTAGTACGTGAAGCGAATCGTCTTGCGGCGGCTGATGGCCGACTCGATCTTCGTGAGGTGGGTCGCGACCTCGGGTGAGTAGTCCCCGCCGAGCAGGTTGACCGCCACGGTTCTCGCCGCGTCCCCGTCCAGCGGGCTCGGGCGCCCGAGCGCGAGGTGCTGAAGCGCGAGGCGGAGCGGCTCGGCGTAGGCGAACTGGCCCTCGAGGAGGTAGAGGCACGTCTGGAGCGCCGACAGCTCCGCCTCGTCGAAGTCCAGCGGCGGCAGGTAGAAGTTCTCGGCGGGGAGGGCGTACAGGTCGCCCTGGAACGGGTCGTCGCTGGGCCGCTCGACCGCGAGCGAGATCCCCTTTGACTCGATCTCGGACCGGTCGGCATAGAAGCGGCGCAGGAAGGCCTGCTCGCTCATCCCGCCGTAGCCCTCGACCGCCTCGTGAATCTCGTCAGCGGTGACCGGGCGCTGCTGCGCCATGAGGAACGCAATCAGCGAGAGCTGGCGGATGAGCTTGTCGTCGTCCCTCATCGCCATCGAGGGCTCCCTGCCGAGAACGCCGTCACCGCCCGCTCGATGATAGTCGAGGCGGGCCCTCCGTGAGCGTCCGAAACGGCCGTGGCGCTCATCCGCGACCCGCTCGGGCCAGGTTGGCGACGTGGGCCGATTGCGCGGCCCGGGCGGCGAGCAGCACGTCGGGCGGAACGAGGATCGCCGCGGCGACGGCGGCGAACCACAGCGGAGGCCACAGCAGCCCCGCGGCCGCGAGGCCGCCGCCCATGGTCGCGAGGATCACCCCGAGCTCGACCTTGGTCACCTGGCCCGGATCGTCCGGATTGAGGCGCCATTGGAGGACGAGGCCGAGGCCGATCCCGATCGCGAGTGCCGCGAGCGCCGGCTCGACGACGACGGCGCCGACGATCGCCAGCACGAGCGCGAGGGCACCGATGCCGAGCGCGTAGTCGGTGGCCCGCCGCCCCAGGATGGCCGGCGTGGTCCGCTTGGGCGGGGTGGCGCGCAGATCCGGCTCGCGGTCGAGCAGGTGGTGGAGCGCGAGCATCGAGAGGCAGGCCAGCGCGTACGCGGCGGCGACGATCGAGGCGCCGACGGTCACGGCGCCGGTCTGGAGCGCATAGGCGCCGGCGACACAGCCCCAGATGCAGACGAACGCCACCCCCTCGCCGGCGACCGGTCGGTACGCGGCGCGAAGCGGTGGCAGCGTGTACACGACCGCGCCCACGAGGCCCACGATCCCGAAGGGCAGAAGGATCGCACCGAATCGGGCAACCGCGAGCAGGCCGACCACGGTGGCGGCGACGGCCCCGCCGGCCGCGAGCCAGACCAGTCCGCGCCGCCCGAGCAGGCCGGCGGCGACGACCTTGCTGCCGCCGCTGATCGTGCGTGGCGACGGGTCCCGGTCTGTGCCCGAGTCCCAGTCGACGACCTCGTTGACGCCGTGCGCGACCAGGCCCTGCAGGAGCGCGCCGACGGCGACTGCCGCGAGGTAGCCGACGACGCTGATGCTGGCGCCGCTTGCGGCGGCGAGGCCCGTACCGAGCGTGATCGCGGTGAACGACCACATCAACACGGGCACGATCCGCAGCTCGAGGTAGACCCCGAGAAGGGCGCGGCGCAGGCCCGACACACCCGCAGTGTAGGCCCTCGCCAGCGCCGGTTGCCGCTAATCTGCACGAGATGCCGGTCTTCGAGCGTGTCTACGACATCCCTGACGAGGACGAGCTCGCGCAGCTCGTCGGCGCCGCGGCTCCGCACTTCGCGCTGCAGATCCTGGGCCGCATCAGCAGCTACTCGAGCGCGCTTCCCCCGGACCACCCGCGCCAGGCCGAGCTGCGGGCCCACATGGACCACCTGCGCGCGCTCGGGGAGGGTGGCGAGACGGGCGGGCTCGAGCGCACCGACCTTCCCGGACGGGGGTCGGTCTCGAACCTCGGAGCGCCGGGACACCCCGGCGACCAGCCCCTGCCGCCGAAGAACTAGCCTCCCGCCGCGGTGCGCGCGGCGTGCACCTCGGCGATGAAGGCGGTCAGGATGCGGGCTGTCGCGCCCCAGATGTCCTCGCCGAATAGCGGGTAGCGCAGGGTCGCGATCGTCGGCCGCTCGGGCAGTCGCGCGTCCGCCGCGACGAGCTCGTCGAGGGGCGCCTCGATGATCCGGGCGACCTCCGAGACCTCCGCCCTGGTGACCGGCGCCTCGCCGAGCACGCCGACGAACGGCGTGATCACGAAGCTGGTGGCCATCGTCTCGACGTCGTCGAGGCGCCCGACCGGCTCGACGCGGTTCCGCGGCACGCCGACCTCCTCCTCGGTCTCGCGCAGCGCTGTCTCCCAGAGGCTCGCGTCCTGCGGCTCGATGCGGCCACCGGGCAGGGCGATCTGCCCGCTGTGGAGCGGCAGGTCGTCCGAGCGCTTCGTGAGGAGGGTGTGCACCCGGTCGCCGCGATCGAAGAGCAGGAGCAGCACCGCCGCGCGGCGCCCCCCCTCGATCGATCGCGGGGGGCGGTCGGCGAGCGATGCCGTCAGCTGCGCGGCCAGCGCGAGCGCGGGCGGCAGGGGGCCGGCGGGCGCCATCGGGCGAGTGTACGCCCGCCGTGCAGCCCGAGATCGACCGGTCGACTACCGTGCTGGTCGATGACGGGCCAGACCGAAGACCACGAGGACCTCGAGCGGCTGCTCGCCGATCTCGAGCGGGCAGCCGGTGCGGCCTCCCGGGTGGCCGGGGTGGCCCCCCTGGGCGTGCGTGCGGTCGAGGACCGGCCCGGTCAGCGCGCCTTCCTGTGCGCATTCGAGGGCCCGCGGTTTCTCTGCCTCTCCGGCGAACTGGCCCCCGAGACCGACCACGACGCCGCTGTCGAGGTGGCCTCGGCGGCGCTGCTCGCCGAGCACACCGACGGAGTTCTCGACCAGGAGGCGCTGCAGGGCCTCGTCGAGGCCGCGAGCCGCGCGGTCGTCGCGGTGCAGGACGAGGACGTCGCCGACACCATCGGCGAGGTCGCGAACGCCGCGCTCGGCCTGGTCGACTGGGCCGGCGACCCCATGCGGGCCCTCGCGTCCGTGCCCGCGCTCGATCAGGGGGTCGCCCGCCACGACGCGGTCAGGGTCGCCTGGGCCCGGTTCGTGAAGGTCAGCGAGCCGCTCGCGAACGACCAGACGGCGCTGAGCGACGCCGCGCTGGACGCGCTGCGAGGCCTCGAGGAGTCCGCCGGGCGCGCGGGAGTGGCGACGTCGCTCACCGAGACGATGGCCGACGCGCTTCCCGTGTGTCGTGCCGGCGCGCGCGAGATGCTCGACTCGCACATCACGCCGCTGCGCGGCCGATGAGCGGGCACGATCGGACCACGCCGGAGCTGTACGGCACCGAGGTCTCCTTTCGACTCCCTCCGGACTCGGCCGACGACGCCCGCGCGATCGCCGCCGAGCTCGGTCGTGCCGCGGCCGGCTGTGAGCGGCATGTGCTGTTCCTTGCCGACGCCGCTGGCGAGTACGGGTGTCTGGCCGAATGGCGGCGGGACGAGGACGCCGCCGGCTATGCCGAACGCCCCGAGACGCTCGCGGCGCTGGCTCGGCTCGAGGCCATGACGGGCACGCCGCCCCGCGTGCGGCTTTACAGAATGGAGGACGGCCGGGTCCGATGACCGGCCGCGGCCTATGATCGCTGCCATGGCGCCGAGAACGCTCGTGGTGATGGAGGGGGACCAGACCGGCCAGGAGCTCGGTGAGGAGGCGCTTCGCGTCATCGACCCGTCGGTGACCGGGCTCCCGCTCGAGCTCGAGCGCTACGACCTGAGCCTCGAGAACCGCCGTGCCACGGAGAACCGCGTGGTGCACGACGCCGCTGCGGCCATGCGCCGACACGGCATCGGGCTCAAGTCGGCCACGGTGACACCCGACGAGGCCGGGGACGTGGGCAGCCCGAACGCGATCCTGCGCGAGGCGATCGATGGGCGCGTGATCATTCGCACCGGCCGTCGCCTTCCCGGCGTACGGCCCGTCGGCGGCATCCACGCGCCGATCTCGGTGGTGCGAATGGCGGTCGACGATGCCTACGGCGCCAAGGAGCACCGGGAAGGGGAGGGCGACACCGAGACGGCGTGGCGCCTCGAGCACATCAGCCGCCGCACCGCCCGCAAGGTGGCCCAGGTCGCGTTCGAGCAGGCGCGCAAGATGGGCGCCACGGTCATGGGCGGGCCGAAGTGGACCGTGTCGCCGATCTACGAGGGCATGTTCAAGGAAGAGCTCGATGCCTGCGCTGAGCAGAACCCGGACGTGCGGTATCGACCGCTCCTCATCGACGCGCTGCTGGCGGCGCTGATCGACCACACGGGCGACGCGCTCGTGGTGCCCACGCTCAACCGCGACGGAGACCTCGTCTCGGACATGGTCCTCCAGCTGTTCGGCTCGATCGCCGGGTCCGAGTCCCTCCTGCTGTCGTTCCGCGACGACCTGCGACCGGCGGTCGCGATGGCCGAGGCACCGCACGGCACCGCGCCGACGCTCGAGGGCAAGAACGTCGCCAACCCGCTCGCGATGATCCTCGCGGCCGCCTCGGTGCTCCCGTACATCGAGGACGCACACGCCCAGCGCGTGTCGCGCGCGATCTACGAGGCTGCGCTCGAGGCCGTCGCCGAGGACGTGCGGACCGCGGACCTCGGTGGCCAGCACGGAACCGACGAGTTCACCGGCGAGGTCATCAAGCGCGTACGCGCGAAGCTCGACGTGTGGGAGTCGCTGGGCTCGAGCGGCGTTGGAGTCGCCCGCTGAGCGACGCTACAGCTGATCGCCCCGCTGCCTGCGGCGGTTGCCCCGCCAGATCAGGACGCCGATCAGCACGACCAGGACGACGACGACCGTGAGCGGCAGGATGTCGACCGGGCTCACTCGTCGGCTCCGTCCGGACCCTCGGCGAGGAACTGGATCAGGTCCTCGACCGTGAACCTCCCCGACTGCATCGCCGCGACCAGTCCGTACACCGTCGCGGTGTGGGGCCGCTCCAGCACGTAGGCCCGCATCGCCTCGTTGGCGGTGTGCTCGATCGTCTCGGCCCGGGTCTCGCCCTTGCGGCTGGCGATGAGGCCGTTGGGCCTGGTCTCGGCGAGCCCAGCGCTCACCAGGCGCCCCGCGGCGTCGGCCACCTCGTCGGGCTGAGCCGACATGCGCTCGGCGAGCGCGGTGATCTCGTGCGGACCCTCGGACGCGGTCAGCTCACGCAGGACCAGGTAAGTGGCCGCGCTGAGCCCCGCCTCCGAGACGGTCGCGTCCAGCACGCCGGCGAGCTCCGCCAGGAGCTCGAGGTCGGCTTCGTCTCGATACATCCCGGCCTGCGGCTACGGCCCGTAGCGATGAGCCGGCGCGGGCATGGCGCCGGTTCGCGCGTCCCCCGTGAACACGTGCCCGGTGATGCCCAATCCGTCGAGGATGCGCAGGCCCGATCGCAGGACCCCCGGAGTGCTGCCCCGGCCCCACGAGTTGGCGACCGTGATCTCGAAGTCGACCCGCCCGGGTCCCTTCACCGGTCGCGCGTTGGCTCGTCCGAGCGCGACGCGGGCCTCCGCGAGGCGGGCGGCGTCGTCGAGCGTGACGAAGGTCTCGAAGAAGGACCAGTCCTCCGGCAGCTCGGCCAGGAGCGCGTCGAAGTCCTCGGCGAGACCCATCGGCGTCAGGCTAGCGAGAGTCCGGCCGGCCGGCCCGCGCTCAACGAGGGCCGGCGACGCCGGCCAGCGCCTCGGCGACGGCCGCCGCTGCCCGATCGAACGACTCGTCGTCGAGAACGGGTTCGCGCGCCCCGACGGGGTCCGTGTCGAGGTCGATCCAGCTGACGCACCCGCCGTGCTCGGCCTGCACCCGCACCTCGAGCGGCTGCTCGAGCTCGTGGATGCGCAGGACGACCCCCCAGAGCGGCTGCGTGCGCCGCCAGCGCAGGCGCTCGCTGGCGTAGTCGTCGCTCAGCACGTGCAGGCCGGACAGCGCGGCAATGGCCGCGGGATCCTCGATCGCGTGTGCCTCGGCGACCTCGGCCCAGGCTCGGATCCGCACCGCATCCGGCTCCTCGTTGGCTCCGAGCAGATGTCCGTACCGCTCGCGGGCGTCCGGCGTGATCAGCTCCGGCCGCTGGTGGAGGTAGCTCGGATAGAGCAGGAAGCGCTCGTGGGGGATCTCGAAGCGCTTCTCGCCGATGCCGCCCTTGCGCAGCACGATCACCTGCTCTCCGGCAAGGAGCGCCTCGATCGGGACCGCCCATTCCTTCAGCGCGGGAACCGCCATGTCACCAGCGTAGCTCGCGCTCGACGCGGCAAGGGGGCCGTTCGGCACCCGAGTGCGCCTGCCGGCGCTGATAATCTCGGGCAGATGATCGATGCAGCCCTTGATCGCGCCGCCGCCGGCGGGCGGATCACACCAGAGGAAGCGCTCGCGATCTACGAGCGCGCGTCGCTCGAGGATCTGAGCGCCGCCGCGGACGCCGTGGCGACGCGCCGGACCGGCGACCTGATCACGTACAACGTCAACGCGCACCTGAACCCGACCAACATCTGCGTGGTCGGCTGCGGCTTCTGCGCCTTCGCCGTGTGGACCGAGAAGGACGAGCGCGCATACGCGTATTCGGTCGATCAGCTGGTCGAGCGGGCGATCGAGCTCGCGGACCTCGGCATCACGGAGCTCCACATCGTCGGGGGCATGACCAAGGAGTACGGCCTCGAGTACTACGAGGATCTCTTCACCGAGCTGAAGGCGGCGCTCCCGCACGTGTCGCTCACGGCGCTGACGGCGGTGGAGGTCGACTTCGTCGCCAAGATGGCGAAGGTCAGCCATCGCGAGGCACTGGATCGCCTCCGCGCGGCCGGGCACGACACGATGCCCGGGGGCGGGGCGGAGGTCTTCAGCCCGCGCGTCCGCAAGATCATCGCCGATCGCAAGGTCCCGGCCGAGACGTGGCTCGAGGTCCACCGCCACGCGCATGCCAGCGGGCTGCGGACGAACGCCACGCTGCTCTTCGGGCACTTCGAGACGCCGGAGGAGCAGATCGACCACATGCGCCAGCTGCGCGAGCTCCAGGACGAGACCGGGGGCTTCCAGGCGTTCATCCCCTTGCCCTTCCTGCCCGGCAACACCGACTTCAGCTATCTCCCGGGCCCCTCTCGCGAGGAGAAGCTGCGCACGATCGGCGTCGCACGGCTCTTCCTCGACTCCTTCGATCACATCAAGGGGCACTGGGTGATGCTCGGGGAGGACGTCACCTCCGAGGCGCTTCGGTTCGGGCTCGACGACCTGTCGGGGACGCTCACCGAGGAGCGGATCGCCCATGCGACGACCGTCCAGACGCCGCTGGGCCTCTCTCAGGCACGGATGCGCGATCTGATCACCGCCGGCGGCAAGACCCCTGCCGAGCGGAACACGCTCTACAAGCCGGTCCAGCGGGACCCGGTCGCGGCCTGAGCCGCGCCCGCGGTGGCGGAGCGGCGCTACCGCCTGAGTGAGGCTCGGGCGCTCGTCCCGGAGGTCGCCGGGGTCCTCGAGGAGCTTCGCGGCGCGCGCGAGGTGCTCGTCGACGAGGAGCTGGCCAAGCGGCTCGCCTCACACGCCGCCGGCAACGGGGGCGGGAAGGAGAGCACGCGCATGGCCGAGGCCGCGCTCGCCTTCAGCCGAGGTCTCGGGCGCCTGAACGAGCTCGGCGTCGTCCTCCGGGATCTGGACGCCGGCATTCTGGACTTCCCCGGGACGCGCGGTGGGGAAGAGGTCTGCCTGTGCTGGCGCGACGGCGAGGAGTCGATCGACTTCTGGCACGAGCCCGACGCGGGTTTCGCGGGCCGCCAGCCGGTCGACGACGAGGTCGAGTAGCGGCCGCTACAGCGGTCGCCGGCGCAGGCCCAGGCCGGCGAGCAGGACCAGCAGGACGCACCACGCCAGGGTCCAGATGAGCGTCCCGAGGCCGCTCGCGGGAACCGTGATCACGTTCTGGTTGATGTCGATCACGGGGGCGGCTGGACCGGCGACGTCGCGCGCCTGCAGGTCCGCGATCATCGGCGACGTGACGGTCCGAGGGAAGATCCAGTAGAGGATCCGACCGAGGCCGCCGGCCGTCCCGAGCGCCTCGTCGTTGGCGGCTGCGTTCAGGTTCACGGCCGCCTGAGCGAGCACGTAGACGATCACGCCGAATATCGCCGCGGCGTAGGGGCCGACCGATGTCGCGGCCGCCCCGGCCGCGAGCAGCGCGATCGACAGCGAGACGAACATCGCGCCGACATGGACGGCGAGTGGTCCGTCGAGGCCCTCGCCGATCGCGAGGCTGCCGACCTCGAGCGCGACCAGCCAGACCCCGAGGGTGATCGCCAGCGCGATCACGCGGCTTACGAGCAGCCCGTACGCGACATGCGCGCGCGAGGGTCCCGCCGATGCCAGGAGCGCCAGCCGGCCGCCTCCGACGGCCCGGTAGAACGCGCTGGCGCCGAGTCCGAGCGCGATGACGAGCCCGCCGAGCAGGATCAGGCTGGCGGCGTCGGCCCGATAGTCGTCCTGCGTCGTGCTCGAGCCCGCCGCGGCCACGGCGATGCCGACGACCGCGAGGACGCCGAGCCCCACCCCGATCGGCCACCACAGGCGCCTGGCGATGGCTCGAAGGTCGGTCTCGGCCAGGCTCGCGACGACGCCCACCTGCTGAACCGCCGGTGCGCTCGCGCTCACCCGGGCGCTCCCTCGAGGAGCTCGAGCACGGGCCCGACGAAGGGAGGAAAGTCACCGGGGTCGTCGGTGGCGACAAGAACGGCCCCGCCGGCCGCGCGGGTCGCCTCGATGGCGTCGATGGTCTCGGTCAGCTCCCAGGGGCCGTCGAGCACCAGCACCGTGGGGCTGGCCGTGATGGCGCAGGCCAGGCTCGTCCGCCGCACCTCCTCGATGTCGAGCGTGGCGACGATTCGACGCCACGCCTCCCGAGCCAGGCCTGCGCGGGCGAGCCCGTCCTCGGCCGACTTGGCCGGCGCGCCCCGGGCGCGCGCGAGAAAGCGCGTGAGCTCGAGCGGGGTGTTGCGCCTGCCGAATGCCTCGCCCTGAGGTCCGTAGCCGATCCGCCGCAGTGCGGCCGGGTCCCCGGGCGGACGGCTGAGGACCGAGATCTCGCCCGTGGCGGGGACGAGCCCGAGGAGCGCCCGGAGGACCGTGGTCTTGCCGGAGCCCTCGCCTCCGGTGAGGACCAGCCCGTCACCGGCGCCGAGCTCGAGGTCGACCCCGGACACCGCGTCCTCCTGGCCACCCTCGAACTGGACCGCGAGCCCGCGTGCGGCGACGAGCGCCGCCTCGGTCTGGGGCTCGTTCACCCGCCTCGGATGATCTCGAGCACCTCGTCCCGGCGGCGGACCATGTCGTCCTCGGAGACCACTGACTCCAGGTTAAGGCGCAGGAGCGGCTCGGTGTTGGACGGGCGAACGTTGAAGTGCCAATCGTCATAGGCCACCGACAGGCCGTCGAGCTCGTACTGGCGACCGTCCGCGTAACGCTCGCGGAGCGTCTGGATCGTCGCGTCGGTGTCCGCGACCTCGGAGTTGATCTCTCCGGAGATGTGGAACCGCTCCCGGTACTCGTCGATCATCTCGCCGAGTGGGCGGCCCCGGTTCGCCAGCAGCTCCATCACCAGGAGCGCGGGGATCAGCCCGCTGTCGGCGAACGTGAAGTCCCGGAAGTAGTAGTGGCCGCTGACCTCGCCGGCAAAGAGCGCGTCGACCTCGCGCATCCGGGTCTTGATGAACGCATGCCCGACCCGGTTCTCGTACGCCGTGCCACCGGCGGCGGCGATGGTCTGCGGCACGGCCCACGATGCCCGCAGGTCGTAGACGACCGGCGCGGCGCCCTCACGTCGCAGCAGGTGATCGGCCAGCAGCGCCGTCAGGAAGTCTCCGGGGACGAACTCGCCGGACGCATCGATGAAGAAGCAGCGGTCGGCGTCGCCGTCGAACGCGAGGCCCAGATCGGCCCCGTGCTCCTTGACCTTCGACTGGATGAACTGCCGGTTCTGCTCCTCGAGCGGATTCGGCGCGTGGTTGGGGAACGTCCCGTCGATCTCGAGGTAGTACGGGATCGCCTCGATGTCGAGCTGCTCGAGGACCGGCGGCAGGTACAGCCCGGCCATTCCGTTCGAGGCGTCGACGACGACCTTGAGCCCCGAGATCGCGGCCGGGTCGACGAACGACATGCACTTGGCGGTGAAGCGCTCGAGGAGGCCCGTGTCGGAGTGGGCGGCTCCTCGGTCGTCCGGAGGGGCCGCCTCGGCGAGGGCGATGCGACCGACCTCGGCGATCCCGGTGTCGCCCGACAGTGGGACGGCGCCGGCGCGAACCAGCTTGGCGCCGGTGTAGCCCGGTGGGTTGTGGCTCGCGGTGACCGCGGCACCCGCGTCGAAACCCCCGTCGGCGACCGCGAAGTAGAGCATCTCGGTCGCGACCAGCCCGAGCCCGGTCACCTCGGCGCCAGCGGCCGCGGCCCCGGCGATGAATGCGTCGCACATGCTGGGCGCCATCGTCCTGGCGTCGTGGCCGACCGCCACCCTCCGGGCGCCGGTGACCTCGATGAACGCGGCACCGACACGTCGCGCTCCGTCCTCGTCGATCTGGTCGGGATACGTGCCGCGGACGTCGTACGCCTTGAACACGGACGGGTCGAGGGTCATGTGGCGAATCCTTTCGCGAGCTGCGCGTAGGCCTCGTCGAGGCCGAGCGGAATCACGCGGGTGTCTGCGAGGGCGGTCAGGAAGTTGGTGTCGGCGGTCCAGCGCGGCACGAGGTGCATGTGGAGGTGGTCGGCGATGCCCGCGCCGCCCGCGCGGCCGATGTTGACGCCGAGGTTGAAGCCATGCGGGCGCAGCGCGTCGGAGAGTACCCGCTCCGTTCGCTGTGCCAGACGGATCATCTCGGTCGCGAGCGCATCGTCCAGGCTGGCCAGGTCCTGGACGTGGTCGAACGGGACGACCATCACATGACCGGGGTTGTACGGGTACAGGTTCATCACGACGTACGCGGCCTCCCCGCGGTGCAGGATGTACGCGGCCGCGTCGTCCCCCCGGGCGGGAAGGTCGCAGAACACGCACTCGGCACGCTCCTGGCGAGCGTCCTCGTCACCCACGTACTCGCTTCGCCAGGGGGCCCAGATGATCTCCGGCCCGTCCCGGCGGCGCTCCTGGGCGCTCAGCGCGGACCCTCGGCGAGCATGCGGCGACGCTACTCGATCAGGTTGTTGCGGTACGCAAAGCGGGTCGCCTCGGTGCGGTTCGCGACGCCGAGCTTGCGGTAGATGTTCGAGAGGTGGAACTTGACCGTCTGCTCGGTCACGTAGAGCTTGCCGGCGATGTCCATGTTCGACAGTCCCTCTGCGACGAGCCGCAGGATCGTGAGCTCACGCTCCGTCAGGCCGGTGTCGGCGATCACGCTCTCCTCGGCGCTCGCCCGCTCGGTGCCCGGATCGGACCGGCCCCGCGGGTGGTAGACGTTTCCTGCGACCACCTGCCGCACGGTCGACGGCAGATCGCGCGGGTCGATCGACTTGACCACGTAGCCGTCCGCGCCCAGGCTGAGCGCCTCGTCGATGTGCTCCGAGTCCTCGAAAGCGGAGAGCACGATGACCTTGACGTCCGGGTGCTCGCGCCGGATGGCCGTCAGCGTGCTGAGACCGTCGCCGTCGGGCATGCGCAGGTCGATGATGGCGACGTCCGGGCTGACCTTCGGGATCAGCTCGAGCATCTCGCTGCCGCTCGTCGCCTCACCGACGACGCTGATGTCGTCAGCGTTCTCGAGTGCTCGGCGGACGCTCTCGAGCATGAGCCGATGGTCGTCCGCGATCGCGACGCGGAGGGTCGATGCCCGCGCCGCTCGAGCTGTCGGCGTCAACTTCTCGCGCGACACCTCGTCTCCCCCGTGATCGTCCTGGATCCTCCGCGCACCCTATCGCGAGACGGGCGCCGGTTGGGGAAGCGGGGGAGTCCCGGCTAGACCGGCGCCTCTTGGCGCTTCACGGCGGCGAGGATCTCGCTCGCCGGCATCCCCTTGTCGAGGTACTCGGCAGCGCCGTTTCGCAGCGCGAGCGCAACTTCTCGATCTGCCCGCCGCATGCTCAGCATGACCACCGACGTCTCGGGGTGCTGCTCGGTGATCACGCCGGTGGCCGACAGTCCGTCCAATCCGGGCATGGAGACATCCATCAGCACGACATCCGGCTCGTAGGCGTCCGTCAGGGCCAGCGCCTCGTCGCCGTCGGCGGCCTCGGCGACGACCTCGATCGCGGGATCGCGCTCGAGCAGGCGTCGCAGGACGGACCGAAACTCGCAGTTGTCGTCGGCGAGCATGACGCGAATTGTCGAGATTGCCCATCACCCCCTCGGGATCGGCATCGACCGCAAGACACTGCCGCCGACCGAAAGAGAGTAGTTCGTCGGCTCGGACACGCCCCTAGACGTGCGGGTGGTTCCGGAGCAGACGGTCGAGGGGTCGATGCGGTCGCCAACCCCCCTTGTTGGCTTTGTGATGGCTTTCTCAAGAGTTTTATGGAGAATCGGATCTGTGGTTGAGGGCGGCGCTAGCATCGCGCTGTGGAGCAGCCCGACTTGGACCCCGACGCGATCCGCGCCGCGCTGGCCTGTGACCGGGAAGGCGGGGGAGTGGATGCCGCGCTCGGTCGCGTGCTCGACCGTGCGCTCGCTGCCGTCGGCGCCGACTCCGGCGGGATCGACGGCATCGGCCTCGACGGCGGCTTGGTCGCGGTCGTCCGACGCGGGTCCGCGTCCGACGAGCCGCCGACGGGCGCCGCGGACGCGCTCACGCATGAGCAGAACGGGAGGCTCGAGGCCGATGCCGGCGGCCCCGTCGTCGTGCCCGCGATCTGGGACGGGCGCTCGCGCGGCGTCGTGTGGGCCACGAGCGCCGGGGCGCTTGCCGATGTCGACGTTCCGCTGGTGCATGCGCTCGCGACCCGGGCCGGCGCGCTGCTGGAGCATCGGCGGGTTCTCGCGCAGCTCGAGCAGGCCGTCGTGAGCGGCGTAGCCGCCGAGGAGCGCATGCTCGGCCGGATCGGACTCGACATCCACGACGGGCCGACCCAGCAGATGTCGGTCGCACTGCTCGAGGTCCAGCTCCTGCAGGCCGAGATCGATGACGCGCGCGCGGCGGGGACCCCGCTTCCCGACGCCCTCGGCCCGAGCCTGGAGCGGATCTACGAGACGCTCGGAGGGGCATTGCACGAGCTGCGCGAGCTGATCGGGACGCTGCGCCCGGTGCAGTTCCAGGCGCGCTCGCTCGAGGACGTCGTCCGCGAGGCCGTCGCCGGGTTCGAGGCGAGGACGGGCGTGGACGTGTCGGTCGAGACGATCGGAGACACCACGGCGGAGGGCATCACGCTCACCCAGCGGATCACGTTCTTTCGGATCCTGCAGGAGGCCCTCGCCAACGCGCACCGGCACGGGCGGGCACAGCGTGCGTCGGTTCGCTTGGTCGCGGGCGAGGGCGAGACCATGCTCGAGGTCGCCGATGACGGCCGCGGATTCGATCCGGCGGCCATCGAGGGCGGGCCGGAGGGCCTTCCGGTCCAGATCGGGCTCTCCGGAATGCGAGACCGGGCGCAGCTGGTGGGCGGCACCTGGTCCATCGACAGCACCCCGGGCGTCGGGACGACGGTCAAGGTCAACATCCCCCGCTGGCACGCGGTCGGCCCGAGTTCGTGACCCGCACGATGCGGGTGAAGATCTGCGGGCTCACCCGGCCCGCCGACGCCGCTGCCGCGGTCGAGGCCGGGGCCTGGGCGGTCGGGGTGATCCTGTCGGACGTCGGCCCGCGCCGTCTCGATCTCGCCCGGGCCGCGGAGGTGCTCGCCGTCGTCCCCGACTCGGTCGAGCGCGTCGGGGTGTTCGTGTCGCCGACCGCCGATGAGCTGGCGAGGGCGGTCGATGCGCTTGCGCTGACGCGGATCCAGGTCCACGGCACGCTCGATCCGGCCGCTCGAGCCGCGGTGCGGCTCCCGCTGATCAGGGCCAGGCCGTTCTCGTCGGCGCAGGAGCTGTCTCGCCTGGAGCCGGCGGCCGGCGAGCTGACGCTGCTCGACTCCGCAGGTCCCGACGGCCGCGGGGGGACGGGAACACGACTCGACTGGCAGACTCTCGGCCGGCGCCGGCCGTCGTGGCCGTATGTCCTCGCCGGGGGTCTCGATCCCGACAACGTGTCGAGGGCGGTCGAGCTGACGTCCCCCTATGCGGTCGACGTCTCGAGTGGTGTCGAGGCCGAGCCGGGGCGCAAGGACCACGCCAAGGTGGCGAGCTTCGTCGCCAACGCCCAGCCGGGAGCGCGGGAGTGAGCGAGACGAGAGTGCGGTTCGGCCCGTTCGGCGGGCGCTACGTCCCCGAGACGGTCATCGGCGCGCTCGACGAGCTGGCCGAGGCCTTCGAGCGGTACCGGGAGGACCCGGCGTTCCTCGCCGAGCTGGAGGGCCTGCTCGCGCGGTTCGCCGGACGGCCCACCCCGCTGTATCGCGCCCGGCGGCTGGAGGAGGCGTGGGGCGTCGGCCCGATCCACCTGAAGCGGGAGGATCTCTGCCACACCGGCGCCCACAAGATCAACAACGCACTCGGCCAGGTCTTGCTCGCCCAGCGGATGGGCAAGCAGCGCATCATCGCCGAGACCGGGGCGGGTCAGCACGGCGTCGCAACCGCCACCGCCGCAGCGCTGATGGGGTTCGGGTGCACCGTCTACATGGGCCGCCTGGACATGGAGCGGCAGCGGCTGAACGTCATCCGGATGCGGATGCTGGGGGCCGAGGTCGCGCCGGTGACGAGCGGCGCGGGCACGCTCAAGGACGCGACCAGCGAGGCGATCCGGGACTGGGTGACCAACGTGCGCACGACCCACTACGTGATCGGGTCGGCGGTCGGCCCCGCGCCGTATCCGGATCTGGTCGCCGACCTCCAGTCGGTGATCGGGCGCGAGGCGCGGGAGCAGTTCCAGGCCGACGAGGCCGGCGGGCTGCCGGCGACCGTCGTCGCGTGCGTCGGCGGCGGGTCGAACGCCATCGGCATCTTCCGCGCGTTCCTCGCCGACGACGTCCGCCTGGTCGGGGTCGAGGCGGCCGGCGAGGGGCTGGAGAGCGGGCGCCATGGCGCACCGCTCGCCCAAGGGGCGCCCGGGGTGCTGCACGGATCGCTGTCGTATCTGATGCAGGATCGGGACGGCCAGGTGGCCGAGCCGCACTCGATCTCCGCGGGCCTCGACTATCCGGGCGTCGGTCCCGAGCACAGCCACCTGAAGGAGTCGGGACGGGTGGAGTACGCGAGCGCGACCGACGCGGAGGCGCTTCAGGCGTTCCTGGACTGCTCCCGGGCCGAGGGGATCATCCCGGCGCTCGAGAGCGCTCACGCGCTCGCATGGGTGCGCGATGCCGCCGCGGCGGCAGGTGCCGGGACGGGGCCCCTGCTCGTCTGCCTGTCCGGGCGCGGGGACAAGGACGTCGAGCAGGCCGGCGCGGCACTCGGGATCGACGATGGCTGAGGGGGCGCAGCGGCTCGAGGCGGCGTTTGCGGCCGCCCGCGGCGCGGCGTTCATCCCCTACGTGATGGGGGGGTATCCGGACGCGGCGGCGAGCGCCGAGCGCGCGATCCAGGTCGCGGCCTTCGCGGACGTGGTCGAGCTCGGCGTGCCGTTCTCCGATCCGCTGGCGGATGGCCCGACGATCCAGGCCGCCGGGCAGGCGGCGCTCGATGCGGGCACCACGCCCGAGACCGTGATCGAGATCGCCGCGGAGGTCGCCCGCGTCGGCCCGCCGGTCGTGCTGATGACCTACGTCAACATCGTGCTCGCGGCCGGTCCGCGGGCGTTCTGCGAGCGCGCCGCCAGGGCGGGCGTCTCGGGGCTGATCATCCCGGACCTGCCCATCGACGAGGGCGACGAGATCCGCATGCAGGCGACACGATCGGGCCTGGCGATCGTGCCGCTCGCGGCCCCGACGACGACCGATGCGCGGCTCGCCCAGATCGGGCGCGCGGGCGCCGGCTTCCTCTATTGCGTCTCCGTGACCGGCGTCACCGGCGGCAGCGTCGAGGTGGGGGAGGAGCTGCGGGGGTTCCTCGAGCGGGCGCGTCGCCACGTGTCGTTGCCGCTCGCGGTCGGGTTCGGCGTTCGCACGCCCGCCGACGCCGCCGACATCGCCGCGGTCGCCGACGGCGTGGTCATCGCGAGCCAGCTCATCCGGCTCGCAGACGACGCGGGCGATCCGACGGCGGCGCGCACGGCCGTCGACGAGTACTGCGCGGCCGTGGTCGAGCGCATCAGGGCGACCGCCGGGGCCGCCACCCCCGGGAGCTAGCCGAACCTCGTTCCGGGCTCGAGGTCGGGGACCTCCACGCCGCTCGGCGCCAGCTCACGCAGCTGCGCCGGTGTTCCGTGCAGGACCGGGAACGACCCCCAGTGGCCACCGAGGACGAGTGGGGGCGAGTCGAGCAGCTCGATCGCGTGTGCCGCCCGCCGGGGCCCCATCGTGAAGTGATCGCCGATCGAGAGCACCGCGACGTCGATGGGGTCGAGCTCGGCGATCAGGGCCATGTCCCCGAAGACGTCGGTGTCCCCCGAGTGGTAGACGGTGAGATCGCCCGGCAGGCGTACGATGTATCCGGCCCCGTCGCCACCGTAGGACATGGTCGCCTCGGGCGCACCGATGCCGCTCGAGTGCACCGCCTGCACCATCGTGACCTCGGCTCCCGGTACCGCGACGGTGCCGCCCTTTCCGATCTGGATCACGTTGGAGGGGTCGGGCGCCTCGCCGGCGATCTCCTTGGCGAGGGCCGCGCCGGCGCCCGAGAGCTGCTCGATGACGTGCGCGCCGAGATCCCAGCTGGCGACGATCGTGGCGTTCGGGCTGCGCACCGCGGCGCCCACGAGGTCGGCGACGTGGTCGATGTGCCCGTGCGTGACGAGGATCGTGTCGAGCTCGCCGATCTGCTTGTGCTCGTCGGGGCAGACCGGGCTGTTCTCGAGGAAGGGATCGACCAGGATCCGCTCACCCGACGCCGTCTCCCACAGCCATGTGCCGTGCCCGAGCCAGGTGACGGCATTTCCCTTCAGGTCCATCGTGGCCCTCCTCAGACGCCCGCTCGCTCTGGGGCTGGGTGATCCGTGCGGGCGATCGTACCCGTCGCGCCGCGGCTGCCTCAGGCCGCGGCGACTCCCTGGAGCCTCCGCCCGCGTCCCGCGACCGCCAGCGTCACGATCCGTCCGTCGACGTAGCGCAGCAGCCGCATCTCGCCGTCCGGGTCCTCGATCAGGACGGTGCAGGACTCCCGCCAGTCCCCGGTGTTGTAGTAGACCGGGCCCTCGCCGGCGTCCGGCGGAGTGATCGCAGGAATGTGAACATGGCCGCAGACCACCCCGTCGTAGCCCCGCGCGGCGGCCTCTCGCTGGAGGGTGCGCTCGAAGTTGGTGAGCGCGGTGGCGACCTTCTTGCTGCCCATCTTCACGGCGTGCGCGAGCGACGTCGGGCGCAGGCCGAGCATCCGCCGCGCCCGCTTGTATGCCAGGTCCAGCTCCACCAGCGTCTCGTAGGCGGTGGAGCCGATCATCGCGGCGACGCGGCTGTGGCGGATGGCGAGGTCGTACTCGTCGCCGTGCAGGATCCAGAGCCGGTCGCCGGCCCGGGTGGTGTGGTCGGTGCTCCGCACGATCTCGAGCCCGGCGAACGTCGAGCCGACGTGATCGCGCATCAGGTCGTCGTGGTTGCCGGGGATGTAGACCACCCGCGTGTCGGAGTCGGCGAAGCCCAGGATCCGCTGCACCACGCGGTTTGCGGCCCGCGGCCAGTGGACCTTCTGCCGCATCCGCCACAGGTCGATCATGTCGCCGACCATGAAGATGGTCTCCGGCTGCGCGTGCGAGAGCACCTCGTCGAGCTCTCCGGCCTTGGCGGCACGCGCGCCGAGGTGGAGGTCCGAGATGAAGACGGTGCGCGCCGCCTCGAGGCGCTCGAGCCCGTCGTCCTCGACGCCGGGGAGGGCGACGCCCGCCCCTCGCCGCCGCGTCCGAGCGCGAACCGGCTCGAGCCGGCGCCCGCCCGCCCCACGGGTCGCACGCGCCCACTGCTTCACCGCACCAGATCCGCCCAGTTGCCTCTGCATCGCTCGCCCCCGTCTCCCGGTTCGCCCAGCCGTCGTCGTCACGCCAAGTCTCCGGGGTCCACCCGCTGTTTCCTGGGCGAATCGCGGCCTCCGTTGTCACGGCTCTGACACGCGGGAGGGGCCTCTCGATGCCGTTTCCGTGCATGTCGTCCGAACAGCCGAGCAAACTCGGCGCCGGGCGTGCCGCCGCGAGTCGCGGCGGGTTCTGGGCGCTAGGTCGCGCCGCCGGCGCCGACGGCCTCGCCCTGCCTCACGATCAGCTCGCGGTGGGGGAAGGGGATCGAGATGCCCTCGGCGTCGAGCGCCCCCTTGAGGCGGCGGCGGAACTCACGGCCCGCCGCCCACTGGCGCCCGGGCGTGCACGGCAGGTAGAGGCGCACGGTCACGGCCGACTCGGCGTAGTCCTCGACCCCGAGCACCTCGACCGGTCCGCTGATGTCGGCGGACCAGCCGGGCTCGTGTCGCATTTGCTCCCCGGTCTTGCGCACGACGTCGATGGCGCGCTGCGGGTCGATGTCGTACGGGATCGGGAGGTCGAGGAGGTAGCGCGAGAAGTCACGGGTCATGTTGGTCGAGACCCGGACGTCCCCGTTGGGCACGACGTACCGCGACGCGTCAAGCCCACGAAGGATCGTCGTTCGGATCCCGATGGACTCCACGGTGCCCGAGACCCCGCCCACCTCGACGTAGTCGCCGACGTCGTATTGGCGCTCCGCGAGCACGAAGAAGCCGCCGATCAGGTCCTTCACGAACGTCTGCGCGCCGAGCCCGATCACGATGCCCCCGATGCCGGCGGCGGCGAGCAGCGGCCCGATCTGCACCCCCAGCTCGGCCAGCACCGTCAGGATCGCGACGACCCAGATCGAGATGATCGTGACGACTCGCAGGAGCCCGGAGATCGTCTTGGCGCGCTTCTGGGTGGGCTCGGTCGGAGACTCGCCGACCATGTAGCGCTCCATCCGGCCGAAGCCCCGGCTGACGAAGTAGCTCGCGATCAGTGCGGCGACGATCGCGACAGCGACGACGATGAGATTCTCCGACCACTCCGGCACGTCGCTGACTTCGCCGTCGCTCGGGTCTGGACCTCCCTCGCGCGGCCGGGCGAGCCGGTAGCGTCACCGCGTGGAGGAGGGCGATCCCGACGTGGCCGTGGCGCTCGGACCGTCCGTTCGCATCTCGCGTCCGGTGGTCGCCGCCCCGATGGCGGGCGTCACGACACCCGAGCTGGCCGCGGCGGTGACCAATGCCGGGGGTCTCGGCGTGCTCGCGTTCGCGACCCTCGCCGTCGACGCCATGGTCGGCGAGATGGAGTGTGCCAGGGCGCTCACGGACGGCCCTGTCGGCGTCAACCTCTTCGCCAGCCCGGCACCCGAGCGCAACGAGGCGGGTGAGCATGCCGCGAGCGCTGCGATTGCGCCGCTCTACGAGGAGCTCGACGTCCCGGGTCCGCCACCGGTCGAGCGGCCCGGCCCGGGCTTCGACGACGAGCGGCTCGCGCTCCTGCTCGACCTGCGGCCCGAGGTCGCGAGCTTCCACTTCGGGTTGCCGCCCGCGGGCGACGTCGAGCGACTGCGGGCACGGGGGGTCACCGTGGCCACGACGGCCACCACGGTCGCCGAGGCGGTGGCGGCCGCGAGCGCCGGAGCGGACGTGATCATCGCCCAGGGCGGCGAGGCCGGTGGCCACCGCGGGACCCTCGATCCGCGGACGGAGCCGATCGGGACGCTGGCGCTGGTGCCGCAGGTCGTCGACGCCGTCGATGTCCCGGTGGTCGCCGCCGGCGGCATCGCCGACGGCCGCGGTGTCGCCGCGGCGCTCGCGCTCGGTGCGGTCGCCGCCCAGGTCGGGACCGCGTTCATCGCCTGTCCGGAGTCCTCGGTCGACGACGAGTACCGGCGGGCGGTGCGCTCGACGGCGGGGGAGGACACGGTCGTGACGCGGGCCTTCAGCGGTCGGCCGGCACGCGGCCGGCGCAACCGCCTGATCGATGTCGTCGACGCGGCCGGCGTGGTCGCGCCGTTTCCCACCCAGCGACAGCTGAGCGGTCCCCTGTCGGGGGGAGGCGCCGAATATCGAGCCCTGTGGATGGGTCAGGCGGCGCCTCTGGCCCGTGCCGAGCCGGCGGCCCAGGTCGTCGAGCGGCTCGCGAACGAGGCTCGGTCGGTTGCCCTCGGGCTGTCGGGCCGGTGGGACGGGTCCTGATCAGCCCGCGGCGGCCCTTGCCGGCGCCGCCACGTGCTCCCGGATGAAGGCGCGCGTCACCGAGTCGTAGCGGTCCGGGTCGACGTTCCAGCTCATGAGATGGCTGGCCTCGGGATTGGTGATCCGCTCGAACTGCACCAAGTTCGGGTCGGCGTTGTCGACGAAGCCCTCGATGGTCTCGATGGGGACGATGTCGTCCTCCTCGGCGGCCCAGATCAGCATCGGGACCTCCAGATCGCCGGCGATCTCGTTGTAGTCGGTGTCGCTCCACGAGATGTCGAAGCGCTGCGACGCGATGGTCATCGCGCTCCAGGTCAGCCCCGGACCGACGTTGACCACGCCCGGGATGAGCGGGGTGTCGGCCGCCCCGTGCCGGATGATGCCGCCGATGTCGGTCGCCGGTGAGTCCAGGATGAGGGCGTCGACCTTGTCGGCGTGCTCCGAGTTCTTCATGAAGCCGAGCACGATGCTGCCGCCCATGCTCGTCCCGACGAGGACGAAGCGCTCGGCGCCGCGATCGAGCGCGAGCTCGACGGCGGCGTTCAGATCCTCCCACTCGGTCTGCCCGTAGCGAGCGATGTCGCCCGACACGTGCGGTGCGTCCTCGTCGTTGCGGTAGCGGATGTTGAGGCCGGTGAGGCCCTCCGCTCGCAGCGACGTCTCGATCCGCATCGGCTCGACCTGGTTCGACCCCTTGCCGTGCACGTACACGGCCCAGACCTCGTCGTTCTCGCCGGGGATGAGCCACGACGGGAACTCGCCGAGCGAGTCCTCGTAAGCCACGGTCCGGAAGTCCTGATCGAGCGCGAGCGTCGGGTTCGGCCAGTAAGCGCGCACGTTCAGTCGGACCCGATCGCCCGGCGCGAGCTCGCCCACGACCGGGGGGATGTACCGGCGCGTCGCCGTCGTCTCGGTTCGCTCGATCGCCGGGCCGACCACGCCCGACACGTGCGCCGTGCCGACGCCGACCCAGAGGTCGCGCTCCCACTGCTCGCCCGCGTACTGGTCGTCGCCGAGGTCGCCCACCACCTCGAGGCTGATCGTGTCGTCGGTGACGCCCGTGACCTTGATCGGATAGTCGAGCTTGCCCTGCGTCACGACGAGGGCGTCCTTCTCGATGATCCCCGAGAAGAACCAGCCGCCACCCCCGTAGAAGAGCGCCGCCAGGAGGACGACGATGCCGGCGATCGACCCGATCCGTCGCCAGCGGTGCCGCCAGACGTGGCGCCTGATGAAGCCGCCCTCGGCCGCCTCGGCGTCCGGTCCGTCTGCGCGCTCTTCGCTCATTCGCCGGAGTATCGACGTGGGCGGGGACGGATCGAAGGGGCTGCGGTCACCTCGCCCCGGTCGTCCGGATCAGACCGTCTCGGCGATCGGCTCGCCCGGGCGCCGGCCCTACTGCCCCTCGTCGAAGATCAGCCACGGGCCACCGTCAGCTCTGTCACGCACGAGCCCGTAGCCCCACGTCTCGGTCCCGTCCGCGAACTTGGCCCCTTCACGGGTGCCGTCGCTGGCGAACGCGCCGCGACACGAGCAGCGCCGGAACTCCACTCTCACGTACGCGGCCTGAGCTTGGGCGAGTCCGGCGGGCACGGCGACCGTCTTCGGGTTGTCGACGACCGCCGGCCGCACGAGCACATCCGAGATCGATCTCGTGTTCCGCATCCAGTCCTCGAAGCTCGTGAACTCGGGGCGCGTCTGACGACGTGCGCCCTTGTGGTCGTTCGCGCCGACGGCTTGGAGGAACGTGCGGACGACCTCCTCGGGTGACGCCTCGGGGGTCGGGGCCTTGGCCGAGGTCGCCGGTTTCTTGTCGGCGCAGCTGGTGCCGAACCAGACCACGCCGAACGCGACGCCGACGACGACGAGGCTTGTGCCGACCAACGCGAGGACTCGGAGCAGGGGGGTGGGCAACAGGTCCTTCCTACCCGAACCGGGATCTTGGGTCGAACCGCGAGCCTTCTGCACCTGCTCGAGCTCGAGACGAGAAAACCCCGCCTGAGCGGGGCTTTCGTCGGGACTCCGCCGGCTGGACTCGAACCAGCAACCCTCCGGTTAACAGCCGGATGCTCTACCATTGAGCTACGGCGGATCGGCTTCGCCAACGATACCTGACGCTCCTCCCGGAGCCCCGCCCGGCCCGGTCGACGATGGCGTCAGCGTATGGACATGGATCTCGGGACCCGACTCGTCGACGGGCCCGTCGAGGTGCACGCTGGTGCGCTCGTGGACCCAGCCGGCACCGACGAGGGGATCGATCAACGCCGACGCGTGCGGGCGGCGGGGGTCGGTGACGATCACCTCGCTCGCGGGCGTCACGAGGCGGGGGAGCAGTCGGGCCAGCGCGTCGCCGTTGCGCTGCTCGTAGAGCAGGTCCGCACCGATCACCAGATCGAAGGGGGCGAGCTCCAGCACGGCCGGTGAGGGATCGAGCCAGTCGAGGTGTGCAACCGAAAGATCCGCGCAGAGCGTGAATCGAGCGTTTCCTCTCGCGGCGACCAGCGCCTCGGCGTACCAGTCGGTCGCCAGGACCGAGGCGCCGCGGGCGGTGGCCACGATCGACGGGAGGCCGACGCCGCATCCGAGCTCGATCACGCGCATGTTGCCGAGATCCCGCTTGGCGAGCAGTTCCGCGAGCACACGTCCGCTCGGCCACAGCTCGGCCCAGTAGGGCAGGCGCTCGTTGTCGGCGTACTCCGTCTCGTCGATCAGCTCCTCGGCCGAGCGCGGCACGGCGACGGTGAGGTCGAGGTCGGGGAGACGCACGGGGGTGAGCCTCAGATCCGTGACGAGCTTGGGGATCGGAGTGCCCGACGATCGATCGGCGTTGTTCAGTGGGGTGGTCATGGCTGTCGGCTCGGAGGGTTTCACTCGTGAAGTGGCTGACGTAGTCTGGTCGTCCCCGATGGCGACCGAGCCCGCTCCCGCCCAAAGCGCTCCGGAGGTCAGCGACGAACCCCTCCCCGAGGCGCTCTCCGTGCTCCTCGAGCGCAGGCGCATGACGCTGTCCTCGCTGGGCAGCGTGCTCAGGGCCGAGGGAATCGCGATCAGCCGCACCCGCCTGCACCAGCTCGCGACGGGCCGGGGACCGGCGGCGACCGCGGTCCAGATGGAGCGCCTCGCCACGGTGCTGGGGGTGAGCCCGGGCTACTTCGCCGAGTATCGGCTGTCGCGGGTGCGCGATCTGCTCGACCCGTCGGTCGTGGGCTTCGACCGGGCGATGGCGAACTTCGAGCGGCTCCGCGGGCGCCGGCAGCCGCCGGCCGATCAGCGGGCCGAGCGCGAGCGGCTCGCCGGGCAGGGGAAGTCGGCGCGCTCTGAGGAAACCGGCTGAGGTCGCTCGACGGCGGTGCCGAGCGCGGCCGCTAGAGGGGCTGCGGCGGTCCGATCAACGGGGTCTTGACCGGTTTGGCCAGCCCGACGAAGTGGATCAGCCCGTTGCCGCCGACGAAGTTGAAGATCGGCGTGCCCACGCTCCAGTTGTTGGCGAGCCACACCCCGCCGGCGCTGTCGACCTGGACGGCCGTCGTGTGCTGGAAGCCGCGGTTCGTGTAGCCCCGCGGCGGCGAGATCGCCTCGCCGGTCGTCGTTCCCGGCGGGCAGTTGCGCGGGAGACGGCCGCACACGTGCGTCAGAGTCCTGCCGCGGAAGCCGGACACCCACAGGTTGTCGTTCCCGTCGACGGCGAGGCCCCACGGCCCCCGGAGGCTCCGGCCGACGCTCTGGAGGCGCGAGACGTTTCCGTCGGGATCGATCCGCGTGAGGCTGTTGCTGAGGAAGTTCGAGATCCACTTGTTGCCGCCGCGGTCCACGGCGATCGCCATCGGCGAGGCGAGCCCACCGCCGGTGAACTCGGTCGTCGAGTAGTCGTTGCGGCCGTTGCGCACGATCTTGGTGACGCTGTACGGGCCGCCGCCGATCGCGCCGTTGGTGACCCAGGCTGCGCCATCCGCGTCGATCGCCACGTCGAACGACCGCCGCAGCCCCCCACCCGAGACGCGCTCGGCGCGGTTCGGATTCCCGTTCGGGTACACGGTCAGGTGGTTCACGTCGGTCCCCTGGTTCGGGATCCAGACGTTTCGCCGCTGGTCCACCATGAGCCCCTGCGGCTGGCTGATGCCGCCCTGCCTGTAACCCGTGCGCGGTGAGATCGGCCGACCGTTCGGGGCGATCAGCGAGATGCTGTTGCCGGCCCAGTTGGCGATCCAGCCTCGGTCGCGCTGGTCGATTGCCATTCCGAACCCGGCTCCGTCGACGCCACCACCCCGGCGAGGGCTCCCGAGGATGGGCTGCCCGGTCGGGCTGAGGATCGTGTACTGCGGCGCCGGCTCTGTGCCCACCCCGGCGAAGTTGTTGTTGGACCAGACGCGACCGCGGGAGTCGAACGCCATCCGACCGGGCCCGTTCAGCCCGCTCGAGACGTAGACGAGCGCGACCACGTATGCGCGGGGAGCCTTGCCGAGCGACGGTGAGTAGAGCTTGCGCTGGAGGCGAAACAGGCGCTTCGTGTTGTGCGACGGGCGCGACACGACGTTGAGCGCGGCCTCCAGCGTGTTGGTCGGACGCTGCTGGCCCCGGGCGTTCGCCGCGCTGAAGAGGCGAGCGCAGCTCGCCGCCGTGCCGCGCGTGCACGAGCTGATGATGTTGGCCAGCGTGTTGAAGAGGGGATAGCTCTCGGTCGCGTTGCCGTTCGGCGAGTTCGCGATCGCGAAGCTCGGCTTGCCGGTCCTGGTCTCGGCCAGGTTCTGGACGGTGTCGGCGGCGATCCCGAGGCCGGGCTGGCGACCGCTCACCCGGGAGCGCTGCATGAACTGCTGCATGGCGACGACCGTGCCGATCGTCGTCAGCTCGCTCACGTTGACCTGCGCGGTGTTGCGGACCGGCCGCGTCAGCGCGCTCGCCAGGACCACGCGGTCGTTTCGGAAGTACTCGGGTGTCTGGCCCTTCTCGTTCAGCGTCACGAAGGGGATGCCGTCGGACGGGATGCTCGCCGGCCCGTCCGTCCCCTGGGGCACGTCGACCGGGATCGGTCGACCACCGCGCGCGACCACGTAGAGCACCGGATTGCCGCCGGGCTTCCTGTACGTGATCGAGTAGTCGCCCTCCCAGTCGGTGATGGCCGAGCCGAGCAGGCGGGCTCGGTTGCGCTCGGCCACGTAGAGGTCGACACGAGCGCCGTCCCGGACGGTGGTGAAGTCGGCGGGTCCGACGCTGGGGCCCGACCCGACGGTTCCGCTGACCGTCGCCCCCAGGGAGCTCGCCGCGGCGGGGCCGAGGGCGAGCGCGGCCGCGATGCCGAGGATCGGTGCGAGCGTGCGTCGCCTCATGGACGGCGACCCTATTGCCTCACGGGGCGCGACGGCAAGCCGTGACGACCCGGGAGGCCCCCGCTCATCCCTCCGGGACCGACGCCAGCTCGACGAACCGCTCCATCTCCGCGAAACCGGGATCCCAGGCGGAGGGGGAGCTGATGTCGAGCCCGAGCGGCAGGAGCAGGTCAGCCGGGGCCGCCGAGCCCCCGGCGCCGAGGAAGTCCAGGTACGCCGTCACGAAGTCCTCACCGCGCGTGCGGTAGTTGGCGTAGAGGGCCAGCGTCGCGAGGTGCGCGAACACGTAGGCGTACGTGTAGAAGCGCACCGAGATGAAGTGGGGGATGTAGGCCCAGCCGAGCCGGTACCCCTCGGGGAGGGCGATCGAGTCGCCGTAGTAGCGCTCGTTCTCTCGAACCCAGATCTCGGACAGCCGGTCGGCCGTGAGCGTCTGGCCGTCGGCGCGCGCGGCGTAGGCGGCCTGCTCGTACCGGGTCAGGACGGTCTGGCGGAAGACCGTGGCGAACGATCCCTCGACCCGTTCTGCCAGCAGCGAGCGCCGTGTCTCGGGGTCCTCCTCGTGCTGCATCAGGAAGTCGAACGCCAGCAGCTCGGCGAAGGTCGACGGCACCTCTGCCAGCGCGATCCCGGTGTGCGCCGAGAGCGGGGTCTGGCGCTCGGCCGACAGCTCGAAGTGCATGCCGTGGCCCAGCTCGTGCGCCATGGTCATGACGTCGTCCATCCGGTCCGTGAAGTTCAGGAGGACGAACGGGCGGACGTTCTGGGCGATCGGCGCGCAGAACGCGCCGCCGCGCTTGCCGGCGCGCGGCTCGGCGTCGATCCGCTGCTCGCGGACGAAGTCGTCGGCGACCCGCGCGATGCGACCCGAAAAGTGGCCGAACGACGTCTCGACGATCCCGAACGCCTCGCGGTAGTCCACCGAGCGCGCCTCGGCGATCGGCGCGTACTGGTCCCAAAGCGCCAGCTGCGCCAGGCCGAGCTCGCCGGCCTTGTGCCGGAACCAGCGCTGTCCCAGGGGATAGTGGGCCTCGACGGCGGCGAGCATCCCGTCGACCGAGGGGCCGTCGAGCTCGTTGCGCAGGTGCGTGGGCTCCATCGGCCCGTCGTAGCCACGCACGCGGTCCATGGCCAGCCGATCCGCGACGAGGGTGTCGTAGACGTGCGCGAGCGTGTCGGCGTGCGGCTCCAGTCCGCCGAACAGCGCCTCGAGGGCGCCGCGGCGAACCTCGCGATCCGGGTCCCGCACGTGGGCGAGGAGTCGGTCGATCGTGTGCGGCTCGACGCCGTCGCCGGCGTCGAAGTCCACCTCGAGCGTGCTCGTGATCCGGCCGAAGAGCGTCTGCCAGGCGCTCACCGCCGCCGTCTGGCGCTCGGCGAGCATCTTCTCCTCGGGCTCCGAGAGCGTGTAGGGCGCAAAGCGCCGACTCGAGACGAGGTGGTGGCGGTCCGCGGCGACCTCGGGGGCGTCGGCGAGCCGACCGGCGACGTCGTCCGGGAGGGCGATCCACTCCAGCTCGAAGAAGCGGAGCGTGTTGGCGGCCTCGACCATCGCCCGGTCGAACCGGGCCGACAGGTCGAGGTTCTCCTGGTCTGTGGCATCGGTCGCCTCGCGCAGGTGCGCGTAGCTACCGAGCCGGCCCAGGTCGTTCTCGAGCTCGGCCAGCTGCGCCAGGGCCTCCGCCAGCTCGGCGGGGGAGATGCTCGCGAGCTTCCCGCGCCAGCGCGACTCGAACGCCCGTGCGGCCTCGAGCGCGCGGTCCACCTGCCAGCCCGCCTCGGCGGCATCCGGCGCCAGCGGTGAGAGGTCCCAGCGAACGCCTTCGGCGTTGGGCTTCGCATCGGGCAGCTCGACGGCGCTCACGCCACGGACGCTAGCGGACTTCGTGGCGAGCGAGCCGCTGATCGCACCGGATCAGCCGGCGGCCGCGAGCAGCCGTTCGGCGCTTCCGGGCGGAAGCGGCGGCTGGCCGGTGTCGCCGAGCGCGACCTCACCGTCCGGGCGGTGGAAGTCCGACCCGCCCGTCGCGACGAGGCCGGTGCGCGAGCACATCCGCGCGAGCATGCTCCGCCGGCTCGCCGGGTGGTCCGGCCGATGCACCTCGAGACCGAGCAGCCCGGCCTCGACCAGCTCGGCCACGGTCGCCTCGAGTGCGCGGTCCGAGAGCTCGAGCGTGTGGGGGTGCGCGAGCACCGGGACCCCGCCGGCGTCGCGAACGAAGCTCGTCGCGGCGGGGAGCGTCACGCCGTCGTGGGGGACGAAGCCGGGGCCGTCCGGGCCGATCCAGCGGGCGAAGGCGTCGGCTCGGTCGCGGGCGTGCCCCGCGGCGATCAGCGCATCGGCGATGTGCGGGCGCCCGATCGGTCCGGCGGCTCGTCTCGCGACGTCGTCGAAGTCGACCGGCGCGCCGGCGCTCGCGAGTCGCTCGACGATCCGCTTCGCCCGGCCGGTTCGGGCCAGAGCCATGGACTCGAGGCGCTCGGCGAGCGCGGGTGGGGGGACGCCCGGAAAGTACGCGAGCAGGTGCCCGGAGCCACGCTCGACCTTGCAGCTCAGCTCGATGCCGCTGACGAGCCGGATGCCCTGCCGGCGAGCCTCGGTGCGGGCCTCCTCGAGACCCTGGACCGTGTCGTGGTCCGTCAGCGCGAGGGTCGCAACCCCGGCCGACGCGGCCCGTGCCACGACCTCTCGCGGCGCGAGGCTGCCGTCAGAGGCCGTGCTGTGGCAGTGGAGATCCTCGATCGGGCTAGGCGGCGACCTTGGGCCCGATCAGGCCCTTCTCCTCGAGCGCGGCGACGAGCGCCGCGGCGCTCTCCTCGGGGCTCGAGCCCTCGGTCCGCAGGTGCACGTCGGCCTCGGGCGGGGCCTCGTACGGGTCGCTGACCCCCGTGAACTCCTTGATCTCGCCGGAGAACGCCTTCGCGTAGAGGCCCTTGACGTCCCGGCGGGCGCACTCCTCGACGGACGTGTCCACGAAGACCTCGATGAACGGACCGAACTCCTCGACCATGCCCCGCGCCGTGTTCCGGGTCGCCGCGTACGGCGAGATCGCCGACACGAGCGTCCAGGCGCCGGCCCGGGTGAAGCGGCTCGCGACCCAGCCGATCCGCTCGATGTTGGTGTCGCGGTCCTCCTTGGAGAACCCGAGGCCCTTCGAGAGGTGCGTACGGACGACGTCGCCGTCCAGGTACTCGACGAGACCGCCGCGAGCCTCGAGCTCGGGCCCGACGATCTCGGCGATCGTCGTCTTGCCGGCCCCGCTCAGGCCGGTGAACCACACGGTGAAGCCGCGGCGCTCGCTCACGCGGAAGACCTCCTGGACGTGTTCATGGGGCGCCGTCCGGCGTCAGCCGGACGAAGCCGTGGGCTGTTGGCTCGGGGCGTGAAGACCGCACTCGGTCTTCTCGAGCCCTGACCAGCGCCCCGCCCGCGAGTCCTCGCCGGGACGTACCCGACGCGTGCACGGCATGCACCCGATCGACGGGTAGCCCTGGTCGTGCAGGGGATTGTATGGGACGTCGTGGGCGAACAGATACGCCAGGACGTCCTCGTCGGTCCAGTTGACCAGCGGCTGGACCTTCACCACGCCACGGGCCTCGTCGAACTCGAGCTTGCGAGCGTTCGCCCTCGTCGCCGTCTGCGAGCGGCGGATCCCCGTGACCCACGCGTCCATGCCGTCGATCGCCCTGAGCAGCGGCTCGACCTTGCGCAGGTAGCAGCAGCGGTTCGGATCGCGGCTCCAGAGCTCCGGCCCCTCGTCCTCGGCCTGCTCCTGGACCGTGCGAAGCGGCGTGATGCTCTCGAGCTCCAGGCTGTACTTCTCGATCAGCCGGTCGCGGGTCTCGTAGGTCTCGGGAAACAGCAGCTCCGTGTCGAGCTCGACGATGCGAAGGTCGAGCTGGAGCCGGGAGACCATGTCGATGATCACCGAGGACTGGTGCTGCCACGAGCACGTCAGCACAATGCGCTCGGAGAATCGCTCGGCAGCCCACTCGAGGAGCTCCTCGGCGGGGCGGCCCTCGTAGTCGGTCGCGAGCTCGTCGATCTCGTCGGCGGCGAGCGGAGCGGTAGTCATCGAGTTCACTCTATCAGAGGTATAAGTCAGTAATGCCAACTGGTAATTCCGAGAATAGCCGACTGGTCTATTCGAGCGAAGGCGGAGCGGTCGAGCCGCGACGTCGGCAGAAGGCGCCCGCACGGTCGCGCTCGGAGCGTCCCCGTCCCCCGGGCGACGGCGTGGTCCGGGTCTCCCGTGAGAAGGCCGGGCGCAAGGGCAAGACGGTCACGGTCGTCACGGGCCTGCCCGCATCCCAGCTTCGACCCGTGGCGAAGGAGCTGAAGCGCGCGTGCGGGGTCGGCGGGTCGGTGAAGGAGGGGGCGATCGAGCTCCAGGGCGACCAGCGGGACGCCGTGATCGAGCTCCTCGGCGAGCGTTACGAGGTGGTGCGGGCCGGGGGCTGACCGGGGGTGTCGGTGGCGCCTGGGCCCTCGGTGCCGACCAGGTTGAACGTCGGTCCGAACGCCCGCTGCAGGGCGAACGTCTCGGCTCGTGCGGCGCTCACGACGACGTTCGGGTGGGCCGCGCACTCCAGCGTGAGCTCCACGTCGGCACCCACCGAGCGGGCGCGCAGTCCGCGGACCGCGCCGTCGCGTGCCTGCTCGAGGGCTTCGGCCAGCCGCAGACAGGCGCCGAGGCGGAGCAGCCGCTCGCCGTCCGACTCCCGAAGGAGGCCCGCCAGGCCCGAGGTGCTCGGCAGTCGCTTGCGGTGACCGCGCACGAGGCTCGCCACGAGGGCGAGCTCGCGATGGTCGTGGCCGGGCAGACCGGCGTTCAGCACCAGGTAGAACGAGTGCTTGTGGTGGTCGTTGTAGTCCACGAGCACGCCGACGTCGTGGAGCAGGGAGGCCGCCCAGAGGAGCTCCCGCTCCCAGGGGTCGTCGGACTGGAGGCCGATCCGAACGAGCTCGTCGTAGGTCTGCTCGGCCAGGCGGGCGACGTTCTCGGCATGCGGACGGTTGTATCCGTACGCGGCCGCCAGGTTGCGGACGCCGTCTCGGCGGACGTCCGCGACGAGCGGGGGATCCGCCGGGGCGAGCAGGTGCTCGTAGAAGATCCCGTCCCGCAGCCCCTGGTCGCAGACCTCGATCCTGCCGGCGCCCATCGCGCGCATCGCCTCGCGGACCACCGCGGCTCCGGCCAGCATGATGTCCGCCCGATCCTCGCGCAGCCCCGGGATGCGTCGCCGCTCGCTGCTGGATGCGCGCCGCATGATCCGGATGAGCTCGTCCAGGGCCTCGATCGTGAGCTGGTAGCCGTGGATCTCCCCGAGCGGATAGCGGGTGAGCTTCTGGTCCATCTTGGCCAGCGTTCGGATCGCGCCCCCGACGCCGATCAGGCGGTCTTGGGCGGCCGCCATCCAGGGCGCCTCCGGGAGCGCCTCGCGGACGTGGGCCTTCAGCGAGCGAAGGGCCGCCCGCGGTGTGGGCGCCTCGGACAGGAATGCCTCGGTCATCCGAACGGCGCCCAGCGGGCGCGACACGAACTCGCCCATCTGCCGGCGTCGCGTCTCGGTGACCTGCATGCTGCCGCCGCCGATGTCAAGCACGACACCGTCGGTGAGGGTCGTCGAGTTGACCGCCCCGAGCAGTCCGTAGCGGGCCTCCTCGGCGACGTCGAGCACGCGCGGGCGCAGGCCGGCCACCTCGAGGGCATCCAGCACCTCGCCCTGATTGGCCGCGTCGCGAATCGCGCTGGTCGCGACGCAGTCGACGGCGTCGACCTCCTTGTTCATGCAGATCGCCGCGAAGAGCTCCGCGGCGTCGGTGGCGCGGCCGAGGGCCTCCTGGGTGATGCGGCCATCGACCATCCCGGCCGAGATGCGGGTCGGCATCCGCACCTCGTCGACGAGGCGGTGGGCCCCGCCGGGGGCGAAGCGGAAGACGACGAGCCGGAAGGTGTTCGAGCCGCAGTCGACGACCGCGAGCTGGCGGGGTGGCGTGCGCTCGAGTGACTCCAGGATGCGTGTCATCTGTGTCTCCTCGCACTGCGGGCTCGAACGGTGTCGGCACATCGAGCTACCCTGAGTGTGTGCTGCCACGTACCCAGCTGCATCCTCCGAGCGTCTCGCAGGTCGAGGAAGGCGGGGCGTGGGACGGATGCGGGCCGTGGCCTGGCGACTTCGACCAGCCCGCGACCGTCGAGCGGGCATGGATCGACCTCGTCGCCGACCGGCCCCCCGGCGAGCGCAACGCCCTTCGGCGCGCGCTGGCGTTCGCGCGGGCCCGTCACGCCGACCAGACCAGGCGCGGCAGCGACGCGCCCTACTGGGTCCACCTGGTCCGCGTCGCGCTCGCTCTGGTGAGATGGAACGAGACCAACTCCGAGCTGCTCCAGGCGGCGCTGCTGCACGATGTCGTCGAGGACACCCCGACCACGCTGGCCGAGGTCGAGGCCGGCTTCGGGCCGGGTGTCGCGAGCCTCGTCGAGTGGCTCACGTGGCCCAGCCGTCCGGGCGAGTCCGAGCGGGCGTATTACGCCAGGTTCCACGCCGATGCTCCGCGTGAGGCGCGCGTGCTGAAGATCGGGGATCGGGCCGACAATCTGCGCAGCCAGCAGGCCCTGCTGATGCGATCGGGGCCGGGGGTCGCGCCGTGGGCCGAGGGGTACCTCAGCCGCACGCGGTGGCAGGTCTGGCCGATCGCCAAGGACGGACCGTCGGCCGCGCGGGCGGAGCTCTTCATCGCGATGGCCGACCTCGCGGCGGCCATCGACGACATCGTTCAGCACGGGAATGCGGAGGCCGGCGCGCCTGACCGCACGACCGCGCCGGGCTGACCGAGGACCGCGCGAGGCGGCGCTCAGGACTCCGCGGCCGCTGGCGGGCGCACCAGCAGCACCGGACACGGGGCGTGGTGGGCGAGATAGCCCGAGAAGCTCCCCAACAGGGCGCGCTCGAGCTCGCCACTGTGGCTGGCGGTGACGAGCAGGTCGACGCCGCTGTCATCGGCCCAGCTGCTCACCGTGTGCGCCGGCTGCCCCTCGAGGAGGACCGGTGACGCGTTCGGGATCCCGCTGGACTCGGACTCGAGCCAGGCCTTGGCGGCCGCGCGCTCCGGCTCGGGGTCGTGTGGCGCGGCACCGCCCAGTCCGACGGCCAGCGACAGCGCGAACGACGGCGGCGCGAGCGCATGGACCACGCTCACGCGATCGGCGAACGACGCGAGGCGGGCGCCCTCGCGGAGCGCGGCCTGAGATGCGTCGGAGCCGTCCATGCAGACGGCGATGTGGGCGAATCGATCGGTCACGGCCGCCACTCTAGTCGCCCCGCTCCCCGGAGCTCGCGTCGTCGTGGTCGTCCGGCTCCTGTGGCGAGGAGGGAATCTCTCGGACGAACGGCGCTCGGTCGCTCGCGACGAGCGCGACCTCACCGAGGGCGAGCGCCTCGACCGCGTCTCCTGCCAGCTCGTGCCGCCATCCACGTGCGAGCGGGGAGCGCGATTCCGATTCCGCAAGTACCGCGGCCAGGTGGGCGGCGATCTCGTCCCGGGTGGCGATCAGCGTCGGCGCGAGTCCCGCCTTGCTGGCGCGCGCGCTGACGAGGGCGGCCGCGAGCGGCGTCAACGCGTCGACCCGGGCCGCGACGCGGCTCGGCGGTCCGGGGGGCAGCGCCAGCGGCTCGTCCGTGCGGCTGGCCGCGATCGCCTCGAGCATCGCGTCGAGGTGCTCCTCCTTCATGCGCTCGGGCAGGCCGCGCTCTCGAGCCAGCGCCGACCGGGTGGTCGGCGCGCGGCGGGCGATCTCGATCATCGTGCGATCGGGCACGATCCAGCCTGTCGGTCGATCGAGGTCCCGCGCGTGCCGCTCGCGCCAGGCGGCGAGCCGGGCCAGGACCGCACGCTCCTCAGGCGACAGCCGGCCCTGGCCCTTGATCCGCCTCCAGGCCAGGCCGGGATCCGGCACGAGCCGAGCGTCAGGGCCGTACCTACGCTCGTGCTCCTCCGCGACCCAGGCGGCTCGCCCGAGCGAGGCCGCCCGCGCGGCGAGCTCGTCGGCGAGCTGGAGCAGGTGGGCCACGTCGGCCGCCGCGTAGCTCAGCTGCTCCGGGCGCAGGGGTCGCTTCGTCCAGTCGGTGTACCGCTCGCCTTTGTCGAGGCGCACCGAGAGCACCCGCTCCAGCAGCGTGGCGAGGCCCTGGCCCGCGCCGAGCCCGACGAAGCCCGCCGTCAGCTGGACATCGGTCAGCGCGGTGGGTCGGGTGTCGAGCGCGAGCCCGAGCAGCGTGAGATCGGCCGAAGGGGCGTGCATGACGACATCGACGTCCGGATCCGCCACCAGCTCGCCGATCGGTGCCAGCGGCGCGCCCGCGAGCGGGTCGATCAGATAGACGGCATCCGGGGTCGCCATCTGCGCGAGGCACGCGAGCGGCGCGTAGGTGCGCTCCCACATGAACTCGAGGTCGATCGCGACCCGGCCGGCGGCTCGAGCGGCGGCCTCCGCCTCGCGCGCGCCGGCATCGTCGCTGATGAGCTCACCGGCGGCCAACGCGTCTAGCCTACTGGCTCGTGCATGTCACCCGGCTCAGCAAGCGCTACGGCGACCGCCTGATCCTCGACGAGGTCTCCTTCCGGGTGGCGCCGGGCGATCGCCTCGCGGTGGTGGGCCGAAACGGCGAGGGCAAGACGACCCTCCTGCGCGCGCTGGCGGGCGAGATCGGCACCGACGCCGGCTCGGTCGTGCTGGGCAAGGGTGAGCGCATGGCGATTCACGAGCAGCGACCGGCGCGCACGGGCGCAGAGACGGTTCGCGAGCACGTGCTCGCGGGCGCCCCGCACGCGCTCGAGGCCGAGGAGCGCCTCGCCTCGCTGCAGGCGCGAATGGCCGACGGGGACGCAGGCCAGGACGTCCTGAGCGCCTACGAGCTCGCGATGGCGGACCTGGAGCGCGCCGGGGGCTGGGACTGGCGCGTCAGCGCCGAGCGCACGATGCGGGGGCTCGGCGTCGCCGACTCGGCCTGGGATCAGCCGCTCGACACGCTGTCGGGTGGAGAGCTGACGCGCGTCAGCCTGGCCCGTGCGCTCGCCAGCCACCCGGATGTGCTGCTGCTCGACGAGCCGACCAACCATCTCGACATCGAGAGCACGGAGTGGCTGGAGTCGGCCCTCTCCAGCATGGCGACGGCGATCGTGGTCGTCTCGCACGATCGCTGGTTCCTCGAGTCGGTCGCGACCCAGGTGCTCGAGCTGCGCAACGGGCGCGCGCGTCACTGGCCGATGCGGTACTCGCGCTTTCGCACCGAGCGGGCCCTCGCCGCCGAGCGCGAGGCGGGGGCCACCGCCAGGCAGGCCGCCGAGATCGCTCGCCTGGAGCGCTTCGTGGAGCGCTGGCGCTCTGGAACCAAGGCGCGCCAGGCCCAGTCCCGGGCCAAGCGCCTCGACCGAATGGCGCCGGCCGGAGCGCCCTCGCGCGAGCGGGCCCTCGCGTTCGGCTTCCCGCGCGCGCCCCGCGCACCACGAATCGTGATCTCCGCCGAGGAGATCGAGCTGTCCGTCGAAGGGCGCACGCTGCTCTCGGGTGACGTCGTGATCGAGCGCGGCGAGCGCGTTGCGCTCGTCGGACCGAACGGTGCGGGCAAGACCACGCTGCTCGAGACGCTGCTCGGGATTCGCACGCCGGCCCGAGGCCGGGTCAGGATCGGCCACGGCGTCGAGCGCGCCTACTTCTCCCAGCACGCGGACGAGGTCGACGAGCGCCGCTCGGTCGTCGAGGAGATGCTCACGCGCTCGAGCCTCACCAAGACCGAGGCCCGAACGCTCCTGGGTGGCTTTCTGTTCTCGGGGGCGGCGGCCGAGGCGCCGATCGAGCGGCTCTCGGGCGGGGAGCGACGCCGGCTGTCGCTCGCCTGCCTGGTCGCCGGTGGGGGAAACCTCCTGGCGCTCGACGAGCCGACCAACCACTTCGACGCCGAGAGCCGCGAGGCCTTGGAGGAGGCGATCAGCGCATACGACGGCACGGTCCTGCTGATCTCCCACGACCGGGCGCTGATCGACGCGGTGACGACGCGGACGATCGCGATCGAGGATGGGCGGCTGGTGTCGCGGCCGGGCGGCTACGCGGAGCTGGTGCGTGCGCGGCGCGAGGCCGAGCGGGCGGCGGCCGAGACCCCACCCGCCGCGCCCGCTCGGGCGGCATCGGCCGAGGGGAGACGGCCGAAGCGACGTGCGGGCGCGTCGAGCTCGCGCGCGAAGCGAGAGGCCAAGCGGCTGGAGGAGCGGATCGCGACCCTCGAGTCCGAGCGCGCGACCCTGGAGGAGGAGCTCGCGCAACCCGAGGTCGCCGGCGACCCGGAGCGGGTCGCGGCCCACGGCGCGCGCCACCGCGACGTCGAGCAGGAGCTCGCGTGGCTCATGCTCGAGTGGGAGAAGACCGCGGAGGCGGCCGGCGGATGAGTCGGCTGCCACGTCCGCTGAAGCCGCAGCTGGCGCGGGCTCGCGCGCAGCTGCCGCACGGGGACGGGCTCGTCTACGAGCGCAAGATGGACGGCTTTCGCGCGATCTGCTTCGTGAGCGGCGAGGACGTCGAGATCCAGTCCCGCGGCGGCAAGCCGCTGCGCCGCTACTTCCCCGAGGTGTCGCTCCCCGAGGGCGACTACGTGGTGGATGGCGAGCTCCTCATCCGCGGGCCCGACGGGCGGGACGACTTCGGACTCCTCGGCAACCGCATTCACCCCGCCGAGTCCCGCATCACCTTGCTCTCACGCGAGACACCCGCTCGCTTCGTCGCGTTCGACCTGCTGGCCGAGGGGGGAGAGGCGCTGTTCGACCTGCCGTTCGCCGAGCGGCGAGCAGCGCTCGAGCACTACGCGGCGCGCGGCGTCGAGCTGTCGGAGCTGACCGACGACCCCGCGGCCGCCGAGCGCTGGCTGACCGAAGCGGAGGGCGTGATCGCGAAGGAGGCCGATGCGCCCTATCGGCCCGGCGAGCGCGCGGGCATGTTCAAGATCAAGCGCAGGCGCAGCATGGACTGCGTCGTGATGGGCTATCGGCCGGGCAAGGCCGAGGGGACGATCGGCTCGCTCATCCTCGGCGTCTACGACGGCGGTCGGCTCCGCCCGGTCGGGCACGCGTCCGGGTTCTCGGCGGCCGAGAAGCGACGCCTTGCGACCGAGCTCGCCGCGCTCGAGACCGGTGAGCGCGGGTCCGGCGATGCCAGCCGTTGGAGCGGCGGGCGCGAGCTGGAGTGGGTCGAGCTGCGACCCGAGCTCGTCGTCGAGGTGAGCTACGACCACGCGAGCAACGGGCGGATCCGTCACGGCGCGAAGGTCGTTCGGTTCCGGGACGATCGCGACCCGGCCAGCTGCGGCGTCGATCAGCTCGACATGGGGAGCTGAGCGAAGGACGGGTCCCCGAGCTCGCTCGCGGCGACCCGGGCGATCCAGCGGTTCGCCCACTCCTTGCCGCCGGGGAGGTCTCCGAGCGTGATGTGGACGGCGATCCCGTCCACGGCGGTGAGGAGCCGAAGGGCGGACTCGTCGGGGTCGTCGCACTGCCACTGGCCGGCCTCGACGCCGTCGGCGATGATCGCCGCCAGCTCGCGACGCCACCGCTCGTTGTATTGCTCGGCCGTCCGGTGGAGCGCCGGGCGGTGGAGGGCCTCGCCAAAGGCGTCGATCCAGATTCGCCAGTCGGGATCGTCGGTCAGGTCGAACTCGAGCGCGAACCGCAGCCGCTCGCGCGGGGGCTCATCCCGGCGGGCGGCCTGGTCGGCGAGCTCGCGCTCGGCCAGGACCGAGAACGCCTCAGCGAGCGCCTCGTCGAGGCTCGGAAAGTAGCGATGCAGCAGCCCCAAGCTGACGCCGGCCTCGTCCGCGATGTCCGACACGCGGGTGCGCGCGAAGCCTCGCCGCGACACGACGCGCAAGATCGCCTCCAGCAGCGCCGCGCGGCGATCCTCGGGAGCGAGACGGCCCATGTCTCGAGGATAGCGCTTGCTAAGTGAACGTTCATTCATTACAGTGCCGCGACCATGACCATGTGGACCCAGAAGCCGTGGCGGGTGCCCGCCCGATCGGAGTTCCTGATCGGCGCGTCGTTCGTCGCGCGGCTGGCGGATCTCACCGTCGCGCTGCCGGTGATCCTGCTCGTGGCGGGCCGGACCGGCTCCTACGCGTGGGCCGGTGTCGCGACCGGGGCGCTCGCCGTCGGCGCGGCGATTGCGACGCCGGTGCTGGGCCGGCTGGCGGACAGGAAGGGGCATCGTCGGGTGCTGGCGGTGGCCGCGCTCGTGAGCGCCATGTTCCTCGCGACGCTCGCGCTGGCGCCGGCCGGGCTCGGGCCAGCGGTGCTGGTGGTCCTCGCGGCCGGCGCCGGGCTCGCCTCGCCGCCGCTCGAGGCGAGCGTCCGATCGCTGATCGCCACACGTGAGCCCGCGCACCGACGCCAGCGGCTGCTCCAGATCGACGCGACCAGCGAGGATCTGATCTTCATCGCGGTGCCCCCTGTTCTCGTCGGCATCGCGGCGATCTTCTCGCCGACGGCGAGCGTTCTGTTCTGCTCGGTCGCCCTCGCGGTCGGGACGATGCTCATGCTCGCCTCTCCCGCCAGCGCCGGTCGGGGAACCATCGAGCGCGGCGGCGGATCGCCGCTGCGCGAGCCGGCGGTGGTGCTGCTGGCGACCTTCGGTCTTCTGGTCGGGGTGTTCTTCGGCGCGACGGAGCTCGCGCTGGTCGCCCGGGCGGGCGAGCTCGGCAGCGCCGCGCTGGCGGCCCTGCTGATCTCTGCCTGGGCAGGGGGGAGCTTCGTCGGCGGAGTGATCGCCGTCGTCCGGCCGTGGCGCCGCCCGCCGCGGCAGCGACTCCTGATCCTGGCGTCGCTGATGGCGCTGCTCGCGCTGCCGCTGGCGCCGGCGTCGGTTGCCGTGGCGCCGCTTGCGATCGCGCTGGCGCTCCAGGGCCTCACGGTTGCTCCGACGATCGCCTCGGGCGCCGAGCTGATGGCCGACGTGGCGCCGGAGCGGTCCCGGACCGAGGCCTTCGCCTGGTCGACCTCGGCGATGACGCTCGGTGTGGCCGGTGGCCACGTCGGCGCGGGGATCGTCGTCGACACGCTCGGCGCCCCGTCAGCGATCCTCGCCGGCGCGCTGTGCCTGTCGCTGGGCGCGATGGCCGCCGCGGTGGCGGTGCGAGCGGCCGGGCGGGCGAGACCGGTCAGCGAGCCGCGGACCGCAGCGGCCTAGTCCCGGTCGCGCTTGGCCCGGCTGGGCTGGACGCGACGAGGCTCCTTCTCCTGCTTTCGAAAGTGGGGCGGCCACGGGGCGTCGCCGAGCCCCTCGGCCTCGTCGCGGTCGGCGAGCGCGAGCAGGCTGTCCAGCGAGCCCGTGGTCCCGTCGATCTCGGCCGAAGGGTCGCCGACGGTCCGGACCCGCTCCGGGACGGTGTCGAGGCGCAGGTCGTCGGGCTCCACGTCGGGCACCTCGGACCACGTCAGCGGGCACGACACCCGGGCGTTGGGGACCGGTCGCACCGAATAGGCGGACGCCACGGTGCGGTCCCGGGCGTTCTGGTTGTAGTCGACGAACACGCCGTGCCGCTCCTCCTTCCACCACTTGCTGGTGGCCAGATCGGGCACGCGCCGCTCGACCTCGCGGGCCAGCGCCAGCGCGGCACGGCGCACGTCCTGGAAGCCCCAGCGCGGCTCGATCCGCGCCAGGACGTGAATCCCGCGGGAGCCCGAGGTCTTCGGGAAGCCGGTGAGCCCGTTGCCGGTGAGGACGTCACCGACCGTGAGCGCCACCTTCCGGACCCAGTCCCACGGGACGTCCGGCTGCGGGTCGAGATCGACGCGGAGCTCGTCCGGTCGGTCGAGGTCCGCCCGGCGGACCGGCCACGGGTTGAAGTCGATCACGCCGAGGTTGACGGCCCAGATCAGGTGGGCCGCATCGACGACGACCAGCTCGGTCGCCGAGCGCCCGCTCGGGAAGTGAACGGTCGCCGTCTGGAGCCAATCCGGGGCGCCTTTCGGAACCCGCTTCTGGAAGAAGGGCTCGCCGGCGATGCCGTCCACGAACCGCTTCAGCGTGGTCGGGCGCTCGTCGAGATGCAGAACCGCTTGGTCGGCGATCGCGAGGTAGTACTCGCAGAGGTCGCGCTTGGTGATGCCCGCGTCGGGGAAGAAGACCTTGTCGGGGTTCGACAGGCGCACCTCGCGCCCGCCCGCGTCGACCATCTCGTACGCCATCGCCTCTTCAGGCCTCGCGGTCCGTTGGGTGTGCAGCCCCAGCTTCGGCCGGCTACCGGCACACTCCTGCGACGCCACTCGTCGGCATCGACCGTCCTTGCCGAAGATACTGCCGCCCGTCCAGGCGGCAACCCGTCTTCTTGCCCCAGCTTCGGCCGGTCACCCTGTGAGGCGAACCCGAGAACGAGCGATGCCTCGCATCGGTCGGTCGCAGGTGTTCGGCGAGAGGACGCAGCGGGGTCTGGATGACCCCGACCGTCCGGTTGGGCCAACCAGCCCCGGAAGAACTGAGGCGACGACCAGAGGTCGTCGGCGGCACAGGGCCGGGGCTCTGTGCCCTCCTTGCGCCAACTTCGGCCGGTCACTTCACCCTGAGGGCACGCCCGAGGGGGAATCACCAGACGGACAGACTGCCCCAAGGGCGAAGCGCTGCGCCCTGCGCGTCGGGCAACCAGCCCCGAAGACACTCAGGCGACGACCAGAGGTCGTCGACGCCAATGGGCCGAGGCTCTGTGCCCTCCTTGCGCCAACTTCGGCCGGTCACTTCACCCTGAGGGCACGCCCGAGGGGGAATCACCAAACGGACAGATTGCCCTCAGGGCGAAGCGCTGCGGCCTGCGCGTCGGGCAACCAGCCCCGAAGACACTGAGGCGACGACCAGAGGTCGTAGCTCCAACAGCCGGGGCTCTGTGCCCTCCTTGCTATTCGGTCGAGATGCTCGGGTCTGCCTGCTGGGTGACCGGGTTGATCGCGATGAAGTGCGCGGTCGGATCCTCGATCAGCTCGGTGACCTCGGTCGCCGCGTTGTCCTGACCGGACTCGCGCAGGGCGACCTGGTAGGCGGACAGCAGCTCGCGCACGTTGGCGATGTCCGGATCGTCGAGCTCGTCGAGGCTGATCTTGGCCGCCTTCGACAGGCGCCGGCGGACCGCTCGCTCGTCGAGCCCCATCGCCTCGTTCTGGCGAACGTAGACCACGCCGCCCGTCATGCCCGAGCAGAGCCACGGGCCGGGATCGCCGAGCACGACCGCGCGTCCGCCGGTCATGTACTCGAACGCGAAGCCCTTGCAGTTGGAACGCGCCCCGAGGGTCCCGAGCTTGTCGTCGATGGGCTCGTCGGGCGTTCCGCCGATCACCATGTCGGCGCCCGACAGGCGGATGCCGGCTCGCGCGTCCGCGTCGCCCTGGATCAGGAACAGCCCGCGCTGGGCGCCGTAGGCGAAGCTCTTGCCCACGTGGCCGCCGACCCATTCGCCCGCCGCGTTCCGCGCCTTCAGGACCTGGATGTCGCCACCCAGGGCGCACTTGCCGACCCCGTCCTGCGCGCCGCCGACGACCTTGATCCGCACCCCGTCGACCGTGAACGCCGCCAGGCCGGAGCCCGCCGCGGCACCCTTGGTGAAGGCGAGGTCGACCATCGTCGAGCCGTCACCTGGGGCGAGCGGATCGTCCTGGGGAAGGCGCGGGTCGCCGTTGCCGGATCCGTTCCCGCCACCGACCGCGCGACCGAGGGCGCCCTCCCAGCCACCGTTCAGGCCGGTGCGGGCGCGAGCGATGAGCCCCGCGAGGTCCGTGCCGAGGTTGCGGTCCTTGGCGGAGGTCGCCTCCTCCTCGACGATCACCGATCCGCCGGCCGCCAGCTGCTCGGCCGCGTGCTCGCGGCTCCGCTCCGGCGGGGGCGGGTTGAACTCGCGGAAGTACCGCGGGCCGTCGGGCGGCGCGGTGATGAGCTGGGTGCGCGTCGGGGTGAGCAGGCCGGACAGGTCGAGCGAGTCGTGATGCGAGACCTGGACGAGCCGGTCGGCCTGGCCGACGAGGGCCTGGGAGTCGGTGTACCCCATCTCACCGACGAGCTGGCGAAGCGCCGCGCCCATCTCGGTGAAGTACCGCTGGAGCGCCTCGACCGCCGGGTCGAAGACGCGGGGGACGAACCGCTTGAGCCCCTTCTCGTCGGCCTCCTCCTGCGAGTCGATCTGGGTGGCGATCCCGACGTGGCAGGTGTCGAGCTGGCACCCGCGGCAGATGGTGCAGCCGATCGCGACCATCGACGCCGTGCCGAAGCCGAGCCGGTTGGCGCCGAGGCACATGAGCCGCACCGCGTCCTGGGCGCTGCGCAGCCCGCCGTCGGCCCAGATCTCGATCCGGTCGCGGATGCCGGCCTCGGTCAGCGCGTGGTGCGCGAGGACCGTGCCGATCTCGCAGGGCAGGCCGGTCCGGCGCAGCGCGTGCTGGCGGGCGGCGCCGGTGCCGCCGTCGAAGCCCGACAGCGTCAGGACGTCGGCCCCGGTCTTGGCGATCCCGATCGCGATGGTGCCGATGCCCGGCACGACGGGCACCTTCACGATGACCTTGGCGTCGGGGTTCGCCGTCTTCAGCTCGTCGACGAGCTGCGCGAGGTCCTCGATCGAGTACAGGTCGTGGTTGTTCGACGGGCTGATGAGGTCGCTCCCGACCTGCGCGTTTCGGGCCCGGGCGATCGCGGCGGTGACCTTCGAGCCAGGCAGGTGCCCACCCTCGCCCGGCTTGGCGCCCTGGCCGATCTTGATCTCGACCCATTCCGACGAGTTGAGCAGGAGCGTCGAGACGCCGAAGCGGCCGCTCGCGATCTGCTGGCCGCGGTGCTTGGGGTACTTGCCGTACATGTCGGGGGGCTCGCCGCCCTCGCCGTTCATGCAGAGCATGTCGGCGCGGTACGCCGCCTCGGCGTACGAGCGGAACGCGACCTCGCCCTGGCTCCCGAAGCTCATCGAGCTGATCACGAACGGCAGCGACTGCTCGCCGACGGCCGAGCTCACCTGCTCGGGGTCGATCCGATCCTCCGGCGGCGCGAGCTGCGGCGCCGTCGCGTGCCGGATGGCCACCGGCTGCTGCTGCTCGAGCTTCTCGATCGTCTCGGCGAACTCCTCGTACCCGCGCTCGGCGCTCGCGACCCGTGAGAGCGCCTTCCACACCTTCGGATACATCCGCGGGAGCTTCACCTTCGACGGGCTCTCCTCGCCGGCGCGGATCTGGCGCCCCTGCTCGGCGAGGACGTCGATCTGGTCGAAGCCGAGGCCGCGCCCATTGCTCGCGACGAAGCCGGGGATCCCCAGGATGTCGAGGATCTCGGGCGCGACGCCGATGGCCGACACCAGGCGGCTGTAGCCGCGCAGCTCGTGGATCCCGAGGGTGGAGATGACCTTCTCCATGCCCTTCTGGAGCCCGTCGAGCAGGTTCGACACCGGATCCGCGGGGTCGGGGGCCTCGAGCGTGGCCTGCTCGATCATCGCGTACGGCGCGAGCGCCTGCGCCCCGAATCCGAAGGCGACCATCACGTCGTGGACGTTCCGGATGCCGCCGGCCTGCAGGACGAGGCTGGCCCGCCGTCGCAGCGAGGACCCGTCCTCGCCGTAGACCTCGCGAAGGGCCTTGTCGACAGCCGCCACCGCAAGGTGCGGGTCGAGCACGCGCTCTTCCGGTCCCGCGCTCTGATCCTCCAGCACGAGGAGCTCGGCGCCCTCGCGGACGGCGTCGACCGCCGCCTCCGACAGTCGTGCGACGTGGCTCCGCGCCGACTGCTCGCGGTGGTACGCGAGCGGCAGCCGGCGGGCCTTCTCGCCCCATGCGGTGAGCACGTCCTCCATGCAGGCGACGCCCTGCCAGGCGGCGACGCGCCGCATGTCCGGGAGCGAGAGCCGTGCGCCCGGGCGGCCACCGCCGATGATGATCGGCATGCGCAGCTCGCACCGGATCGGCGGCTCGGCCTCGACACCGGCGATCGGGGGCCGCGCGCCGAGGACGACACGCGTCGAGAAGTGCTCGACCTCGCGCTCACGGTCGATCGCGGGGTTGGTGACGACCGCGACCGTCTCCTGCAGGTAGTCGCTGATCGGCACCGGCACGGGGGAGAGGGGCCCGAGCGGACCGTCCCAGCCGAGCGAGCCGATCGGCTCGGCGCCGCGGTCGGCGTGGAACTCGACCTGCTGCTTGTCGAGCTCGATCCACCCGGACGCGGCCAGGAGCGTGTCGAGCGGCAGCGCGGGCTCGCCTTCGTCGTCGAAGTGCTCGTCGGGCTCGAAGGCCGCAGGGTCGAGGCCACCGGCCAGACGCGCGCGCGTCTCGGAGCGGGGCAGGGCGCCGCGCTGCTTGGCCCGACGGTGGACCTCCCACTGCAGGTCCGAGTAGCCGAGCACGGTCGGCTCGCCGTCGTCGCCGGTCACGATCCCGATCTTCTCGCCGGGGCTGAGCGGCTTGGGGTCGCTGAGGACGTCGCCGACCGGGACGATGCCGGGCTCCGAGGAGACCACGTACATCGACTCCGTCTCGATCCACCAGAGTGGACGCAGGCCCATGGCGTCGACCGAGAAGACCATCTCGTCGCCGGCGCGGGCTGCGATCCCGGCGGGGCCCTGCGCGTATGGGCCGAGCGCCTCGCGGTAGTGCACGTACAGGTCCTGGAGGTCGGCCGGGAGCCGGTGGACCTCGCCGAGGATCGGCGGGAACGCGAACTCGGTCGCCTCGAGGAGCGAGAGCCCCTTCTCGTTGATGAGGCCCTCGAGCAGCCGGTTGAGGTCCTGCGAGTCGGATCCGCCGTCGGTGACCGGGAGTCCGAGCTGCTCGGACTGCTCGCGCAGCTGGGCGATCGTGTTGATCTCGCCGTTGTGTCCGAGGATCGCGAACGGCTGGACGCGGCTGAACGTGGGGTACGTGTTCGTCGAGTAGCGGTTGTGGGCGATGATCCGGCTCGCGCCGAACCGCTCGTCGGCGAGCTCGGGGAAGAACCCCGGGATCACCTCGGGCTGGCCCTGGACCTTGTAGACGGCGTCGTTGGCGCCGAACGAGGCCACGTGGCAGTCGAGCTCGCGTTCGACCTCGATGGTGGCGCGATAGCACTCGCGGGCCGCGTCGGCGCCGCCGGCCGCGGCGAGCGCGGCGATCTGCCAGAACACGATCGGCTGCTCGGCCGCGCGGGGGCCGAGGACGCTCCGATCGACCTCGCCCTCGCCCCGCCAGAGCACCCGGAACCCGTGGCCCTCGAGCATCCGGTCGAGGCGCGGCACCTGGACTTCGGCCGCCTCGACGGTGTCGAAGAAGATGTGTGCGACGACGAACCGCGGGTCGTCGGCCGTCGCGGCGTCGAGCCCGCTCTCGGCGAGGCGCTCCCGCCACAGCCACCTGGGCAGATCGACCTGCAGGCCGCTGCCGTCACCCTCGCCATCCACGCTGCCCGAGCGGTGCACCATCAGCTGCAGCGCCTCGAGCGCATGCCGCACGATCTCGCGGCTCGGCTTGCCGTCCCGAGTCGCGAAGCCCGCGAGCGCGCAGGCGTCGTGCTCCTTGAGTTCCGGCAGCCCCCTCGGGGGCTGGGTGGCGAAGGGGGCGGGGGTGTTCTGCATGTACGGTCGCCTTCCTCGTCGTGCAGGGGCCGGTCGATCTACCTATCGAGGGGCAGGCGGGTGAACAGCCCCCGCGGCCCATGACGGGATATTCAAGCCGCGCCGCGCGCGGAGGTCAATGCGGTACCGCGGCTCGGCGCGGGCCCCGCGGGCTGCTCGGCCGCGCACCCGACGTCACCATCGTCGACCGAGGCCCGGCCGGACGCGACGCTCGCGCTACGATCGTCGGCGTGGGGCGGACGGGTGAGACGGTGACGCGTGCCCGCGATCGGGTGCGCGGGGATCGCGTGCGCGCGCTCGATCCCGACGACGGTCGTCGCGGCTGGAGCCGGCTGACGCGTCGGCGCGGTGCCGGTCGGCGGGTGCGCAGCCCGAGCGGGTCCAACATGGGCACCCTGGCCCTGATCGCGATCAACGTGGTCGTCTTCCTGCTGGAGCTGACGCAGGGGGTCGGTATCTCGGGCACCAGCGGCTCGTCGCTGATCGCCGAGGGTGGTCTCTTCGGGCCCGCGGTCGCCGATGGCGAGTGGTGGCGCCTCATCACGTCGTCGTTCCTCCACGCGGGCCTGATCCATCTGGCGTTCAACATGTACGTGCTCTGGATCCTGGGCGGACAGCTCCTCGAGCCGCGCATCGGGACGGACCGATTCCTCGCGATCTACTTCATCGCCGTGCTGTGGGGGGCGGCCGGGGCGCTGCTGCTCTCGCCGAACGCGGTCACCGTCGGGGCGTCTGGTGGTGTCTTCGGCCTCTTCGGCGCGATCCTGGTCCTGCAGCGACAGCAGGGTCAGTCGGTCTCCGAGATCGTGCAGGGGCCGATCGGGATCTTCCTGCTCCTGAACCTGGCGATCACGTTCATCGTTCCCGGCATCTCGATCGGCGGGCACTTGGGCGGGCTGATCGGTGGTGCGGTAGCAGCGTGGGTGCTCGGCGGGTTCGGCCGCGGGAGCCTGGCCTACGGACCGCTCAACGCGGCAGGCGCACTCGGCATGGCGGCGCTGACCGCGGCGGCGATCGGCGTGTCGCTGTTCGCGGTCGGCTAGCGGCGCGAGCCGAGCCGCGCAGTCCCAAGCGGTCCGCGCTCAGTCGAGCTCGCCGACCCGCTCGATGAGCCCCGCGACGAGGCCGATCGCCGCGTCGACGTCGTCCGGGTGGCAGGCCTCGATGCTCGAGTGGCCGTACCGAGCGGGGATCGAGACGCACCCGGCGATCGCGCCGGTTCCGCTCCGCTGGAGCTCGCCGGTGTCGGTCCCGCCCCGCTGCGCGACGTAGAGCTGGTGGGGGATCTCGCGATCCTCCGCGATCGACACGAGCAGGTCGACGAGCCGGCGGTCCGCGGTCGCGCTCGCGTCCATCACGCGGATCGCCGCGCCCCCTCCGACCTTGGCGCCGCGCGCGTCGCGACGGCCCGCATCGAGCCCGATGTGGCCGTCGCCATCGACACG
>JANQPH010000018.1 GCA_028285405.1 Thermoleophilia bacterium
GCACCTGGTCGGCGACCGTCGCGAGCGCCGCGAGATCGATCAACGAGTCAGCCGTCGCGCCGAGCTGTCCGTCCGGCTCGAGCGCCTCGATCGCGCGGACCACGCGGTGCGCGACACCGGCGGCGGCCGGCAGGTCGTCCCGAGAGCGCCCGAGCGCCGGGTTCACCAGGATCCCCGGGGGGCGCTGGCCGCCGGCCAGGTGGTGGTCGATCACGATCACGTCGAGGCCGAGGTCCACCGCCCTGGTCAGCGCCTCGACCGCGGTGGTGCCGCAGTCGACGGTGACCAGCAGCTTGGCCCCCTGCTCGGCGATGCGCTCGACGTTGGCCGTGCTGACGCCGTAGCCGTCTCGGAAGCGGCTCGGAAGAAACGCCTCGACATCGGCGCCGCGGGCGCGCAGCGCGCTCACCATGATCGCCGTCGAGCAGACGCCGTCGCAGTCGTAGTCGCCGTGCACGACGATCCGCTCACCGCGGGCGGCCGCGCGAGACAGCCGCTCGGCTGCCTCGGTGGCGCCCGGCATCGCCTCGGGTGGCTCGAGCGGTCCGTCGGCGCGCAGGAACTCCTCGGCCGCGTCGGGGTCCGACATCCCGCGCCGCACGAGCGTCCAGGCGAGCGCCTCGCTTCCGCCGAGGCGATCGTGGAGTCGGGCGACGTCGTCGTACCTCACCCGTCGCGCCCGCCAGGCCACCTCACCACCTCCCCGAGCGGAGCATCCCGATGATCAGAAACAGGGCGATCCCGATGCTGATGATGACCCCGGGGATCATGATCACCGCGAAGTTGAAGACCCGCGGGCCGGAGTCGAGCGTGGCGCCGGCCACGGCCGACCCCATGAAGAACGCAGCCGCGATGATGGCGAGCGCCATTCGGTTGACCGCCGACTGCAGCCGCTCGGCGACCTCCTCGAGCTGCTCGATGCGTGCCGTCAGCGTGAACTCGCCGCCCTTGAACTCGTCGAGCAGGTCAGAGAGCTGGAACGGGTACTCGAGGAACGCGGCCGCGTAGCGACCCAGGTCGTTGCGACCCTTCTCGAGCAGCCGATCCGGCCGGTACGAGTCCATGAGGAGACGCTGCGCGTACGGGCGCGCCACGGAGAACACGTCGAGGTCCGGATACACCTCCGAGCCCACGCCGGCGAGCGTCGCGAGCGTCTTGTCGAGCATCAGCCAGCGCGGCGGCAGGGCGACGTTCATCTGGTAGATCGTCTGGAAGATCTCGCCGAGCACCGCCCGCGCGTCGATGTTCCCCAGCGAGACCGCCGAATAGCGCTCGAGGATCACGCCGAGGCTCTCGGCGAGCTCCTCCTCCTGGCGGGACGGGTACTTGACGCCGAGGGCGCGGAGCCGCCTCGGCAGCCGCTCGACGTTGCCGTCCAGGATGTCCATCAGAAGGCCGATCGCGTTCTCGCGATCGCGGCGGCTGAGGCGCTCCACGATGCCGAAGTCGACGAGCGACAGGCGATCGGCGTCCTCCACGAGGATGTTCGCGGGGTGCGGGTCGGCGTGGAAGAAGCCGTGCAGGAACACCATCTCCATCCACGTCTCGGTGATCCGCCGCGCGAGGCGCTCGCGCTCCTCGCTGCTCCACTCCGACAGATCGAGCCGGCTGAGCGGCGTGCCCGGGGCGTGCTGCATCGTGAGGACCCGCGACGTCGTGTACGGCCAGTACACCTGCGGGATGAGGACGTGGTCGGAGGACGCGAAGTTCCCCCGGATCGCCATCGCGTTGCGGCCCTCGACCTCGTAGTCGAGCTCCCGTCGGACGGATCGGGCGAGCTCGTCCACGGCCGCCACCACGTCGATGACCTGGAGCCGGCTGATTCGCTCCTTCGCCGCTCGGGCGATCTGGTACAGCAGCTGGATGTCCGCGTTCAGCTGCCGCTCAGCGTCCGGGCGCTGGACCTTCACGATCACGGGCGTCCCGTCCGGGAGCACCGCCTCGTGCACCTGGCCGATGCTCGCCGAGGCCAGCGGCTCCTCTCGGAACTCGGGAAAGACCTGCTCGACGGTCAGCCCGAGCTCGGCCTCGACGACACCCCTGACCTCGTCGAAGCCGATCGGCCGAGCGGCGTCCTGCAGCTGGCGGAGCTCGGCGCAGATGTCGGCCGGAACGACGTCCGGACGCGTCGAGAGCAGCTGTCCGAACTTGACGAAGGTCGGACCGAGCTCCTCGAGCATCTCGCGCACCCGGCGCGCGCGAGTCGACGGCAGATCCTCGTCGCGGCGGAACCTGCCCTTGCCGAGGACGTAGCCGAATCCGTGGCGGCTCGCGACCTGCGCGATCTCGGCGACGCGCGCCAGGTTCTGTCGTCGCTCAGACCTCGACACTAGTGGCGCGCCGGCCCACGTCGCCGGGCGGCCAGTCCGAACCCGGCGCGTGTCGGTTGGCATGCCACGCGCTCACGCTAACACCCGAGCTGGACGCGGCCACCACCGAGCGTCCCCGATGGAGTAGGGATTCTCCGCGGGGCATGACACGCAGGTCACGCCTGACGTCTCGCTACTGGTCCCCGGTCGTCTCGCCCGTGTCGGGCTCGCTCGAGACGGGCGAGCCGCCCCCCTCGAGCAGGCGCAGCCGGTGGTCCAACTCCGCCAGCTTCAGCTGGATCCCGTCGAGGTCCGACTTGGTCACGACGCCGACGTCCCGGAGGGCGTCCTTCACCCCCGAGGGCAGCCGGTCGACGAGGTTCAGGGGGTCCCCGCCCTCGGTCTTCGCCCGAGCCAGCAGATCCTCGAGCGCCGCCTGACCCTCGTCCTTTCCGACCTGGCCCCGCCGCACGAGGTCGGCGAGCGCGGACTCGGCTCGCTCGCGGGTCAGCGCCGCGGCACCCACGCTCATGAGGATCGCGCCCTCGATCCCATCTCGAATCGTCATCGCCTCTTTCGCCTCACCCTGGTGTGTCGCCGCTCTCGCGGCTGTTTCCTCGACTCGCCCTCCGACTCCTGCTCCCCGCCGTCGGGTGACACGTCAGCGGCATCTTCGGCGATCGCAGTCCCGTCGTCGAGACCATCCTCCTCGACGGGCTCGAGCTCGGCGTCGCCAAGGTCGGCGGCCGGTGCCGGCTCGGGCTCGGGGGCCTCGTCCGGTTCCGGTACCTCGTCTGGCTCGGGCGCCTCGACGGGTTCGGGTTCGGGCTCGGAAGAGGCCGTCGGCTCGCCGACGGCGACCTCGTCGTCCAGCGAGCGGCGCGGCCCGGCGCCGATCTCGGCCTTGGCCAGATCGGACTCGAGCGAGCGCTCCGCCCGCTCGAGCACGTCGAGGTCGACGACGTCGGAGTCCGCGCTGGCCTTGCGCTTCTCCTTCTTGGCGGCCTTCGCGCGTTTCTTGCTGTCGTCGGGGTCGCGCTCCTTCCAGAGCGCGGCCAGCGGAGCCGCGATGATGATCGAGCTCGCGCCACCGGTGAAGATCCCGACCATCAGCGCGAACGCGAAGTCCTTCAGCGTCTCGCCGCCGAAGATGAACAACGACACGATCGGGAGCAGGGTCGTGAACGTCGTGATCAGCGAGCGGTTGAACATCTCGGCGATCGACCGGTTGACCACGTTCCGGTATGGCGCGCCGCGCATCAGCGGCACGTTCTCTCTGATCCGGTCGAAGACGATCACCACGTCGTAGAGCGAATACCCAAGGATGGTGAGGAGCGCCGCCACGGTCGCGCTCGTCACCTCCCTGCCCGTGAACGCGTAGATCGAGATCGACAGCAGGACGTCCTGGACGACCGACAGCAGGGCCGGCAGGGCGAGCTTGTACGAGCGGAATCGGAACCACAGGTACGCGACCATCCCGACGAACGAGAGGGCGATCGCGATGATCGCGCTGCGGATGACCTGCTCGCCGAACGTCGGGCCGACGACGTCGACCTGGTAGACGTCGTCGTTGACGCCGAACTCGTCGTTCAGCGTCGTTCGGACGTCCAGCAGCTGGTCCGGCTGGAGCGTCGTCGTCCGGATCGTGAAGCCGGCGACGTCCTCGCCGTCGACTTCCTCGGTGGTGGACTGGATCTCGGCCGTGTCGACGCCGGCAGCACCGAGCGCGGTCCGGACCTCGGTCTCGGACGGGTTCTCGTCGAAGGTCGTGACGATCCGCGTGCCGCTCTCGAAGTCCAGGCCGAGGTTGAGGCCATTGATCGCGATGAAGCCCATCCCGAAGAGGATCGGAATGAACGAGATCGCGAGCCAGAGCCGCCACTTGCCGACCCAGTCGAACTTCCATCGGATCTCGCGCTGCTTGAGGCCGAGGAACCGCTCCTCGCGCAGCAGCCGCGTGTCCGCGATCAGCTCGAACACGGCGCGCGTCGCCACGACCGCCGTGAACAGCGAGATCAGGACACCGATCATCAGCGTCAGCGCGAAGCCCCTGACGCCCGCGGTGGCGGTCAGGAAGATGATCGCCGCGGTCAGGATCGTGACGAAGTTGGCGTCCAGGATCGCCCGGATGCCCTTCTGGTATCCGCCGAGGATCGCCGCCCTCGGCGTGACGCCCTTGCGCGCCTCTTCTCGCACCCGTTCGAAGATCACGACGTTGGCGTCGGAGGCGACACCGATCGTGAGGATGATCCCGGCGATGCCGGGCAGGGTGAGCGTGATGGGTATCAGCACGATCACCGCGTAGAAGAGGAGCCCGTAGATCATCAGGCCGAAGACGGCCACGAGTCCGAGGATCCGGTAGTAGGCGATCAGGAACACGACCACCAGCAGCAGGCCGACCAGACCCGCGATGAGCCCCTGCCGGAGCGACTCCTCGCCGAGCGTCGCCGACACCTGCTTCTGGCTGATCACCAGCAGGTCGATCGGGATCGCACCCGAGTTGAGCTGGTCGGCGAGGCGCTGGGACTCGGACTGCGTGAAGTTCCCCTGGATCTGAGCGCCGTTGCGCCCGCCGATCCCCGTGGGGAACTCGTTGAAGTCGATCGTCGGGGTGGAGACGATCTCGCCGTCGAGGACGATGGCGAACCGCTGCAGCTCGCCGCGCAGTGCCCCCCTGCGCGCGATGTCGCCGGTGACCTCCGCGAACGCCGCCCGCCCGGCATCCGAGAACTGCATCGTGACCACGGGCTCGGGCTCGCCCAGACCGACGCTCTGGATGACGCTGTTGGCCTCGGTGATGTCGTTGCCGAGCAGCGCCGGGTTGTCCCTCAGTAGGAAGTAGAGGCTCTGCGCCGGCCCGTCCGGGCGGCTGGCGAGCGTCCGCTCCTGGGTCGCGATGAACCAGCCGGCGGGAAGCTCCTCGACCTGGGTCCCGCCGGGAAAGCCGTTCGGGAAGATCTGACGCAGCGACTCCTCGTCGGGCGCCGGCCCGGCCAGGTAGTTGCCGTCGGCGTCGAGCGCCCAATAGGTCGGCTCGCCGCGCGGATCCTCGACCGGAGGCTGCTGCTGGGCACGGCGGATGGTCGACTCGAGGCTCGGGTCACCCTCCGGCCCGACGAGGTTGGCCTCGAAGTCGAAGAACTGCAGCTGGGCCGGCTGGATCAGGTCGGTGACGACCGTCTCCGGGTTCTCCACTCCCGGCAGCTGGACGATGATCTCGTCGTCGCCCTGGGTCTGGATCGTCGGCTCGGCGACCCCGAACGCGTCGACGCGGCTGCGGATCACCTCGACCGAGCGGTCGATCGCCTCCTCGGTGACGTCCGCCTCGGGAGTCGGCTGGCCCTTCAGCACCACCTCGACGCCGCCCTGGAGGTCCAGCCCGAGCACCGCCGGTCGGAACGTGATCGCGACCAGCGACGCGCAGGCGAGGCCGAGCACGACGGCCAGCATCACCAGCGCGCGCTTCATGGTCTCCTCGCGCTCAGCACGACGACCCCGGTGCGCTCGGCGCCGGGCTCACCATGCGGTGTCGCCCGCACGGACATGCCTCAGCGGCCTACGTGGAGCTCGCGCCACCGGCGGAGGTCGCCTCCGCCGGGATCTCCGACTCCGCCGGGATTCGCTTGGAGATCGAGGCCTTCGCGATCCTGATGTCGACGTCCTCGGCGATCTCGAGCAGGATCGTCTCGCCGTCCTCGATCTCCGTGACCGTCCCGTACACACCCCCGGCCGTGACGATGTCGTCACCGACGCTGAGCTGTCCCAGCAGCTGCTGCATCTCGCGACGCCGCTTCTGCTGAGGGCGGATCCCGATGAACCAGATCAGCGCCAGGAAGATGAGGATGTAGAGCGGGAGGAGGAGCGACCCCATGCGCGGCTCTCCGATCGAATTTCGGGGCGCTCGACCTTACCAGCTGTCCTGGCCGATCCCGCCCCCTCGGGGCGCTCTCGACCCGTTGCCCATCGCGGTCTCGCGATCCGGCAACCGCGAGGCAACAAAGACAACGATCCGTTAGAACAGGCCGCCCTGATCCGGGGTGACGGTCGGCTCGATTCCGAGGTGACGGTAGGCCCGGGGCGTCGCCACGCGGCCGCGCGGGGTGCGCTTGATGAGGCCGGTCTGGAGCAGGTAGGGCTCGTACACGTCCTCGATCGTGTCGGCGGCCTCCCCGACGCTGTCGGCCAGCGTCCCGAGTCCCACGGGCCGCCCCTCGTACGTCTCGGTGAGGCGTCGCAGCAGCAGCCGGTCGAGCTCGTCCAGCCCGAGCGCGTCGACCTCGAGGACGTCGAGGGCCCGCTCGGCGGCCGGCTCGTCGACACGAGGGATGCCCTCGACCTGGGCGACGTCGCGCACGCGGCGCAAGAGCCGGTTCGCGATCCGGGGCGTGCCCCGGGCGCGGGCCGCGATCGCCTCGGAGCCCGCGCGGTCGACCTCGAGCTCGAGCAGGCTGGCCGAGCGCGCGACCACCGACGCCAGCTCGGCCACCGAGTAGTAGTCGAGGCGCTGCAGGACGCCGAACCGGCCGAGCAGCGGCGTGGTCAGGAGGCCGGTGCGCGTGGTCGCGCCCACGAGGGTGAAGCGGGGCAGGTCGAGCCTCAGCGTGCGGGCCGTCGGGCCCTGGCCGAGGACGACATCGAGCTCGAAGTCCTCCATCGCCGGATAGAGCACCTCCTCGACCGCCCGCGGCAGGCGGTGGATCTCGTCGATGAAGAGCACGTCGCGCGGCTCGAGCGCCGAGAGCACCGCCGCCAGGTCGCCCTTTCGCTCCAGCACCGGCCCGCTGGTCACGTGGAAGCCGACCCCGAGCTCGTTGGCGACGATGGCGGCGAGCGACGTCTTGCCGAGGCCGGGGGGCCCGGCGAGCAGGACGTGATCGAGGGCCTCACCCCGCTGGGTGGCCGCCTCGAGGAAGATGCCGAGCTGCCGCCGCGCCCCCTCCTGGCCCACGAACTCCTCGAGCGAGCGCGGTCGCAGCGAGAGCTCGACCTCCTCGTCGGCCTCCGTCGTCTCGGCGTCGGCGAGCCGGCCGGGCCGCGGCGCCTCCTCGGGCTCGCTCATCCGCGCCGGAGCCGCGCGAGCGCGTGGCGGATCAGGCCTTCGGCGTCCAGGTCGTTCGGCGCGTCGGCCAGGGCGTGCGAGATCTCGGTGTCGTCGAAGCCGAGGCCCGCCAGCCCGTCCCGCGCGGCGACCCCCGGGCCCGGAGCGTCCCCGCCTGCGCCGCCGGCCCCGTTCGCCGCGCCCACCCGATCGCGCAACTCGAGCACGACCCGCTCGGCGATCCGCGGTCCCACGCCCGGCGCGGCCCGGAGTCGCGGCGCGTCCCCGGTCGCGATCGCCATCCGGAGCTGATCGGGTGGGAGCACGCCGCAGATCGCGAGCGCCATCCTCGGCCCCACCCCGTTCACCGACGTCAGCGCCGCGAACATCTCCCGCTCGGCCTGGCTGGAGAAGCCGTACAGCTCGAGCGCGTCCTCCCGGACGACCAGCGTGGCCTCGAGCGCCACCTCGGCGCCGGGTGCCGGCAACCCGCGGGCGGTCGTCGCCGACACCCGCAGCAGCAGGCCGATCCCACCGACATCGACGACTGCCCCGTCGGCGTCGAGCGACGCCAACCGGCCACGGACCGAGCGCACCATGTCGAGGAGGTTATTGCGCGCGTCGGATCGCGCGCGCCAGCGGAGCCGTGCCGAGGTGGCAGATCGCGACGGCGAGCGCGTCGGCCGCGTGCGAGCTCTTGACCTTGGCGCCGCAGAGGCGCTCGACCATCGTGCGGACGCCGTCCTTGTCCGCCCGCCCGTCGCCGGTCACCGCCTGCTTGATCGCGCTGGGCGAGTACTCGACGACCGGTACCGCGTGGCGGGCCAGCGCGGCGAGCAGCGCTCCCCGGGCCTCGGCGACCCCCATCGAGCTCGTGCTCGCCGGATGGACGAAGAACGACTCCACCGCGCCGTGCTCGATCCGGTGTCGCGCGAGGACCTCGGACAGGCCTTCGTGCAGTCGCCACAGCCGATCGGCGTGGGCCTCGCGGGGGCTGGTGCGGAACGTGCCCCACTCGACCGCGCGCGGGCGGGTGGGGCTTCCCTTCACGAGCGCATAGCCGGTCGAGGCCAGGCCCGGGTCGATCCCGACGATCAGCTGGCGACCGCCTCGAGCACGTCCTCGGAGATGTCGAAGTTGGCGTAGACGTCCTGCACGTCGTCGTTGTCCTCGAGCGCATCGACCAGACGCAGGATCTGCCTGGCCTCGTTCTCGTCCGGCTCGACGGTGGCCTTCGGGAGCATCGTCACCTCAGCCGACACGTAGGCGATCTCCGCACCCTCGAGCGCGCCCCTGACCGCGGCCAGGAGGCCGGGCTCGACGGTGATCTGCCAGCTGCTGCCGTCCTCGCGAACGTCCTCGGCTCCGGCGTCGAGCGCGAGCTCGAGCAGCGCCTCCTCGTCGACGCCGGTCTGGTCGACCAGGACGAGGCCCTTGCGATCGAACTGCCAGGCCACGCTGCCGGGCGTTCCGAGGCTGCCGCCGTTCTTGCTGAAGATGTGGCGCACGTCGCTCGCCGCACGATTGCGGTTGTCGGTCAGTACCAAGCAGATCACCGCAACGCCGCCGGGGGCGTACCCCTCGTAGGTCACCGACTCGTAGGCGTCGGCATCCCCCCCGCCGACCCCCCGCTGGATCGCCCGCTCGATGTTGTCCTTGGGCATCGAGTTGTCCCGTGCCTTCTGGATCGCGGTGGCCAGTGTGGCGTTCGACTCCGGATCCGCGCCACCGTCTTTGGCGGCCGCGATGATCGCTCGCGAGAGCTTCGAGAACAGCTGCCCCCGCTTGGCGTCGGCGGCGCCTTTCTTGCGCTTGATCGTGGACCACTTACTGTGCCCGGACACGCTCGCCCTCCTTCCGGTGAACCGGCGAGGCGCCGACGCTGTCGTGCGCCCCCGCCTCGCGAACCATCCTCAAGAACAGGTCGTGCACCCGGAGGTCATCGGTCAGCTCCGGGTGAAAGGCCGTCACCAGCGCGACATCGGTCCGCGCGGCGATGGCATGCCCGCCGCGGCTGGCGAGGATCTCGACGCCCGGTCCGACGCGCTCGGCCCACGGCGCCCTGATGAACACGCCCGGAAACGGGGCCTCCGGAAACGGCGTGAGCTCGACATCGGCCTCGAACGAGGCGACCTGGCGCCCGAACGCGTTGCGCCGGACGCAGATGTCGAGCCCGCCGATCAGCGGCTGCGGTCCACCCGTCGTCTCGTCGGCGAGCATGATCATCCCCGCGCAGGTCCCGAACACCGGTAGCCCGCCGGCGAGCGTCCTCTGCACGGCATCGAGCAACCCGGTGCGCGCCCCGAGGAGCCCGAGCGTCGTGCTCTCGCCACCCGGGATCACCAGGCCGTCGAGGCCCTCGAGATCCGTCGGCTGCCGGACCAATCGGCTGTCTGCGCCAACGCGCTCCAGACCGAGCACATGCTCGGCGAAGGCTCCCTGAACCGCCAGGACCCCGATCAGGGGCTTGGCGAGCTCGCGCTCCCTCACCATCCCCGCGTCTGCAGGAGCTCCCCATGCTCGCGGTCGACCTCGATGCCGGGCATGGCTCCCTGCAGCCCGCCCGAGACCCGTGCGAGGACCTCCGGGTCCTCGTAGTGGGTCACCGCCTCGACGATCGCCCGAGCCCGGCGCTCCGGGTCGTCGCTCTTGAAGATTCCGCTGCCGACGAACACGCCCTCCGCGCCGAGCTGCATCATCAGCGCCGCGTCCGCGGGGGTCGCGATCCCGCCGGCGGAGAAGTTGACGACGGGCAGTGTGCCGTCGGCTGCCACCCGCTCGACGAGCTCGTGCGGGGCGCGCAGCTCCTTGGCTGCCGCGTAGCGCTCCTCGGCCGGAAGCCCGACGAGCCACCGGATCCCGCCCTGGATCGTCCGCATGTGCCGGACCGCCTCGACCACGTTGCCCGTTCCGGCCTCGCCCTTGGTGCGGATCATCGCCGCACCCTCGGCGATCCGCCGCAGGGCCTCGCCGAGGTCTGTCGCTCCGCACACGAACGGAACCGTGAACGCCGACTTGTCGACGTGGTGGGCCTCGTCGGCCGGCGTCAGGACCTCGCTCTCGTCGACGAAGTCGATCTCGAGCGCCTGGAGGATCTGCGCCTCCGCGAAGTGGCCGATCCGGCACTTGGCCATGACCGGAATCGTCACGGCGGCCTGGATCCCAGAGACCATCTCGGGGTCGCTCATCCGCGCCACCCCACCGAGCGCCCGGATGTCCGCCGGAATCCGCTCGAGGGCCATCACCGCGCACGCGCCCGCAGCTTCTGCGAGCACAGCCTGTTCCGGGGTGGTCACATCCATGATCACCCCGCCCTTCAACATCTGGGCGAGCCCGCTCTTGACGGTGAACGTGCCCGTGCGCCCGTTGTCGGCGCCGTCCGCCACGCTGGTTCCCTTCGACAGAGCTCCGGGCCGCAGAGCTTAGCCCATGCCCCCTGGCAGCTCGGTGGCGCTAGGCCCCGACCGCGGCGGGCGGGGACGTCTCGGCCGTGACGGCCCGAACGAGCGACGCGGCGACGGCGAACGTCGCGGTGCCGTCCTCGCCCGCGGCGCCAGCGTCAACCGGTACCTGGAACGTGCCCTGGGGCCATGACGCGGTGCCGACCGCAACACACGGCGCCCCGGCGCCTCTGGCGGCTCTGGCCGCGGCCTCGGCGAGCGTGGACTCCCCCCGCTGAGCCATCGCGAGCACCGCCGCGCCGCGCGGGAGCGCGCTCAGCCACGCTCGTGCACGCGGGCTTCGCTCGGTGAGGCCGACGACCGGCACCCCGATCCGCGAGAGCCCCTCCTCGATCAGGACGATCGCGGCGCGGGCGTGGCCTTCCCCTGCGGCGACCACCGGTCGGCCGGCGGCGAGCCGGCGCGCGGCGGCACCGATCGGGTCGCTGCCCCGAAGGGCCGTCAGGTTGGGGGCGCCTCCGGGGAGGGAGCGCTGCAGATCCGGGTAGCCCTCGTACCCGAGCGCCTGCGCGAAGCGAACGACGGTCGCCGGCGAGCAGTGCGCCTCTCGGGCGACCTCGTGGGCGGACATCATCGGGATCTCGCCGAGGTGACGAAGGACGTAGCGTGCGAGCGCCCGCTGGGCGGGGCTGAAGCGAGCCTGGTGTCGCTCCAGGCGCGAGGTGAGGTCAACCGTGTCGAGTGGCATCGCCGCCAGTGTTCGCCACGAGATCGCAAAGCCCTCCGGCACGGAGCCGGTCGTCACCGAATTCGTGGGTCGGCGCGTCCGTCGCGACGTGCCCGAGCGCCCCGCTGCGCGCGGCCGGCCGCCTACCCGGCGAGTCGCTCGACGGCCGGCGCGAGGTCCTGCCCGTCGGTCAGCGCTCCGGCGAAGAGGTCGCCCTCTCGTGCGATGCGGCGCGACACGACCCGGGACGTGAAACGACGCGGGTCGAGCTCGGCGTCGACCTCCTCCCAATGCAGCGGGGTGGCGATCGGGGCTCCCGGCCGCGGCCGCATCGAGTAGACGCTGGCGATGCTCCGGCCTCGGCCGTTCTGGTTGGCGTCGAGATAGACGCGCGCGCCGCGGTCGGCCTTGCGTGTCTCGAGGGTCACCAGGTCGGGGCGCCGAGCGCGGAGCCGCTCGCCCACGACCGTCGCGAACAGGCGCACGCTCTCGAAGGTGTGGCCGGCGGTGAGCGGCACGAAGACGTGCATGCCCGACGCCCCGCTGGTGCGCGGGTACCCCCGCAGGCCCGCCGCCACGAGCTCCTCCTGGAGCAGCCGGGCCGTCTCGGAGACCCGCGCGAACGGCAGCCCGTCGGCGGGATCCAGGTCGAACAGGACCTGGGTCGGCTCGTTCGGGCGGTCGGCGAGGCTCTGCCAGGGGTTGATGTCGATGTTGCCGAGGTTGGCGATCCACAGCAGCGCGAGGGTGTCGTTGACGATCGCGTAGGTGTTGGTGTCGTCCTCGTCGCGACCCGAGCGCGAGAGCTCCACCCGGCCGAGCCAGTCGGGCGCGTTGTCGGGGAGGTTGTGCTGGAAGAAGAAGGGCTCGGCGATCCCGTTGGGGTAGCGCTTCAGGATCAGCGGCCGTCCGGCCAGATGGGGCACGAGCGCCTCGGCGACGCGCAGGTAGTGGTCGATCACGTCACCCTTGGTGATCCCCTCGTCTGGCCAGAACACCTTTCCCAGGTTCGTGAGCCGGATCGCCCGCCCGCCGTCGCGCACCTCGCGGCTCTCGGGCTCCTCGTCGGTCGCCGCCCGGGGCGCCGCGTCCTCTCCAGGGACGATTCCGCGCAGGACGGGCGCGCGCAGCCGGCCGTCGCGGGTGATCTCGGCGTACTCGACCTCGCATCGCACGTCCGGCACCACCCAGTGGTCGTGCTCGGTCGCCTCCGGGGGGTCGACGAACGGCGCCTGCTCGGCCCGCAGCGGCGCCAGGCGCTCCTCGAGCTCGAGCGCGTCGTCCGGGCCGAGCCCCGAGCCGACCAGGCCGCGATACCGGATCCCGGCGGGAGTCGGCTCGCCGACGTGGATCGAGCCGATGCCGCCCCGCCGGGAGCCCTGACCCTCGGACCAGCCGCCGATGACGAGCTCGGTCTCGGGGCGGAGCTTGACCTTCACCCAGTCCGCGCTGCGGCGGCCCGGCCGGTAGGGCGCGTCGCGGCGCTTGGCGACGATGCCCTCGACGCCTCGCGCAACCGCCGCATCGAGCAGGCGGGTGCCCTCGGCGGGGACGTCCTCAGAGAGCATCACCAGCCCGTGCGCCCCGGCGACGGCGTCGCGGAGCAGGTCCTTGCGCTCCTGCCAGGGCGCGTCGAGCAACCACTCCCCGTCGCGATAGAGCAGGTCGAACGCCACGAAGATCGGTGGCCCGACGCCGGCCTGCAGGTCCTGGAAGCTCGCCCGCCCCTCCTCGTCGAGCACCGCGACCTCGCCGTCGACGACCGCCTCCACGAGCCGGATGTCGCGCCGGAGGTCGCGCAGTCCCGGAAAACGGGCGGTCAGGTCCTTGCCGGAGCGCGAGCGGAGCTCGCCGCCATCCGGCGAGACCAGCGCGAGGGCCCGGAAGCCGTCCCACTTCAGCTCGTGCACCCAGTCCTCGCCGGTCGGCGCGCTCGTCGCCGAACTGGCGAGCATCGGTCGCAGCTCGAGCATCCGCGACCGGGGATCCGGGAACCCGGCCGGCCCAGACGCGGACCGAAAGAGCAGCCACTCCTCGCGACCCGAGCGCTCCCCGGTGCGAACCAGGTGGTAGCTCCCGGCAAGGCGGGCCCCCGCGAGCACGAGCTTCCACTCGCCGTCCTTGCGTTCCTCGAGCTCGTACGTGCCGATGTCCCAGACAGTCATCTCGCCGGCCCCGTACTCGCCGTCGGGGATGCGGCCGGCGAAGGTGAGGTACTCGAGCGGGTGGTCCTCGGTGCGCACCGCGAGTCGCTTCACTCCCTCCCGCAGCGGTGGGCCCTTCGGGACGGCCCACGAGGCGAGCACGCCGTCGACCTCGATGCGCAGGTCGAAGTGGAGCGCGCGGGCGTCGTGCCGTTGGACGCAGAAGCGAGCGCCGTCGCCGCCGGGCAGCTCGGGGACCGGCTCGGGCGTGCGAGCGAAGTCGCGCTTGGCGCGGTAGTCCTCGAGGTCGGGGGTCACGGCTCCTGCGCGAGTATCCCACCGAGGTGAGCGATCGCCAGCGGCCGGCCTCCGGGCTACACGGTGCCGCGAAGCGCCATGACGCTCGAGACGTAGGCCCGCGTCTCGGTGCCGAGGCCGTACTTGCGGACCGCGTTCGGGCCGCGGTAGTAGGCGCCCACCGCCAGCCGCTGATCGCCGAGCTTGCCGGTCAGATACGACAGGTACGCGACGCCCGCATCGACGTTGTCGCCCACCGAGTGCGGGTCGACCGGCCGCCCGAGCACGGCCGAGCCGAACCAGGTCGCGGTCGTCGGCATCAGCTGCATCACGCCGATCGCGCCAGCGCTCGAGCGGGCGGACTGCTGCCAGCCACTCTCCTGCCACGCGACGGCGCGGGCGAGATCCGCGGGCACGCCGTGCCGTGCGCTCGCCTGATCGAGCAGGCTCGCGACCGAGCTCGACGAGGCTGGTGTCGCCGGGGCGGTCGCCTCTGCGCCGGAGCCGCCCGGGATGCTGAGCCGTTGCCCGATGACGATGAGGTTGGGGGACGAAAGGCCATTCGCGCGAGCGAGCCCCGACGCGCTCAATCCGTAGCGGGCGGCGATTCCCGACAGCGTCTCACCGGAGGTGACCCGGTGCGCCCCGCTCGAGGCCGATGTCGTCGATGAGGTCGAGCCCGACGCCGAGGAGGCGGACGCAGAACCCGAGCTGGCGCCACCGGGCACGCTGAGGCGCGTCCCGATGGAGAGAATCGCGTTCAGCGAGCGTCCGTTCTGCCGGGCCAGCGCCCGCGCGCTCGTGCCGTATCGGGAGGCGACGCTCGAGAGCGTCTCGCCCGCCCGGACGCGGTGCGTGCCGGCTGTCGCCGCGATCGCACCCGAGCTGCGCGTCGCCGTGTCCGAGCTGCGTGTCGGCGTGCCCGAGCCGGGCACGTCGAGCCGTGTTCCGGCGACGACCCGGTCCGGGTTCGCGATGCCGTTCGCGCGAGCCAGCTCGGCGACGCTGACGCCCTGGCGAGTCGCCACGTGCGAGAGGGTCTCGCCGGGCACGATCGTGACGGTCGCGGCGCCGGCGGTGGCGGAGAGGACGGCCATGAGCAGGGCGCACAGCGCGGCGACCACGCCGGCCGCGGTCGCCCGTGGGAGCGATCTCGTCGAGTCCATGCGCCGCATGGTGAACGGCGTTTTCGCCCCTGTGGAGACCTCCCCGGTCCCCCTCGCGTCCCTCTTTTTTTGGCCGTCGTCTCCCCCGGCGCCCTCGCCTGTCCCCCGCCCCCCACCACGGCGTGAGCGCGTGCGTCGCCGGGTGGTTAGTCCCCGTCCTCGACGTCGAGCAGTCGGACGACGTCGCGCATCGAGAGCACGCCCACGGTCTCCCCGTCCTTCACGACGAGGCAATGGCGGACGCCGTGGTCGACCATGCGGCGTGCCGCGTCTGCCAGCGGGGCGTCCGGCGGCACGCTGGGCCGGCCGCGGATGAGGTAGTCGATGGCTTTGGCGGAATCGACGTCGGTGCCGTCCGCGATCGGCCCGAGCAGGTCGCGTTCGGTCACGAGCCCGTCCGGATTCGCCTCGATGACCACAGAGCCGATGCCGGCCTCGGACATCGCGCGAGCCGCGTCACGCAGGCTCGCGTCTCCGGGAATCCGCACGAGCGCGGGGCTCATCAGGTCGTCAACGGGCCGGCTGGACATGCGGAACCTCCCTCGCGCTGTCGACATCACGATCCTCGCACAGTCGTTGCGACAATCGGCGACCCGATCGACCGACGGTCGTGGCAGTCTGCGGCTCACGTCGATGAGCGAGCCGTCCGACAGCGACAACGCGCCGAGTGAGGGGGCCGAGGAGACCGATCCGGCCCCGAGCGAGCCCGACGGCGCGCTCGGGTTCGACGATGCCTGGTCGGAGCTCAGCCCCGCCGGCCGCGTGGCCGTCGTCGGATCCGCCGTCCTGCTCCTGTTCGCGGCGGCCATCGGCGTCGGCGTCGGCCTGGCGAGCGGCGGTGACGACGGGGACGGAACCGCGGTGATCGCCGAGACGGCAGGCCCGGTCGTGACGCTCGAGGTCCCGTCGGCGACCGAGACGGTCCCGGTGGAGACCGTGCCCCCCACCACCACGACGGACCCCTTCGACGAGGAGACGGTGCCCGACGAGACCACCGGCGAGAGCCTCCCCGACGATTCGGCGCCGACCGAGGAGTCGCCGACCGGAGAGATCCTGGTGTTCACCGAGGCGGACGGGCCTGAGATCGGAACGGTCTCGATCACCGAGCCGTCCGAGGTGACGTGGACATCGGAGGGGACGACCTTTGTCCTGCTCGACGTCGCGAGCGGCGCGACGCTGGTCGACGCGGTGGATTCCGAGGGCCTGCTCACCCTCGAGGTCGGCGAGTACGACCTTCAGGTCGAGGCGGACGGCGCCTGGACGATCACGATTCGTCCCCGCTGAGCCCGTTCTGATCCCGCTCCGCCGCGGCTCGGGCAGCCGTCGCGGCCGCGGTGAGCATCGCACCGATGCGCTCGGCCTGCTCGGGTGGCAGCCGCATGAACGACGGCCGCAGGCCCTCGTGCCAGTAGACGTCGACGAAGGGGCGGTGACGGAACGCGGGCCCTCCGACGACTCCCTGCACCACGACCTTCGGATCACCCTGGCCGTACCGAAGCGACTGGGGGTCGGCATCGGGCGTCAGGCCGTCCTCGGTGAGGACCACGGCGTCGGCGTCCTTGCGGCCGAGGCCGTCCTCCCAGACGGTTCCCGCGCCGTCCTGCCCCGGGATGATCTCGTTGCTGCTCATCCCGCCGCCGGGGCCCGCAGGCCGGCGATCAGCGGTCGCTCGGCGAGGACGACGATCGCGTCGAGCCGGTTGGCCTCGTCGCGGATCGCCGCGCTCGCGGACCGCGCCAGGCTCGCCGCCTCCCGGTCGCGGGCGAGGGCCTTCACGCGTGTCAGCGTCGCACCCATGCCGAGGTCCGCGACCTCGTCCGCGGTGCTTCCGTCGACGACCGGGCCGCGCGTCTCTCCGTAGGGCACGAGGCCGGCGGCGTGGCAGGCCTCACGCCATGCATCGACGGTGAGTGGACGCAGGCCCACGCTCGCCAGCGAGCCGAGGGTCTGCGGGGTCGCGTCGTACGCCAGCGTCAGCTCGTGGAACGCGCACCGCCCGCCCGGCCGCAGGACGCGGGCGACCTCCGTGAGGATCGCGACGATCTCGTCCGAGGCGCACGCGGAGAGGACGCCCTCGCCGTAGGCGGCGGTGACCGCCTCCTCGTCGAGGCCGGTCGCGTCGAGCGGCGCCTCGACGACCCGCGCGATGTCCGCCGGCGCGGGATCGACCCCGTGCACGATCCGCTCGAGGATCCCGATCGGGCTCGGACGTGCGGGCGCAACCGCCCTTCGGGCGTGCGCGGCCGCCGCCGGCAGCGGATCGACACCCGTCCACGACCTCGGCCAGGTCGTCAGGACCCGATTCGTGGTGGGCGAGAACCCCGGAGCGAGCGCCAGGACATGCGCGCCACCGTCGACCCGAGCGCCCTCGAGCATCCGGCAGCTCATGACGAGACCTCCAGGGGCGACGGCCTGGGGCGTGAGCCGCAGTCCGAGCGGCCCCGCGAGCACGCCGGCGTCCCGCTCGGCGGTCGTCGTCGTCACGCCATCTCCCCTCGATCGACCATCGCCGCACACGGTACCGCGCACCGGCGGTGGGTGTCCTCGATCAGCTCGCTGGCGGGGACGCCTCGCTCGAGCGGGTCACGGTGAACCAGGTGCTGCGCAGCCCGGCCGCCGTGCGGACCCGTGGGCCGGTGACCTCCGAGCGGCGGCCCGAGGCGGTCGTGACCTCGACCCGGGTCACCCGGGGCGAGCGCCCGCGCTCCAGGATTCGCAGCTGCGTGACGGAACTGTCGAGCCCGAGCGCCCGACCGAGGTCGGTGCCGCTGATCCGGACCGGCTCCGGCCAGGTGTGGAACGGCGAGATGCGGTCGAAGGGATCGTTCACGCTCACCAGGTACGGCTGATCGGCGCCCCCCCAGATCGTCGACGCCTGGGCGGTCCTGCCCCCGGAGGTCGAGAAGAAGTTCGCCACGATCGGCGCGCCGCGGTACGTCACGACCTTGCCGGTGGTCTTCCTGATCGCGTCGTCGGTCCGCGGGTCCTCGATGGCGATGCCCCGGTAGACCTGGCTCCTGACGTCGCTGAACAGGTCGAAGCGCCCCTTCTTCTTGCGCGTCGCGAGGGCGAAGGTCCTCGCCGCGATGGCCTGCGCCCGCACCGAGGCCGGTGCGTCATCGCCCCAAGAGGCGGGCACCTCACCCGGCACGACGCCACGCAGGTACTGCTCCAGCCCGACGATGTTCACGATCTCCATGACCCCCGGGCGCGGGGCGGCCAGCCGGACGCGTCCGCGATAGCGGCTGCGCTGGACCCGGACGCCACCGCGGTTGCGCAGGACGATCGGGCCGGGCGCGCGGGCGATCTCCGTCCCGTCCTGGGCGGTGAGCACGACCTGCCGGCCTTCGCCGCTCGCCCGCACCCGTCCGGCCGGCACGCGCACGTCGGTGCCGGCGATCCGGGCCACGAACGGTCCGCGCAGCAGCGCCTTTCCGCTCGTCTGGCGAAGGAGCACGCGCACCCGCCTGGGGGGCTGCTGCTCGATCGACGTGTTCCGGTAGTAGTGGGCGAGGATTCGCTCCTCGTTCCACCCGACGAGCGCCGCGCCGCGCGCGCCGTACTGCGAGAGGCCAACGCCGTGCCCCCAGCCGCGCCCCTCGAACGTGAACGTCTGCTCGGCCGCCGACGCCACTGTGGGCGCCCCCGCGAGCAGCGCCGCGCAGCCCAGCAGGGCGCCCGCTCGACCTCCGCGCATTCGCTTCGGCATCCTCGTCACGGCCGGGGACCGTAGTCGCTGGCGCAGACGGTCGGCACCGGGGCGGGTTCCCCGAGACCACCAGCGGCCCGAGTGAGGCCCTATGCCTCGATCAGCGTCTGGATGTCCTCGGCGATGTCCCGGGGTGGGATCGGCAGCCCGCCGGAGTAGCGGCCGACCTGCTCGCCGTCGGCGTCCACGAGGACGATGCGAGCCGAGTGAAGCGACAGCGCCGCCTGCTCGGGCGGCTGGCGCGAGATCTGCCAGTCCTCCCACAGCGGGGCGAGCTCGGCCTCGGAGCCCACGATGTAGCGCATGCGGCCGTCGAGGCCGTGTCCACGCAGATAGCGCCTCACCGCCTGCGGCGTGTCGCCTTCGGGGTCCACGCTGACGGCCACGACGTCGATCCGATCCGCATCGGGCCCGACCTCGTCGAGCGCGGCCGCGAGCTGCTGCGCGATCAGGGGGCAGACCGTGGGGCAGTTCGCGAAGAGAAACGTGACCAGCATCGGCCGGTCCTCGGCGGGAAGGTCGACCGGTGCGCCGTCGGCCCCGGTGCCGGCCGTTCTCGGAGCGGGAACCGGGGGGCTGACGGGCCCGGCGTTCAGCTCGGGGCCGCTGTCGCCTCCCCCACCGACCCCGAGCGCGACGACGACGGCCGCGGTGATGGCGGCGATGGCCAGCGGGGCCAGGATCAGCAGGCGGCGTCGCACCAACCGAGTGTAGGGCGCGACCACCGAGCGCAGCCGAGCGCGCGGGTCGCGACGGACGTTCGGCAGTTCCCGATCGATGTAGCCGGCCGAGGCGCTACCGTTCCGTCATGGCATCCGAGCTTCGACTGTGGGCGGTCACCAGTGGGTGGAGTGGGCCGTTCCAGCACGAGGTCGTGCTGGTCGGGGCCCCGGACGTGCACGAGGCCCTGGAGCGCGCCGAGCGCGCGTTCGGTGACGTCGCTCAGCCCGTCTGCCGCGCGAAGGTGCGCGCACGTGAGCTCGGCCCCCTCGACGACGGCCTGCTGGTCGGGCCCATTCGCTCGGGGGAGTCGATCGCCGAGGCGGGCATGGACCTCGGACGCCGCTGCGCGAGCCCGGAAGCCTCGGAGGCCGAAGACCAGACTGCCCGTGTCCCCGCACCGCAAGGAGGGTGAGCCGATGTCGAACGCCACGCTGAGCCCCGAAGACGAGCTCGAGCGCGCGCGGGCCGACTACCTCGCCATCTCGCGGGGTGGTCACCTGTACGCGACCGAGGACGAGCACCTGCGGGCCGAGCACGACGCCTGGGAGCGGCTCGAGCGGGCCCTCGCCGCCGTCAAGAAGGCCGAGCAGACCGGCTGACCACGCCCCCGGCGTACGAACGACGGTCACGGGGTGCCAGCCGCTGAGCGATTGCTAGGCTGATGTCGCCTTGGGGGAGCTGGCGGGAGCCGGCTGAGAGGAGGCCTTGTCGGACCGGCCTCGACCCCTTGAACCTGAACGGGTAATACCGGCGAAGGGAGGGCGTGACGGTGTCCGAGCTCTCGATCGTCGAGCGCATCGCGGCGCTCACCCCCACCCGAGCCGGCACGCTCTTGGGCGTCGGCGACGACGCCGCGGTGCTCGCCCGAGGCGGGGCGACAGTGCTGAGCCAGGATCTCCTGGTCGACGGCGTGCACTTCCGGCTCGGGGCCACCACCGGCGCCGACCTGGGCCACAAGGCGCTCGCGGTCAACCTGTCGGATCTGGCCGCGATGGGTGCGCGCCCCGCCGCGGCGCTGGTCGGCATCGCCGCCCCTCCGGGGCTGCTCGACGGGCTCGTCGACGACCTGTACTCGGGCATGGACGCCCTCGCCGAGGAGTTCGGTGCCACCATCGTCGGCGGGGACCTGACGAGCGCCCGCGAGCTCGTCCTGGCTGTCGCGGTAACCGGCGAGCTGCCGGGCGATCGGGCGCCGATCACCCGCAGCGGGGCTCGTCCCGGCCATTCGATCTACGTGACGGGCAGCCTCGGAGCCGCCGCGGGCGGACTCAGCCTGCTGGACGAGCCGGGACTCGCCGCCCAGCTGGCGGACGCTGCGCCGCTGCTCGCCGCCTACCACCGCCCGTGGCCGCGGGTTCGTGAGGGTCTGCGGCTGGCCGAGGCGGGCGTCGCGGCGATGATGGATCTCTCGGACGGCCTCGCGCTGGACGTGACCCGGATGGCCATCGCCTCCGACGTGCGCATCGAGCTCGACCTGGATCGGATTCCCCTCGCCCCCGGCCTCGCCGAGCTGTCCGCCATCGAGGGCGCGGATGCGCGCCGTCGCGCCGCGAGCGGCGGGGACGACTACGAGCTTCTCGTCGCGGCCGACGCCGCGTCGGCGGGCGCTTCGGGCGTCGAGCTCACCGAGATCGGACGCGTCCTCGACGGGCCTGCCGGAGTCGACATGGTGAGCGCGGGAGCGCCCGTGACGCTCGACGCGGCCGGATGGACGCACGATGTCTGAGGCGCCCCGAATCGCGGTCGACGACCTGTGGGTCGGCCGGGACGGCAGGGACGGGCCGATCGACGTCCTCGCCGGGATGAGCCTCGTCGTCGAGCCGGGCGAGATCGTCGCGATGGTCGGACCGTCCGGATGCGGAAAGAGCACGCTCCTGGGTGTTCTGGCCGGGCTGGAGGCGCCTTCGGCCGGGGTCGTTCGGCTCGACGGCGTGGACCGACCGGACCGACTCGGCGGTCTCGCGCTGATGCCCCAACGCGATGCGCTGCTTCCGTGGCGGACCGCGCTCGACAACGTGGCCTGCAGCGTCGGGTGGTCGTCCGCGCGCTCGGGCGACGACGAGAGCCGGGCGATGGATGCGTTGGCGCGGGTCGGCCTCGACGGATTCGAGGACCACTACCCGCACGCCCTCTCCGGAGGGATGCGCCAGCGCGTCGCGCTGGCGCGAACCCTCGCCAGTGGAGCCCGGGCCTGGCTGCTCGACGAGCCCTTCGGCGCACTCGACGCCTTGACCCGGGCCGCGCTGCATCGCGAGCTCGAGCGAGCGTGGAGGAGCGTCGGCTCGTCGGTCCTGCTGGTGACCCACGACCTCGACGAGGCGATCGTGCTGGCGGATCGGGTCTACGTCAGCTCCCTCCGCCCCGGCCGGATCGTCGCGGAGGTCGCCGTCGCGCTCGGCCGCCCCCGGGCGGCGGCGGACACCACGCGGCCGGAGTTCGTGCGGCTCAAGGAGGAGCTGCTCGGGGTGCTGGCGTCGACCGAGGCCGTCGCCTGATGCGCGGCCGCGCGCTGATGGGCCGAGCCGCGCTTGTCGCCCTGCCGCTCCTCGGCATCCTGGTCTGGTACCTCGTGGACGTCATCGCCCGCCCGCCGGCCTGGATGCTCCCGTCGCCCCAGGCCGTCGCGTCGACGCTGTGGACCGAGCACGACCGGCTGTGGTTCCACGCGCAGGCGACGATCGGTCAGGCGCTGCTCGGCCTCGGGCTGGCGCTGGTCGTGGGCCTCGCGATCGCGGTGCTGATCAGCGCCTCCCGGGCGGCCGATCGCGCGATCTACCCGTGGGTGGTGGCGAGCCAGGCGGTGCCGATCCTGGCGGTGGCGCCGATCATCGCGGTCTGGCTCGACTACGGCGCCGCGCAGGTGACGGTTGCCTTCATCATCTGCGTCTTCCCGGTGATCGTGACCGGCGTGGACGGCCTGCGCTCGACCGACCCGGCGCTCGGGCGGGTCGCGCGAACCCTCGGCGCGAGCCGCATGTGGGTCTGGCGGCGCGTCACCCTTCCCGCCGCGTTGCCAGCCCTCTTCTCGGGTCTGCGGATGGCGGCGGTCTTCGCCGTCACCGGCGCCGTCGTCGCCGAGTACGTGGGCGCCGACCGTGGCCTCGGCTACCTGACCGAGATCTCCACGAGCCAGTTCGAGACGCAGGTGGCGTTTGCCGCCATCGCGTGGCTCGCGGTGATCGGCATCGCCCTGTTCGCGGCGGTCTCGGGCCTCGAGCGCCTCGCGCTCCCCCATCGCCGCCACTCGGTGCGGCCCGCGTGGCGGACGCGCCGGGGGCTCGCGTCGGCGGCGAGCTCGGCGCTCGGGGACGCCGACGCGGAGCCGCTCGCGGCGAGGCGGCGGCAGGGATGACCCGGTCGTCCGACATCGTGGTGTGCGGGGCGGGAGTCTGGGGTCTGGCCGGAGCCCTGCGATGCGCGCGGGACGGCGCGAGCGTGACGCTGGTCGACGACGGCCGACAATCCGCGGCCCACGTCGCGGCCGGCATGCTCGGCGCCCGCGCCGAGGCGGACTCTCAGGACCCGGACATGCTCGAGCTGCTGACCGCAGGGCTCTCGCGCTGGCCGGGCTTCTCCGAGGAGATCTCCCAGCTCGCGGGGGTCTCGTTGGGCGACGACTACCCGGGCTCCTTCGTGGCCGCGTGCCGGCCCGAGCACCTGGCGAGCGTCCGCCGCCTCGGCGAGACGTTGTCGGCGGTGGGCGCCCCCGCCGAGTGGGTCACCGGATCGGGGCTCCGCGATCTCGAGCCCGCCGTGGGGCCTGCGGTCTCCGGCGCCCTGGCCCTGCCCGAGGAGGGCCAGGTCGACCCGCGCCGCCTGCTGCCCGCCCTTCGCGCAGGCTGCGAGGCGCTCGGCGTCGAGCGCGTCACCGGCAGCGCCGTCGCGGCGATCGGCGACGGAGCCTGCGCATCGCGGGTGCGCCTCGCGGACGGCACAGTGGTCGGCGCCGGATCGGTCGTGATCGCCGCCGGCCATGGTGCCAGAGCGCTCGAGGGCAACCCGGGGGTGCGCCCCGTCAAGGGTCAGATCCTTCGCCTCCGGGTGCCCGGCAAGCCGCCCCTCGCGCATGTGATCCGCACGCCCGACGTCTACGTCGTTCCCCGCGCGGACGGCGAGATCGTGGTCGGCGCGACCGTGGAGGAGCGAGCCGACACCCGGGTGACCGCGGGCGCCGTGCTCGACCTGCTCGAGGACGCGATCCGGGTCTGCCCCGATCTGGTGGAGGCCGAGCTGGTCGAGACGTCGGCCGGGCTGCGTCCGGCGACCCAGGACGGCCGGCCGTTCGTGGGGCGTACCGAGACCGGAGGGCCGATCTGGGCAACCGGCGGCTACCGGCACGGCGTACTGCTCGCGCCGGTTGCCGCGGAGCTGATCTGGGCCGAGGTCTCCGGGCAGCCGACGGCGCGAGTCGGCACGATTCCGGAGTCTCGACCCCCGACGGAGGTGACCGGATTCCCCGCGTCGTGATCAACGGGCAGGTGCATGAGCTGGAGGCGTCGGCGACCGTCGCGGACGCGGTCCGCGTCGCGGGTGCGGCGCCCGACGAGCCCGGGGTGGCCGCGGCGCTCGGCGAGGAGGTCCTGTCGCGTGGCGCATGGGCCGGCACCGAGTTGTCGGATGGTGATCGCGTCGAGGTCGTGCGCGCGGCGGCCGGCGGATGAGCGTCGACCTGGATCAGCGTGATCCGCTCGTGATCGCGGGTGAGCCCCTTCGCTCGCGCCTGCTCCTCGGCTCGGGCGGGTTCAGCCACCTGGACCGCCTCGAGGCGGCGATCGCCGCCTCCGGCGCCGAGATCGTCACCGTCGCCGTCCGGAGGGTCGAGAGCGCGCCCGGCGGCCTCTACGACGCGATCAGGGGAGCTGGAGCCCGCGTCCTTCCGAACACCGCGGGCTGCTTCACGGCCCACGACGCGTGTCAGCTGGCCCGCATGGCTCGCGAGGCGCTCGAGACAGACTGGGTGAAGCTCGAGGTGATCGGCGACCGGCGCACCCTCCTGCCCGATGGCGTGGAGCTGATCAGGGCGGCCGAGACGCTGGTCGGCGAGGGATTCGTCGTGTTGCCGTACACGACGGAGGATCCGGTGCTCGGGCGCCGCCTCGAGGACGTCGGCTGCGCGGCGGTCATGCCGCTCGGATCACCGATCGGGAGCGGGCTCGGCATCCTCAACCCGCACGCGATCGAGCTGATCCGCGAGGCGGTCACGGTCCCGCTGGTACTCGATGCGGGCATCGGCACGGCTTCCGACGCGGCCCTCGCGATGGAGCTCGGCTGCGACGCCGTCCTGGCTGCCTCGGCGATCTCGCGCGCGGACGATCCGGCCCTGATGGCGAGCGCGATCCGAGACGGCATCGCGGGAGGACGGGCGGCCCACCGCGCGGGGCGCATCCCGCGGCGGCGCTACGCGGAGGCATCCTCACCCGAGATGGGCATCCCGGAGCTCTGATGAGCGACCACGGCAGTGCCCTCCGGCGCCGGCTCGCCGCCGCGCGCCTCTACCTCGTGGCCCCGGCGCGCCTGCGGGCGGGCGGGCTCGCCGACCTCGTCCCGGCACTCGCGCGCGCTGGAGTGGACATCGTCCAGCTCCGGGATCGCGACATCTCCGACGCCGAGCTGCGGGCCGAGCTCGAGCGCGTCGTCGCGGCGGCCGAGGAGGCCGGGATCCTCACGATCGTCAACGACGACCCCGAGCTCGCCCGACGCGTGGGCGCGGACGGCGTCCACCTGGGCCAGGACGACGGGCGTGTCGAGCAGGCGCGGGCGCTGCTCGGTCCCG
>JANQPH010000049.1 GCA_028285405.1 Thermoleophilia bacterium
GCGGCTGATCGCGCGGGGTCCCGGGCGCCGTCCCCTGTTGGTGCACGGATCGGCCTGGGCTAGCCTGCCGCCCGCGGCGAGCATTCCCCCGGCGAGCGCGGCGGCGCCGAGCCAGCGCAGCGAGCTCGTTGCACGTGGGGCAGCCATCGCGGGCGGCAGGCTAGCCCAGGCCGATCCGTGCACCAACAGGGGACGGCGCCCGGGACCCCGCGCGATCAGCCGCGAGCGCCGACCCGCTCGGCCGGAGCGCCTGCGCGTCGGGCGGAGATGTCGTGCAGCTGCGCCTCCAGCCACTTCGTCACGTCGTTCTCCCGGACGATCCGCCGGATCTCGTCGTTGCGCGCGATGCGCTCCTCGTGGGGCATCGTCAGCGCCGAATGGAGGGCCTCCGCCTGCGCCTCGACGTCGAACGGATTCACCGTCAGGCAGAACGCCCCGAGCTCGTCGAACGCGCCGGTGTTCTCGCTCAGGATCATCACCCCGCCGCGCTCGTTGACGAGCGGCGCCTCCTTGGCGACGAGGTTCATGCCGTCGAAGATCGAGTTCACCATCAGCACGTCGAAGTGCTTGTAGGCCGCGACGGCCCGGGGCAGGTTGTTCTCGATGTTCAGGTCGATGGGCATCCAGTCGGTGTTGCCGTGTTTCGTGTTGATCCGGCTGGCGAGCTCCCTGATCCTGTCCAGGTACTCGACGTACTCCGGGACGTCCTGGCGCGAGGGCTGCAGCAGGGCGAAGAACGTGATCTCCTCCCGGAACTCGGGGTACCGGTCGAGGAAGACGTCGAAGGCCTCAAAGCCGCGCAGCGTGTTCTTCGAGAGGTCGGTGCGATCGACTCGGACGACGAGATGCGCTCGGCGGCGGCGGAGGATCGGCCCCTCGAAGCTCGATACCTCGTCCGAGCGCGCCATCCGCTCGAAGGCCGCCGTGTGGATGGAGATCGGGTACGCCCGCACCCAGATGTCCCGACCTTCGTAGCGGACGGTCTGACGGCTGTAGTCGACGGGCAGGTCGAGCAGGTCGTCGCAGCACAGCAGGAAGTTGCGGGCATACCGGGGCGTGTGGAATCCGACGATGTCGTTCGCGAGCACCCCGAGCAGAAGCGGCTCGCGCATCGACGGCGGCAGCACCCGCCACGCGTCCGGCTGCGTCCACGGGATGTGGCAGAAGAAATGCAGGAACGCGCGCGGGCGCTCGGCGCGGATCCTCGGCGACGCGGTGTACAGGTGGTAGTCATGCACCATGACGAGTGCGTCTTCGTCGGGTCGGAGCTCGTCGATGACGGCATCCGCGAAGAGCTCGTTCGCTCGCTGGTACCCGTCCTCGAATGCGTCGAGCTCGGTCCGCGTGATGTTCGGGGCGTTCGAGAGGTCCCACAGGTAGTGCTGGATGAACCACAGCAGCGGGTTCGCGATGACGTTGTAGTAGGCGTCGTACGTCGCCTCGTCGATCGCGACGAAGCGACCGCGGGTGTCGACGCCCATCCCCTCGAGAGGAAACGCGCGCCCGGCCTTCTCCGCGTCGACGTCGCTGTTCGCCGCCGAGATCCAGAGCGCGGACGACCTCTCGACCAGCCCGAGCAGCGCGGTGACGAGGCCGCCACCGCCGCGGGTCGCGATCTCTCGCCCCTGCCGGTCTCGACCGAAGGTCACCGGACCGCGGTTCGAGACGAGGATCAGACGCTCGGAGTCAGCCACGGTCGCCCTCTGACACGCCTGACGGACCTCCCGGATCCCCGATTTGCGGCCTGGACACTCTATCCTCCGCCGCTCGGCGCGCTCTCGCCGGTATTCGCCGGCCGCGCCGACCACGAGAACCGGTGCTGAACCTACGCCTCTACCGGATGGCTTGGCTCGTGGCGGGAGTCGCCGTCGTGGTCGCCCTCCTCACGCTCCAGCCGGTGGATCCGGCCGAGGAGCCACGCAACCCCGTGGTCTTCGACGGCGAGGCCGCCCTCGAGCTGAACGACCGCCTCGTCGCGGCCGCGCCGGAGCGCGCCCCGGGAACCGAGGGTGGCCGGCGCGGCGCCGAGTGGGTCCGCCAGGAGCTCTCCCGGGTTCCAGGAGCACGGAACCGGGTTCAGGTGCAGGACTTCTCGGCGCGCTCCGACGACCGGCTCGTGGAGATGCAGAACATCTACCTGGCGAATCCGGGATCCGGTGGCGCCGACGGCGGGATCCTGATCGTGGCTCCGCGCGACACCCCCAGGGGCGTCGTCGCGGGGAGCTCCTCGAGCGCGCTGCTCGTCCGTCAGGCACGCCTCTGGGCGACATCGGCCCACCGGCGGCCGCTGCTCTTTGTCTCGACGGACGGGTCGACCGTCGGCAACGCGGGCATCCGGTGGTTCCTGTCCCGCTTCTCGGACTTCACGATCTCGGCCGCGGTCGTCCTCGACGCGCCGGGCGAGCTGGTCGGCGACGATCTGCACATCTGGGCGAGCGGGCGCTCGTCCGATGCGGCGCTCAGCCTCGCCTCGTGGGCCGAGGACTCGATCGAGCGGTCGGGTGAGTCCGCGGTCGCGTATCCGGGCCTCTGGACGCAGCTCGCGACGAGGGCGATCCCGCAGACGTTCGGAGACCAGGGCCCGATGGTCACGGCGGGAATCCCGGCCGTGACGATCTCGGGACGACCCGACTCGCCGCCGAAGGCGGGTGTCGCGGTCGATGGCGAGGTCCTCGAGAACGCCGGGGTGGCGGTCGCGGATCTGATCGCCAGCCTGGACGAGACGCGAGATCCGCCCGCGCCCGCCGCCGAGGTCGAGGTCGGCGGCCAGATCCTCGGCCCGACGCTGGCCCGAGCGATCCTCCTGATCCTCGCGCTGCCGGTCCTCGTCGCGGGTGCCGACGTGCTGTCCCGGATGCGGCGTGCCGGGGTCCCGCGCGGACCCGGTCTTCGCGGCCTGGGTCATCGTGCGCTCCCGTTCGTCGCGCTCGCGGCGGTCGCGTACGGATGGGCGCTGGTCGGGATGTTCCCGCCGAGCGCCGCCGGTGCGCCACCCCTTCCCGACGACATGCCGTTCGGCGCGACGAGCGGGCTGGGTGTGGCGTTGGCGATCGGCGCCGCGGTCGGCGTGGTGGCGATCAGCCGCTCGCGGGTGCAGACCGCTCCCGCGTCCGAGGCCGGCGTCGCGGCGGTTGCCCTGTCCCTCCTCCTGCTCGTGGCATGGGTGATCGAGCCGTTCTCGCTGATCCTGATGCTCCCGGCCGCACACGCCGCGTTGCTCGCGACCGCGGTGACACGGCGGTGGCAGGTCGCCGCGCTCGCGCTCCTGGCGATCGTGACGCCACTCGCCGCGGTCGCCGTGATCGCCGAGCGCCTCGACCGGAATCCAGCGTTTGCGGCCTGGTATCTGGTGGCGAGCACCGCGGACGGGTCCCGCGGGGCCGTCGGGCCGCTGATCGCGATTGGCGCCCTCGGGTGTATCGCTGCCCTGTCCGGGCTTGCAATCCTGAGGGCGCGCAAGTCCCTTCCCTCCAGAGCACCCGACTCCCGCGCTCGCCGGCGGGCGGAGCAGGCATGAGCACACCACCCGAAGAGGCGCTCGCGGTCCCCCCGGTCGAGCCGGTCGCCGCCCCGCGCGAGGTGCGGCCGGTGCCGCCATCGCGGGTGTCGGTGGTCATCCCCGTCTACAACGAGCGGGACTCCGTCGAGCCCCTCACGCGAGAGCTCCTCCCCGTCCTGCGGGGAATGGGACACGACTTCGAGGTGATCTTCGTCGACGACGGCTCGGTCGACGGGACCGCCGACGAGCTCGCTCGGGTGGTGGCGAGGGAGCCCGAGGTGATGGCGGTGCGGCTGCGACGGAACTTCGGGAAGGCCGAGGCGCTGATGGCCGGGTTCCGAACCGCCCAGGGGGACATCGTCGTCACGATCGACGGCGACCTGCAGGACGACCCCGCGGAAATCCCGAGCCTGATCGCCGGCCTCGAGGACGGTGCGGACCTCGTGAGCGGCTGGAAGCGCACGAGGCGGGACTCGTTCGGCAAGCGCGCGGCGTCGAAGGTCTTCAACGGCGTGACCAGGCGCCTCTCGGGGGTCCCGCTCCACGACCTGAACTGCGGGCTCAAGGCCTATCGCGCGGAGGTCGTGCGCTCGCTCGAGCTCACCGGCGATCTCTATCGCTACATCCCGGTGCTCGCCGCCGCCGAGGGCTTTCGGGTCACCGAGCTGCCGGTCAACCACCGGCCTCGGGCCCACGGACACAGCAAGTACGGCTTCGAGCGGTACCTGCGCGGCTTCCTCGATCTGCTGACGATCAGCTTCATTGGCCGCTACCGGCACCGGCCGATGCACCTCTTCGGGGGTCTCGGGGTCCTGTCGTCGTTCATCGGCGTCGTGATCTGCGCCTACCTGGCCGTCCTCTGGATCCTGGGTGAGGGGATCGGGAACCGGCCGCTGCTGCTGCTGGGCGTCCTGCTGATCGTCGTTGGCGTCCAGTTCCTCACGATCGGCTTGGTCAGCGAGATGATCCAGCGGTACCACGTCAGGCCGAAAGCCGATGAGTCGGAGGCCCGGGTCGAGCGCACCCTCCGCTAGCGCACCCCGCCCCGTGCGCCTGCTGTGGCTCGGCTCGTACGAGTCCGACTACCCACGCAACCGGGTGCTGATCACGGGCCTCCAGGAGCTCGGGGTCGAGGTGGTGGAGTGCCACACCCCGCTCTGGGAGCAGCAGCGCCACAAGGCGGGCTCCTTCCTGCGCCCGAAGCGGCTGGCGGCGACCGGTCGATCGCTCGTCTCGTCGTGGCTGCGGCTGTCTCGCGAGCAGGCCCGCCTGGGACCGTTCGATGCGATCGTGCTCGGCTATCCGTCACAGCCCGACGCGATCCTCGGCTGGGTCGTCGCCCGCCGGCGCCGCGTGCCGCTCGTGACCGACGCGATGATCGCGATGTCGGACGCGTTCTCGAGCCGGGGCGTGGGTGGCCCGAGTGCACGGCTGCTCGGCCTCGCCGATCGGATCGCCCTCTCCGGCGCGCGCGCCGTGATCGCCGACTCGGATGCCAACCGCCGCTATCTGGATGAGCGGTTCGGGCTGTCCGACGGGCGGGTCGTGGTGGTGCCGGTCGGTGCGGACGCCGAGGTGTTCCGCCATGCGCCGGTGGACTCCCAGATGGGACACGCGCTGTTCGTGGGCAAGCTCGCTCCGCTCCACGGACTCGATGTCGTCGTCGCCGCGGCGCGGATGGCCGGCGTGCCGCCCGTGCGCATCATCGGCAGCGGCCAGCTCGACGGATGGCTCGCGCAGGAGCTGGAGCGGGATCCGCCGCCGGGGCTCTCGCACGTGCCGTGGGTGCCGTTCGAGCGGCTCGGCGAGGAGATCCGCGCCGCGTCGATCTGCCTCGGCGTCTTCTCGGCCTCGGAGCGCGTCGGTCGGGTGATCCCCAACAAGGTGTGGCAGGCGATGGCCGTGGGGCGCCCGATCGTCACCGCCGACGGCCCCGCGGCGCGCGAGGTGCTTCGCGACGGCCGGGACGCCCTGCTCGTGACCCCGGGGAGCGCCGACGCGCTGGCGAGCGCGCTCGCCCGCCTCGCCGAGGATCCCGAGCTGCGCGCACGCCTTGCGACCTCGGCCCGGCGCCGCTTCATGGCGCTCGGAGCGCCCGATCGGGTGGCGGCGCGCTTTCTGGCGGGGATTCGTCCGGCTGTCGGGTATCCGACCGAGGCACGCTGAGTGGGCTCGTCTCGGCCTGCGAAGGCGCCGCCGCACGAAATGGGGACTATCGTGTCTGCGATGCGGGTGTCCGGGGAGCTCCCGGAACACGACTGGGGCAGCGCCCCGCTCATGTTCGGGCCGCGCCATGACTATCGCGAGTCGCTGATGCTGCGACTCCTGCTGCCGGCCATGCCCGGTCCCAGAGTCCTGAACGCGGGGGCGGGAGCGGGGAGCATGACCCTGCGCCTCGCCGCGCTCGGCCTGCGCACCACGTCACTCGACGAGAGCCCCGAGCTGTGCGCGCACCTGCAGCACGAGCTGAGCGAGCGCCCCGTCCAGGGGCGTCACATCGTCCGGGTGGGTGATGTCTCTCGCCTCGGCTTGAGCGACGCGTCCTTCGACGCGGTGGTCTGCGGCGAGGTGCTCGAGCACGTCGACGACGACCGCGGCGCGCTGGTCGAGATCGCCCGCGTGCTTCGGCCGAGCGGCGTGCTCGTCATGAGCGTCCCCCTCGACCCGTTCCGCTACGACTGGACCGACTTCTGGGCCGGCCACCGGCGCCGCTACACGGAGGCCGGTCTGACCCGCCGGCTCACCGATGCCGGCTTCGAGGTCGCCGACATCCGCACGTGGGGATTCCCGCTGTCGCGGGCGTTTCACGCGATGGTGTTCAGGCCGACGCTGAAGCGGCGCCTGAAGGCGGGCGCCACGTCGCGCCCCGATCTCGGCGGTCCGCCCAGGCTGGCGTCCCGGGCCGCGCGATGGATCCTCGAGCTCGACAGCGTCGCGGGTGGCCGCGGTCCTGGCGTCGGGCTGATCGCGCTCGCCCGAAAGCCCTCGTCCAGCGGACCCTCGGGGTGAGAGCCGCGAGCACCGCGTCGGCGCCGCGATCCGATCGTCGCCGACTGGCCGGGCTCCTCGCGGGACTCCTGATCTTCGGCTTCCTGGCGTGGAGTCTCGTCAGCGGCTGGCGCCGGGTCGCCGACTACGACTGGCAGCTCGACATCCCCCTCCTCGTTGCCGGGATCGCCGTGCTGCTGGTCTTCTACGCCGCCAGTGGGATCGGGTTCGTCGCCGTCCTCGAGGCGCTCGGTCCGTCGCCACCGCGACGGGCGACGATGTCGATCTGGGCCAAGTCGCTGCTCGGGCGATACGTGCCCGGGAACATCCTCATGGTCGTCGGTCGGGTGGTCCTGCTGTTCGAGCGCGGCGTCGCGCGCCGGGTCGCGCTGGCCGCGACCGTCTACGAGCAGGCGCTCGCGCTGGGCGTCGCCGCGGCGCTCGGCGTCGTGCTGCTCGCCGTCTCGGGGTCGAGCGCGCTCGGGCCGGCGGCGTGGGCGCTCGCGGTCGTCCCCGTCGGGCTCGTGTTCCTCCACCCGAAGCTGTTCGGCCCGATCTCGGCCTGGTTGCTGAGGCTGTTCAAGCGCGAGCCGCTGCCGCAGCTGCTTCGGGGGCGGGTGGTCGCGTATCTGGCCGCGTGGTACGCGCTCACGGCGCTCGTTCTCGGGGTCGGGATCTGGCTGCTCGTCATCTCCGCCGCGGGAGGCGACGACCTCGACGTCTGGCTCGTCAGCGCCGGCTTTCTCCTGTCCTTCGTCGTCTCGATGCTGGCGTTCGTGTTTCCGTCCGGCATCGGGGTGCGTGAGGGCGCATTCGCGCTGGCGCTCGCCACGGCGCTGCCCGGGGCGGTCGCGATCACGCTCGCGGTCGGCGTGCGGCTGGTCCTCACCCTCGTCGAGCTCGCGTACGTGGGCGCGGCGGTTCTCGCGGGGCGGCGGGCATGAGCGTCTCCACCCTGGGTCGCAGGCGCATCGGGACGGCGGCACGCGAGGTCGCCATCTCGCGCGGGACCGTCATCACGCTCGCGCTCGCCGGTGCGTGGTCCGGGCTGTTCGCGACGCTCGCGATCGCCCGCCACGAGGCGTTCTGGACGGCCCGCTTCGACCTGGGGAACATGGTGCAGGCGATCTGGAGCACCCTCCAGCTGCGACCGCTCGAGAGCACGAGCGCTGCGGGGGAGCAGATCACCCGGTTCGCCGCTCACGCCGATCCCTTGCTCGTGGCCTTCGCGCCGGTCTACGCGATCTGGCCGGATCCCAGATCGCTGCTCGTCGCCCAGGCGGTGGCGGTGGCGAGCGGCGCGCTGCCCGCGTACTGGCTGGGCCGGCGGTGGATCGGCGACGAGAACCTGGCGCTCGTGGGGCCCGTGGCCTACCTGCTGTATCCCACCCTGCAGTGGGCGGTCCTGACCGACCTGCACGCGGTCACCCTGGCGGCGCCGCTCCTGATGTTCGCGATCTGGGCGGCCGAGGCCGATCGCGTCCTGTGGCTCGTCACGTTCGCGACCCTCGCCGTGCTCACCAAGGAGCAGGTGGGCCTCGCCGTCGTGGGTCTCGGCCTCTGGGTGCTCATCCGGCACCGTCGGCGCGTGATCGGCGCGGCGATCGCCATCGGCGGGCTGGTCTGGACCGTGCTCGCGATCGCGGTGATCATCCCGAGCGCGGCGACCTCCGACGAGAGCCCGTTCGCCGGTCGGTACTCGGAGCTCGGCGACACCCCGGCCGCGGCCGCCGGGGCCGTGTTCACCCGGCCGTGGGAGGCCGTCGCCATCATGGCCGGCAACGGAGGCGCCGAGTATCTCGCCGCGTTGCTGCTCCCGCTCGCGCTGCTGCCGCTGGCGGCGCCGCTCCTCCTCCTGGTCGCGGTCCCCGAGATCGCCCTGAACCTCCTCTCGGACTGGCCTGCTCAGAACTCGATCGAGTTCCACTACGGGGCCGTGATCGTGCCCTTCGTCGTCGCCGCGACGCTGCTCGGATTCGGTCGCGCCATCCGCGGCGAGCTTCCGGGGCCGCTCCGCCGGCTGGCCGGGAGAGGTCGGGAGCTCGCGGTCGTCGTCGCGGTCGCCGGGCTCGCCGGAACGCTGCTGATCGGGCCGCTCCCGACGGGATCTCCGCTGGGATCCGAGTCGCGCCGTGCGCAATACTCGGCCGGCGCGCACGCGGACGCGATGCGCGCGGCGACCGAGATCATCCCCGAGGGCGTACCGGTGTCGGTGGGGAACTACCTCGGGGCGAGGCTCAGCGAGCGAGAGCGGGTGCTCACCTTCCCGGAGATCCAGGACGCGGAATGGGTCGTCGTGGACCAGGAGCGTCCATACCTGTTCGATCGGCGCGCGCCGATCGGTCACGCGGCCGCGGTCGAGCGACTGCGCACGGATCCGCGCTTCGAGGTGGTCTTCGAGCGCGATGGCGTGCTGGTCTTCGAGCGATCGGCCCCCGGTCGAGGGGCGGGACCGTGAGCGTCGCGACCCGGATGATGGGAGTGGTCACCGCGCTCGCGGGTGCCGCGCTGATCGTCCTTCCGTTCGCCACCTGGTACGTCGCGCAGCTTCCGTCCGGAGACGAGCGCGCGAGCGGTATCGACGCGGCCGGCGAGCTCTGGCTCGTCCCCGCGCTGGGTGCGCTCGTCCTGGTGAGCGGCATCGGCATCGCCCTCGGCCGGGCTCCGCTCCTGGCCGGGACCACGGCGGTGGTCGCCGGTGGCCTCGCGGCCGCGTGGGCGGCGGTCAACATCGCGCGGATCCCGGTCGGGGCGGTTCTCGATGACGGCCTCGACCCCGTCCCGGTCACGGCGGACGTCGACGTCGTGGTCGCGGCGCCGCTCACGGCCGTTGCGGGAGCGCTCGCGGTGCTGGCCGCCGGCGTCGTCGCGCTGAGAGGCTGGGTGTCCTCGTGAGCACCCGAGCCGAGACGTTCCCAGGGTCCCCGACAGGGTCTCCTCCCGAGACGGCGGTCGCCGAGGCGGCCTGGCGCGTGCCGCTCCAGGCGTGGGCCGCCTCGCGCGCCCTCATCCTGGGTCTGGCACTCATCACCGGACTGCTGATCCCCTCCTCGGACCGGGGCCTCGACCCGTCGGTCCCGTCGGCGCTCGCGCCGCTCGGCGCGTGGGACACCGGCTGGTATCTCGACGTGGCTCGGTACGGCTACTCGGTCGACTACGGGCAGGTCGGGCTCGTCGAGACGAACCTCGCGTTCTTCCCCGGGCTCCCGATGCTCATGGCCGGTGCGCTCACGCTGGGACTCAACCCGTTTGCGGTGTCGTTCGCGGTCGCCAACATCGCGTTCCTCGTCGCCCTGATGGGCCTGCACTCGCTGACGTCGACCCTCTGGGATCGCCGTCTCGCCGACCGCGCGGTCTGGTGCCTGGCGCTGTTTCCGCCCAGCCTGTTCGCCTCGCTGGCTTACACGGAGGGTCTCACCCTGGCGCTCGCGATCGGGGCGGCGCTGGCGGCAGTTCGCCGCAACCCGATGCTCGCGGGGGTCCTGGTCGCGGGCGCGACGCTGATGCGGCCGACCGGTGTGCTGGCGGGGATCCTCGTGGCCGTGATCCTCGCTCGAGACCCCAGTCCCGGCCGGCTCAAGCGCATCGGTCTGGCCATCGGGCCGGCCATCGGCGTGTCGATCGCCTTCATGGTGTGGATGCAGCTCGCCCGGGGCTCGGCGACGCTCCCCTACGACGCCCAGGCGGCATGGGACCGAGGGCCGCTCCTGGTCGGCCTGGTCACGCACCTTCCGGGTGAGCTGGCGGGATTCGTCGGCGAGTTCGCCTCGCTCGACCCCAGCCACGAGTGGGCCGCGATCATTCGCGACGTCGGCTTCTTCGCGCTCTACGTGCTGCTCCTCGGGTTGCTGGTCCACCGGTTCGGATGGCGCTCCCCGTGGGTCCTCTACTCGCTCTTGGTGCTGGCGCTCCCGCTCGGGAGCGGGAGCTTCACCTCGATGGCTCGGCTCGGATTGCTCGCCTTCCCGCTCATGTGGCCGCTCGCTGAGTGGCTCGAGCGCGACCACCGGCGAATACGGCCAGCGGCGACCGTCGCCGTGCTGTTCATCGCGATGGGTGTCCTGCAGCTGGCGGTGAGGAGCCCATGAGCGCGGGCCGTCTCGGCGCCGGCGACTGGTGGAGATCTCCGCTCGCGCTCGCCGCGGGGATCTCGGCGCTGGCGGCGTTCGTCTGGCTCGTCCCGCTCCAGCTCGGCTGGTACGGCGCCGGAACGCTCGGGGACGTGCCGCTCTATCGGGACGCGGCGGCGCAGATGGCGTCGGGGGCGCTGCCGTACCGTGACTTCGCGCTGGAGTACCCGCCCGGTGCGGCGGCGATCTTCCTCGCCGCCTGGCCGTGGCCCGGCCCGTACTCGGCTGCCTTCTCGGGTCTCATGCTCGCCGCGCTGATCGTGACCGCGCTGGCGGTGGTGGGCACCGCGCGCGCGCTCGGCTACGGGCGGCGCAGGGTGGCGGCGGCGGGCGCCGCCGTCGCCGTCTCGCCGTTGCTCCTCGGGAGCTTCGTCGAGACCCGTTTCGACCTGGCGCTGGCCGCCGCGCTGGCGGTGATGCTCTACGGCGCGACGACCCGGCGGTTCGGCCTCGCGTGGGGGGCACTGGCCGTGGGGGTGCTCATCAAGCTCGTCCCGCTCGCCCTGGTTCCCGCGCTCTTCATCTATCACCGCCGTGTCCGTGGCGGGCGCGCCGCGTCCGTCGGCGCGGGCGCGAGCCTCGGCGCCGTCGCGCTGGCGTTCGTGCCCTTCGCCGCGCTGTCCGCCCGCGGCACGTTCGAGCTAGCGCAGTATCACCTCGATCGCCCGCTCCAGATCGAGTCCGGCGGTGCGGCCGTGCTCCACGCCCTCAACCAGCTCGGCCTGCTCGGGCTCGACGTGACCACGTCGTTCGGGAGCCAGAACCTCGTCGGGACGGCGCCCGAGATCGTCTCGGCGATCTCGTCGGTCCTGGCCGTCGCGCTGGTCGGGGCGATCGTCGTGATCGTCGCGATCCGCCTCCGGCGCGCCTCGCCGCCCGAGGACGCCCGCCTGTTCGTCGTCGCCGTCGCGAGCACCCTCGTCGCGCTGCTCGTGGCCGGGAAGGTGCTCTCGCCCCAGTTCTTGGTCTGGCTGCTGCCGGTCGCCCTGCTCGTGCCCGGCGCCAAGGGGCTTCGGGTCGGCGCGCTGGTGGCGCTCGCGTTCCTCCTTACTCAGGCGTACTTCACGGCGCTGTACTGGGGCCTGGTCGACCTCGACCCCGGCCCGGTGGCGCTGCTGGTGCTTCGCGACGTCACCCTCGTCGCGCTCCTGGTCGCCGTCTGGCCACGCTGGCGCACCGAGTCGGCGCCGACCTCGCGTGCCGCTCGAGCGCCCGCCACGTCGTTCGACGGCCTCAGCCCCACGTCGCTGCCGAGCCAAACGGTCCCCTGACGCGACACACCCCGGATGTCCGGGGGTGTGAGCGGCCTTACGGTGTGGGAGGCGGTGGCTCCGCTGGAGGGGGCTCCGGTGGAGGCGGCTCTGCCGGCGGAGGCTCGGCTGGCGGCGGTGCCGCTGGCGGCGGCTCTGGCACGGGCGGTGGTGCCGGCTCGGCGGGCGCGGGCGCCGGCTCCGGCACGGGTGCCGGCGCTGGCTCCGGGATCGGCGCGGGGTCGGGAGCGGGAGCGGGAGCCGGCGCCGGAGTGGGCTCGTTGGGCTCCTGGGTCACCGTCTCCTCGGTCGTGCTCTCCTCGGTGGTGCTCTCCTCTTCCTCTTCCTCCGGACTCGCCGGCGAGCGGTCGGCGGTGATCTGCGACTGGAGGGTGCTCGAGAACGAGCGCCACTCGACGGGCTCCTTGACCTCGGGCCAGTCCGGCCGACCGTCGCGGTCCGCGACCCACCGCATGTAGCGACCCCAGATCTGGGCGGGGAAGGTTCCCCCGGCGACCGACATGCCGTGGACGCTGTACATCGAGATCCGCTCGTCCGGATAGCCGACCCACGTCACCGTTGTGTACTTGGGCGTGTACCCGGCGAACCAGGCGTCCGAGAACTCGTCCGTGGTCCCGGTCTTACCCGCCGCGGGGGCGCCGATGTTCGCGGCCGTCCCGGTGCCGCCCTGGATGTTGGCCTCGAGGATGTTGGTGACCTCGGCGGCGACGCCGTCGCTGAAGACGCGCGAGCGCTCCGGGGTGAACTTCTCCACCGTGCCGTCCGGGCGGACGATGCGCGAGATCGCGAGCGGCGCGACGCGGAAGCCGCCGTTCGACAGCGGCGAGTAGGCCGTCGCCATGTCGAGCGGCGTGACCTCACCGGAGCCCAGTCCGACCGACGGGAAGGGCGGCAGGTCGCGCTCGGCGGGGATGCCCATCTTGACGGCCGTCTGGACCACGTTCGCCGGGTCCAGGTCCAGCGTCATCTGGGTGTAGACGCTGTTGTCGGACGACAGCGTCGCCTGGCGGATCGAGGTCGGGCCCGAGTAGGTGTTCGAGTAGGTGCTGACGTCGATGCGACCCCACCGAGCGTGGTCGAAGTCGAGGCGCCGGGAGTTGTACGCCGTCGTGTTGGGGTTGATCCCCTCCTCGATCGCACGCGCCAGGACGAAGGTCTTGAAGGTCGAGCCGGGCTGGCGCAGGGCCTGTGCCGCCAGGTTGAACTGGTTGTTCTGGCCGTACTGCTGGCTCGACGCCATCGCCCTGATGGCGCCGGTGCGCGAGTCCATCGTCACGAGCGCGCCCTCGGGGTCCGAGTCCAGGTAGAGGCTCTCGTTGATCGTCCGGCGGGCGACGGCCTGCATCTCGGAGTCGATCGTGGTGTAGACCTTGAAGCCGCCGCGCTGGACTTCCTTCTCGCCGTACCGGTCGATCAGGACCTGGCGGACGTAGTCGAAGAAGTAGCCGTGGCGGCGGACCTGGTAGGCCTCGCCGCGCTTGAGGCCCAGCCCGGACTTCTTGGCCTTCTCGCCCTGCTCGGCGGTGATGTACCCCTGGTCGATCATCTCGTCGAGCACGACGTTGCGGCGACTCTTGGCCTCGTCCGGCTGGCTGAACGGGTCATAGGCGCTCGGCGCCTGGGGCAGTCCGGCGAGAAGGGCGGCCTGGGGAAGGGAGATCTTCGCGGCCGGGCGATCGAAGTAGGTCAGCGACGCGGCCTGGACGCCGACGGCGTTGCTGCCGAAGAAGACGCTGTTCAGGTACTTGGTGAGGATCGCGTCCTTGTCGAACTCCTTCTCGTACTGGAGCGCGAGGTAGACCTCTTCGATCTTGCGCGAGAACGTCCGGTCTGCGCCGGGGTCGTAGAGGTTCTTCATCAGCTGCATCGTGATCGTCGACCCGCCCTGCCTGGCCGACGTGTCCTGGACGTTGCGCACCGCCGAGCCGGCCACCCGGTACCAGTCGACGCCGTCGTGCTCGAAGAAGCGCTTGTCCTCGATGGCGACCGCGGCGTCCTTCAGGTGCTGCGGGATGCGATCGCTCGGGACCTCGGTCCGGTTCGTCACCCCGGCGATGTAGCCGAGCAGCGCGCCGTCCTTGTCGAAGATCCGCGTGTTCTGGCCGAGCCGGATCTCCTTGACGTCCTGCTCGCGCAGGCTGTCCCCGACCGAGTCGAACGCCAGCGCGCCGCCGACGAGCACGACGGCGAGGATCGCGACGAGCGATCCGAGGACGGCGCGAAACGCCGTGCTCCGCTGACGGCGTCGCTGCCGCTGGCGGCGCACTCGGCGGCGGCGCTCGAGCCTCACGCGCGACCCTCCGCGCGCCGGTGCGGCGCGACCGCGCGCGAGCGGTCGGCTGGCGAGGCGGTGCGTGCTGTCAGGTGTCGGGCCATCGTCGGCTTCAGATCAGGGATCGCAACTCTCGAGCTGGTCGTTCGTCTCGGGCGGCTACGTACCATCTCGCTGGCCGGCGGCCACGCTCTGCGCCGCGGTTCCGATCGAACAGGCTTGCCCGGCGGACTCGCAGACGACGATTTCGCGACTATAGCGCCAGTTTGGCCGATCTCAGACCAGCACCGGTGACCCGGGCCGTCACCGTGGACGCGCTCGGGACGCTCGTGGAGCTCGTTCCGCCGGCGCCGACCCTCGCCGTCGCCCTCGCCCGGGCCGGGTTCCCGCAGCCCGATGGCTCGGTCGACGAGGCGATCGCGGCCGAGATCGCCTACTACCGGGCGCACATGCAGCGGGGTCACGATGCCGAGAGCCTCGCCGAGCTGCGGCGCGATTGCGCCCGTGTGCTCGCCGCGCACCTGCCGGGGCCCACGCCGCCGATCCCCGAGCTGGCGGATCTGCTCGTGTCGAGCCTCGTGTTCCGTGCCCATTCGGATGCGATACCCATGCTCGATGCGCTCCGGATGGCGCGCGTTCCCGTCGTCGTGCTGAGCAACTGGGACTGCTCGCTCCCGGGCACGCTCGAGGGTCTCGGTTTGGCGCACTACGTGGAGCTGATCCTGACGAGCGCCCAGATCGGCAGCCAGAAGCCCGAGGCCGAGGCGTTCGCTCGTGCCGTCGAGCACTTCGCGCTGGATGCCGATCAGGTTCTGCATGTGGGTGACGATGCCCACCGTGACGCCCAGGGCGCCCACTCGGCCGGGCTGCGGGCGGTGCACCTCGACCGGTCCGGAACGGGTCCGCGGGGCCCGTGGACGACCGTCCGGAGCCTTCTCGACGTCGTGCCGCTCGCGGTCGGCTAGCGCCCGATGCTGCCGTAGCGCAGCAGCGTCTCCATCGCCTGCTCGAAGCTGGTCTCGCACGGCTCGCCGTCGCCGTCGAGGACACACGAGCGCAGCTCCTCGCCGATCAGGTGCAGGCCCACGCGGTCGATCGCCGACTTGACGGCCGCCAGCTGCATGAGCACCTCGCGGCATTCGGCGCCCTCGTCGAGCATCCGCTGGACGCCCCGCAGCTGGCCCTCGGCTCGCCGAAGCCGTGCGTGCAGGGCGGTGTGGTCCGATCCAGCGGTGGTGCTCACGCGCCGCCTCCGCAGCCGCAGCTGCCCCCGCAGCAGCCGCCCCCGCCCCCGCCTCCGAGCGCGACGCCCGCCTGCGGCGTGGAGACACCCGCGACGAAACCCGCCGTCAGGAGCTGCTCCGCACCCGGCTCACCGCACTCGGGGCATCCCCGGTCCTCGTCTCGGAGGAATCCGGGGCGGAAGAACTCGAACTGCTCGCCGCAGCTTCGACACTGGAGGTCGTACGTCGGCATCAGGTCAGCCCGAGGGCGCGCTCGAGCTGGGCCTTCGGCATCGCGCCGACCGCGTGGCGGGCCAGGCGACCGTGCTCGAAGAGGCCCAGGAAGGGGATGCCCTGCACGTTGTAGCGCTGGGCGATGTCGGGGTGGCTGTCGACGTCGAGCTTGCCGACGACGAGGTTCTCGCTCCGCTCGTTCGCGATCTCCTCGATCACCGGGGCGACGACGCGGCACGGACCGCACCACTCGGCCCAGAAGTCGATCAGCACCGGCTTCTCGTTCTCGAGCACCGTCGCCTGGAAGTTGTCGGAGGTGATCTCGAGGATCTCTTGCGCCATCTCTGCTCTCCCTTGTCTACGTGGGCTCAGGCGCTGGCCGTGGCCGCGTCTGTCGCCGGTTCCAGATCCGCGGTCTCCAACCACCGTTCCGCGTCGATCGCCGCCATGCACCCGCTCCCCGCCGCGGTCACCGCCTGGCGGTAGACCGTGTCCTGCACGTCGCCGCAGGCGAACACGCCCTCCACGTTGGTCCTGGTCCCGTCGGTGACGATGTAGCCCTCCTCGTCCAGCTCGATCTGTCCGGCGAAGAGGCTCGTGGCGGGGTCGTGGCCGATCGCGACGAACATCGCCGCGGCCGGCAGGTCCTCCGTCTCGCCCGTCACGACGTCCCGGATGCGAACGGCCTCGACCTTGCCGTCCCCCAGGACCTCGTCGACCAGCGCGTTCCATCGGACGTCGACGTTGGGAAGGCTGAGCGCCCGGTCGGCCATGATCTTCGACGCGCGGAACGCGTCCCGGCGATGCACGATCGTCACCTGCTCGGCCATCCGCGACAGGTAGATGGCCTCCTCCATCGCCGAGTCCCCGCCGCCGACGACGACCATCCGCTTGTCCTTGAAGAAGAACCCGTCGCAGGTCGCGCACGTCGAGACGCCGAAGCCGCGGAGGGCCGTCTCGCTCTCGAGGCCGAGCCAGCGCGCCGTCGCGCCGGTCGCAATGATCAGGCTTCGCGCTCGGTGCTCCTCGTCGTCGACCCAGACGCGAAACGGCGTCTCGGAGACGTCGACGCGGGTGGCGTCGACCTGCTCGATCCGGGCCCCGAACCGTGCCGCCTGCGCACGGAACATCTCCATCATCTCCGGGCCCTGGACGCCGTCCGGAAAGCCCGGGTAGTTCTCGACGTCGGTGGTCGTCATGAGCTGTCCACCGGCCCCGAATCCCTCGATGACCAGCGGATCCAGGTTGGCCCGGGCCGCATAGATCGCGGCCGTCAGGCCGGCCGGCCCGCCGCCGACGATGATCACGTCGTGCACGTCACTCACCGATCGTCCTCCGGTCGTTCGATACCCAGGGGGGTATTGTAGCGCGTGCGCCTGGGCTACGCCCGAGCCCCCGACGCATCCCTCCTCGGGGCGCGCTCCTCACCGTCCTCGGCCGGCACCCAGACGAGCTTGTGGCCGACTCCCGTGGGCCGCTTGCAGGCGGCGTAGTAGCGCCGGCCCTGCTCGGCCTCGGCGCTCGAGATCTTGCGCGTGTCTCGAAGCGTGGCCAGGCCCCAGGCGGCGATCATGCCCACGGTCACCCCCTCGGCGGTCCCGCCGCGCCCGAGCAGCGCGACGAGGAACACCATCACCGCGGCGCCCCCGGCGAAGATCAGCACGGTGGTGATGACACCCCACTTGCGCCAGTCCGCGGACGATGCCGCCAACAGGCGCCGACTTCCGGATGGCTCTGCGTGCTCCAGCCGGAGCGAGGGCATCGCCGATCGGCGGAGCCACATCAGGAAGAACGGGTAGAGCACGGCCGCGGTCAGGACGCTCATCACGACCAGCGAGATCAGATACCTGGCGTCGAGTCCGCCGGGACTTCCGGCCTCGAGCGGGATCGCCAGCACGAGCAGCCCGAGCGATGCCACGATGAGCGCCCAGGACCAGAGCCGCGCCAGACCGCTGTAGCGCCAGAGCTTCTCGTCTCGCACGCCACGAGGGTAGCGGCGCAGGGTCCGCCGCGAGGGCGCTCGTCTCGAGGAGGGGCCGACCGTCCGTCGCGTCCGGGGGCCGCGGCGAAGCACGGCCGCCAGCGGGAGATGCGCGGCGAGCTGGTGACGGGCCCGTGGTTACCCTTCGTCGAATGACCTTCGGTCCGGACATGGCTCGATCGGGCCGTCTTCAGGGGTGGCGCCACTTCCGCTGGCTGGCGCTGATCGTGGTGACCGGCGGGATGATGCTCTCGGTCCTGAACGTGACCGTCGCCAACATCGCGCTGCCCGACGTGGCCGAGGAGTTCGGCGCGAGCCCGTCCGCGACCGGCTGGGTCGTCACCGGCTTCCTGGTCACGCAGGCGACCCTGCTCGCGATCGCCGGCCGGGCCGGCGACGTGTTCGGTCGCCGGCGCGTGTTCGTCGCCGGCGTGCTGATCCTGTCCGCTGCGTCCGTCGCCGCCGCGCTGGCGCCGAGCCTGCCGGTGCTGATCGTGGCGAGGATCGTCCAGGGCATCGGCGGCAGCGCGATGGCGCCCACCGCGTTCAGCTTCGCGGCCGAGCTGTTCGGGCCCCGCGAGCGCGGTCAGGCCCTCGGGATCATGGGCGGTGTCCTCGGTCTCGCGCCGGTCATCTCGCTGAACCTGGCGGGGGCCCTCGTCGAGGTCGGTGGCTGGAGGACGGTCTTCTGGTTCTCGCCGGTGGTGGGCGCCATCGTCCTGGTGGGCGCGGCCGCGGTGCTTCCCGAGATGAGACCGGCGCGGCCCAACCAGCGGTTCGACCTGCCGGGCGCCGCCCTCGCGGCCGCCGCGCTCTTCTCGCTCCTGTTCGGCCTCTCGCAGGGCGACGACTGGGGCTGGCTGTCTGCGCCGGTCCTCGGGGGCCTTGTCGCGGGCGTCGGGTTCTCGCTGCTCTTCGTGTGGCGCGAGATGCGTACGGAGGAAGCGATGATCGACCTGCGCCTGTTCCGGCTGCGCTCGGTGGCCAGCTCGAACCTGGCGGCCATGGCGTCGTCCGGGGCGCTCTTTGGGATCCTCCTCGTCCTGCCGTTCGTCTTCACGGCCGGCCTCGGCTTCGGGCCGATCGAGCTCGGGCTGGCGATCACGCCGATCGCGCTGTCCTTCGTCCTCGTGGCACCGCTCGCGGGCCGCCTCATGCGGCGTACGGGTGCCGCCAGGATGGCGTTCGCCGGTTTCCTGCTCTCGGCCCTCGGCGTCGGGGCGATGGCCCTCGTCGCGCCGGAGCAGGACTACTTCGTCCTGCTCCCCGGACTCGCCGCATTCGGCGTCGGTCTTGCGATGTCGTCCGCTCCCATCACGACGACGGCGATCTCCGAGGCGCCGAGAGAGCGGCTCGGGGTGGCGTCCGCGCTTCCGAACATCAGCCGGTACGTGGGCGGTGCGCTCGGGAGCGCGATCCTGATCGCGCTCGTCCAGGCCGAGGCCGGCGACCTGGGTGTCGCGAGCGTCAGCGGAGCGGCGGTCGCCGACGGGTTTCGGTTGGCGCTGCTCGCGGCGGGGAGCCTGCTGGTGATCGCGGCGGCGATCGCGACGCGGATGCCCGACTTTCGGGCGCCGGGGCGACTCCCCGAGCCGGTCAGCGCGCCGGCCCGAGAGGCCGCGAGCCCGTGACGCGGGCATCGTGGGCCGCCTTTCTGGCCCTCCTCATCTTCACGATGGGGACGAGCATCATCACCCCGCTGCTGCCGCTCTATCAGGAGCGCTTCGACCTCAGCAACGGCGAGGCGACGCTCCTGTTTGCGACCTACACCGGCGCGGTCGTTCCGACGATGCTCATCATGGGCAACGTCAGCGACTCGGTCGGTCGCAAGCGGGTCCTGCTTCCGGCGATCGCCATCATGACGGCGGCGTCGCTGGTGCTCGGGCTCGCGGGCGGGGTCCCCGAGCTCTTCATCGGCCGGGCGCTGCAAGGGGTCGCGATCGGCAGCTTCCTCGGCGTCGGGAGCGCGTTCGTCGTGGACGGTGCCCGGCCCGACGGCAAGGCGATCGCGGCGGGCTTCGCCGGCGTTGGCTTTCGCGTGGGCTTCGGCCTCGGCCCCGGGATCGCCGGCCTGGTCGCCGAGTATGCGGCCAACCCGTTGCGAACGCCGTGGCTCGGCCACGCGGCGCTCATGCTGGTGGCGGCCGCCGCGGTCCTGGTGGCGCCCGAGACCATCGCCTCGCGCGTGCGCTGGCGCGCGCGGATCAGCGTGGGCGTCCCGACGGGGCAGATGGCCGGCTTTGCGACCTTCCTGGCGCCGGCCGCCTTCCTGCTCAGCTTCATGGACGGCACCGTGCTCTCGGTCGTCCCGCTCTACATGGTGGATCGACTCGGCGTCGAGAACATCGCGCTGGTCGGGCTCGTCGGTTTCCTCGTGCTGGCCGCGGGCGGGGTGGCGCCGCTGTTCGGGGGTCGCGTCGATCCACGACGCGCGGTCATGGTCGGGGTGGTGCTCGGTGCGGCCTCCACGCTGCTCATCGTCGCGGCCGCCGGTGCCGGAACCGTCGCGTTCGTCCTGGTCGCGGCCGCGCTGATCGGGCTGACGAACGGCGTGATCCTCGTCGGCGCGACGGTCATCTGTGGCATCTCGGTCCCGATCGAGGAGCGCGGGAAGCTGATGTCGGCCCTCTACATGTGCGCCTACGCCGGGACGCTTCCGACCGTCGCGCTCGGATACCTGTCCGAGGCCATCGGCCTGACGGCCGCGCTCGGCGTCTTCTCGGCGTGCGCGTTCGTTCTCGCGGCGTTCGTAGTGATCGTCGGCGGGCGGACGTACCGGACCGTGACCCCGTACGTCGAGGTGACCCCCGGGACGCGCGACGCGCCGGCCTGATCCCCGGCCCACCGACCGCCGTCTCGGCGGCGATCTTGACACGGCGCGCTGAGCCAAGATGCTGGAGCCTCGCTGACCAGCGAGGGGGCAACATGACACGCAACACCAGACCACTCGGGTTCGGGTTGGTCGTCGCCGGTGTGGGGCTCGCAGTGATGGCGGTGCCGGCGATGGCGTTCCAAGCGCCCGGGTACGTCGACATCACGACCCAGGGCAACGGAACGGCGACTGGGCCGGCCAACATCATCTACGGCAACCTGCCAGCGGACTTCCAGCCGATGCGGGGGAGCGAGGCGTTCCAGGGTCTCGGCGGTCCGTTCGCCGCGGTGGACCAGCTCGACGGGCAGCAGATCAGGGGCGGAGGGCTCTTCAACGGCAACCTCCAGGTCCAGGCCGGGCCTGGCAAGGACACGTTCACGGTTGCTGGGCAGGGCGGCGGCGAGGTCAACTTCGACGACATCCCTCGCCCCCCGGCGCCCCGCCCAGCGCCGCCGTTCACACCGCTCGTGCAGCCCACCCTCAACCAGATCGGGGGTCAGCCGGGCCAGGCGACCATCCCGCAGACCCTGTTCGCGCCTCAGCTCGCGGACAGCGTTCCACCCAACGCGCCCGTCCAGGCCGATCAGAACGCGCTGCGCTTCAGCCACTTCAAGTGCTACCAGGTGGTACGTCGCACGAAGTTCAGCCAGAAGCGCGTCGATCTGCACGACCAGTTCAACCGGTATCGGAACGTCCGCGCTGTCCGGGCCCTCGAGGTCTGCAATCCGGTGCTGAAGCGCCACAACGGGCGGACGACCCAGGTCACCGACACCCGGGAGCACCTCGTCGTCTACCGGGTGAAGGCGAGGCCGGCCCTGCAGTTGCAGCTGACGACCCGCAACCAGTTCGGGACCCAGCGCATCGAGAACCGGAACCTCACGGCGCTGCTCGTTCCGTCGCGCAAGCAGCGCGTCGCGGGTCCGGGCAACCGGCTCAACCGGCGCTCCGACCGGAGGCAGCTCGACCACTTCGCCTGCTATCCGGCCCGGGCCACGGCGGGAAGGCCGGCCGGCCGAGTGATCCTCGCCGACCAGTTCGAGCGCAAGGCTCACCGACTCGGGATCCTCAACGGCATCTGCAACCCGACGCAGAAGGTCCACCGGCGCAAGACCACGCCGCTGCGCCACGCGGACTCGCACCTCGTGTCGATCCAGCTGCGCCAGCAGCGAAGCAGGGTGCGCGGGGTGGTGGTCCGGAACCAGTTCGGGATCCAGGGCTTCGTCACGAGGAACGCGACCCGTCTGCTCGTGCCGTCGACCAAGCGCATCTGCACGACGATTGGCGCAGACGTGAACGTTCCGATCGTCGGGTCGCAAGGGCAGCAGATCGACCTGCTGAGGAGCTTCTCCTTCCAGCCGTACGGTGGGGACCCGGCCGGGGCATGCCCGACGGTCAGGTGATCTGATTCACCCGGGTGCGGCGACGTCGCGCCGCACTCGGGGCCATGGGTCCCGCCGACGACAGCTGGGGAAGGGATCGACATGACGCCTCGCGGGCGGTGGACGCTCACGGTCGTGCTCGCCGCCGGAGGCGCCCTGGCGCTCGGGGTCGCGCCCGGGAGCGCCGGTCAGTCTCCCGTCGGTCTCGATCTGCGCTTCGAGCAGAACGGCGAGGCGAGCGGTGGCGGCACGCTCTTCTTCCAGAACTCGCCGCGACCGGCGACGCAGGGCCTCGCGGACCTCCTCGGCGCCTTCACGTTCAGCGGGAACGTCGACGGTGGCCTGAACGGCGGTGTCGCCGACGACTTCCGCGCGGGCGGTGAGCTGTTCCTGGTCGGCCCGGACGGCAACCCGGTCTCCATCGAGGCCGGCGACCGGCTGAGGGCGCTCGGCGACCGGCTCGGCACCCCCGCGGGCAACGACGTGCTGCTCGGGGGAGGCATCGAGGGTGGCGCGGACTTCACCGCGTTTCCGGGTGCCGCTCAGGCCGCCCGGTCCGCCGCCGGGCAGCGCGCCCAGCAGCTGATCGGCCCTGCGGCCCTCGCCGGCTTCGCCAGGACACGGCTCTCGCCACAGCTGATCGACAGCGTGCCTCCCAACGGACCGAAGGCCTTCAGGAAGAACGCCCTGCGGTTCAGCCACTTCAAGTGCTACCGGGTCGTGCGGCGGGTCGGGGGATTCCGCGCGCGGACCGTCGATCTGGCGGACCAATTCGCCGACTACTCGCGGGTGCGCGTGACCCGTCCGGTCGAGGTGTGCAACCCGGTCGCGAAGCGTCATCTGGGGAGGACGTTCCGGATCACGGACTCCCGTCGGCACCTCGTCGCGTTCGCTATCGCGCCCCGGAGCGCGCCCCGGCTCGATCTGACGACGCGGAACCAGTTCTCCACGCAGCGGGTTCGAAACGGCAGCCTCAATCGACTGCTGGTCCCGTCACGCAAGCGACAGTCGCTCGGGCCACGGAACGCCGTCGGTCGAACGTCGAGCTCGCGGGTGCTCGACCACCTCGCGTGTTACCCGGCTCGGGTCGACGCGGGCGCGATCGGCGGCGGCCGGGTCGGGCTCACCGACCAGTTCGAGCGCAAGCGCCACCGCCTGGCGAGTCAGAGCGGGATCTGCAACCCCGCGGTGATGCGACACCGGGGCACGCGGACCCCGGTCAGGTTTCCCGACTCGCACCTGATCTCGATTCGTCTCCGGAACGTCGCCAGTCCCGCGCGCGCGGTGACCGTCCGGAATCGGTTCGGGGTCCAGCGCCTGGTCACCGGGAACGCGACCCGGCTGCTCGTGCCGTCCACCGTGCGCGTGTGCGCGACCTGGGACGCCCGGGTCGACGTGCCGGTGACGACCCTCGCCCGCCAGCAGCTGGACACGCTCCGGACGGTGTCGCTCACGCCGTACGAGGGCGAGCAACGCGGGGCCTGCCCGACGGTTCTCGACTGATTCGACCGGTGATCGCGCGGGGCGGGGATATGCTCGCCCGCGTGGATCGCAACCGACTCGAGGCGCTCCTCGCCGAGCTCGGTCAGCCCTCGTACCGCGCCCGGCAGGTGCTCGACGCCCGGCGCGCCGGTGCGGTGAGCTGGCCGGATGTCACTGCGCTTCCGAAGGCGCTGCGAGCGCGCTTGGGCGGGGAGCTGTCGCTGTGGGCGCTGCAGCCGGAGGACGCGCAGGAGTCCGCCGACGGGACGATCAAGTGGCGGATGCGCGGATCCGACGGCGTTACCGTCGAGACGGTCTTGATCGCCCACGATCGGGGGCGCCGCACCGTCTGCATCTCGAGCCAGGCCGGGTGCGCGCTCGGGTGTCGCTTCTGCGCAACGGGGCTGGCCGGGCCCGGCCGCGACCTCTCAGCGGACGAGATCGCCGACCAGGCCGAGTTCGCCGCCGCCCAGGCGGCGACGCGCGGCGCGCGCCTCGGCAACGTCGTCTTCATGGGGATGGGAGAGCCGCTCCAGAACCTCGAGGCCGTCCTGGGCGGCGTGCGCACGCTTCGCTCCGTCGACGGGCTCGGCCTGTCGGGTCGTCGGATCGCGATCTCGACCGTCGGCTGGGTGCCGGGGATCCGGGCGCTCGCCGAATCGGGCGAGCCGGTGCGTCTGGCTGTCTCGCTCCACGGCTCGGACGACGCCACCCGCTCGGAGCTGATGCCGATCAACACCCGGTGGCCGATCGCCAGCCTCCTCGCCGAGTGTCGGCGCTACTGCGACACGACGGGCCGGCGTGTCTTCATCGAATACCTGCTGCTCGACGGCGTGAACGATGCGCCCGCGGACGCCCGCCGGCTGGCGGAGCTCCTTCGGGACGGGCGGTTCCATGTGAACCTGATCGAGTACAACCCGACGGGGACGCCGTATCGGGCGAGTCCCGGCGACGCGCGTGAGCGGTTTCGGGCGGCGCTGGCCGCCGCCGGGATCGAGGCGTCGGTTCGTCGCTCGCGCGGCGCCGACGTCGACGCCGCGTGCGGTCAGCTCGCCGGTCGGTCCGAACCGACGTTGCAGCTGGCGAGCTCGGCGAAGTAGTCCTCCTCGAGGATGTCCTGGCCGGGGTTGTCGGTCAGGACGACGCTACGCACGACGCCGGCCTTGTCGATCACGAACGTCGCCCGGCCCGAGACCCCGAAGCGGTCGAGGTAGACCCCGTATTCGGTCGCCACCGCGCCCTTCGGCTCGAAGTCCGCGAGCAGCAGGGTGCCGTCCAGGCCGAGCGATTCCGCGAACGCCCGCAGGCTGTCGCTGTTGTCGACCGAGACACCGATCACCTGCGCGTCCTCACCCGCAAAGCGCCCCTCGTTCTCGCCGATGCGGGTGAACTGTCCGGTGCAGACGTTGCTGAACGCGGCGGGAAAGAACGACAGGACGACGTTCTTCTCGCCCCGGAAGGACCAGAGGGTCACGTCCTCGTCGTGGTGGCTCCTCAGGGTGAAGTCCGGCGCCTGCTGGCCCACGGCGACCGCCATCGCGTCTCCCTCCGCTCGTTGGATCGGAGCGTATCTCGGGTTCGGGCTCGGCCCGGGGAGAGCCGCCGAGAAGTGAAGGCGGCGCGCCCTTCGACTACTCTCGAACCGTGGCCGAGCAACGGACGGCTCCAGAGCGAGAGCGGCCCGCCGAGCGCGTGTCGGCTCCGGCGGTCACTCGGGAGGAGCCCGAGCAGCCGACCCGCCCCCCCGGCGCCGGCTGGGAGCTCGGCGCCGCCGGGCTCGGCAAGGTGTCGTGGGCAGCCCTGGCGGTGCTCCTGATCGTCATCGGGATCGTGTTGCTCCTCGCCGGCTACGTCGGCTACGGAGCGATGATCCTCGTGCTGGCCGCCGCCGCCGGAGTCAACCTGATTTGACGTCGCCGCTCGACGCGGACGCGATCGCGGAACGGCTCCACAGCGACCATCCCGACGTCGAGCCGCTCGATGTCGACGGTCAGACGCTACGCGGGTGGGTCGCCGCGACCGGTGCCGACCCCGAGAACGGCGATCTGCTGGGCGAGGTCGTCGCCGCGTGGGAGGCGCTGCTTCCCGGCTGACGTGGTCTCGAGCAGGTCGTCGAGCTCCGCGGGCTCGGGGACCAGCTGGAGCTGATCGGCGAGCGCGTCGAGCAGGCGCGATTCGGTCGTCGTGCGATCCGGGCTCGCACCTTCGGCGGCGAGTGACGTCGCCGGGACCCCCGGTGCCCCGCAGGCCGTCATCTGCGCATACCAGTCGAGGTCGGGGTCCCGGTTCAGCGCGAGTCCGTGCAGGCTGACGCCGCCCGACACCCTGACCCCCACGCTCCCGAGTTTGCGCGTCTGCACGTAGGCGCCGTGGTCGGCGTGGTCGGCGCGGATGCCCGAGACGCCCATCCCCTCGGCCGCATGGGCGGTCGCCTCGACGAGGGCCGCGACGAAGCTGCGCACGGATCCACCCGTGAGCTCGCGCAGGCCCGCGATGACGTAGGCGGTGGTCTGGCCCGGGCCGTGCCAGGTCATCTGCCCACCCCGGTCGAGCTGCACGAAGCTCGCGCCGCGCGCGGCCAGCTCGGCGTCGCTCAGCCACAGGTCGCCGCGCGGGCCGTGCCGGCCGGTCGTGTAGACGGGATCGTGCTCGAGGAGCCAGATCACGTCGAGCAGCTCACCCGCCCGGCGGGCGTCGGCCAGCGCCCGCTGGATCCCCCACGCCTCGACGAGACCGATCCGGCTCGTTCGGATCACGTAGGCGCTTCTCACGCGGATCCCCCCTCACCTGCCCCGAGGTGGCGCTCGACCAGCGTGACGTTGCGCCAGCGTCCGTCGATGCGCCCATGGGCCTCGTGTGTCCCGACGACGCGAAACCCCGCCTGCTCGGCCAGTCGCAGGCCGGCGGTGTTCTCGGGGAGGATCATCCCGACGAGCTTCCAGTAGCCGTGGTCGGGTGCGATGCCGATCAGGTGGGAGAGCATCTGCGCTCCGATGCCCCTCGCGCGTGCCTCGGTCCGAACGTAGACGGTGTACTCGGCGACCCCCGAGTACCAGTCCCGATGAGAGTAGGGCGCAAGCGCGCTCCAGGCGATGGCGCCGTCTGCAGGATCCTCCCCCACGAACACCGGCGCCGTGTCCGGACGGGCCGCGAGCCACGCCCGCCGTTCGGCGGGTCCGTGCGTGCCCGAGGCGAACGTGGCGATCCCGGTGGCGATGGCCTCGTCGTAGATCTCGCCGATCGCGTCGGCGTCCGCCGGGGTCGCCTGGCGAATCGTGACGTCGGCAGCCATCGCGGCAACCTAGCGCCTGACCCGTGGCGACGGGTCACGGGCGCCCGAGCCCGACGTCCTCCGGCCGGTCGACGAGCGGCACGGTCACCGAGACGCGGGCTCCGTCCCGGTGCACCCCGAGGCGGACGGTCTCGCCCACCCGCTTGCTCGCGATGACCCGGGTGACGTCGGCCATGTCCTCCACGGGCGCGCCGTTGGCCGACACGATCACGTCCCCGCCGGGCTCGATCTCGCCATCGTCGGACACTCCGGGCGCGGCCCGCAGCCCCGCCTCCTGGGCCGAGCCCCGCTCGTCGAGGTCGGTGATCGCGACACCGCGCGCCCCGGGAACTCGCAGCGCGCGGCCGTTCTCGCTGGTCAGGCTGCGGCCGGTGATCCCGATCCAGGCGTGCTCGGCGACACCCGTCTCGATCAGGGACTCGGCGACGGGGACCACCGTGTCGATCGGGATCGCGAAGCCGATCCCGACGTTCCCCCCGTCGGACGACGCGATCTGGGAGTTGATTCCGACGACGCGGCCGCGCAGGTCGAGCAGCGGGCCGCCCGAGTTGCCGCGGTTGATCGCCGCGTCGGTCTGGATCACGTTCTGGATCCGGAACGAGTTCGGCGCCGTGATCACCCGCTCGATGGCGCTGACGATCCCGGTCGTCGCGGTCCGCTCCAGCCCGAACGGGTTTCCGATCGCGACGACGCCCGAGCCCACCTCGAGCCCCTCGCTTCGCCCGATTTGCACCGGCGTCGTCTCGGGGGGAAGCGCGTCGACGTCGAGAACAGCGAGATCGGTGCTCTCGTCCGTGCCGAGCACCCGCCCGGTGGTCTGCGAGCCGTCGGCGAACGTGACGGTCGCCGAGTCCTCATCGTCCAGCACGTGCGAGTTGGTGAGGATGCGGCCCTCGTCGTCGATCACGAATCCGGACCCCAGCCGGCGATCGTCGTCGGCCGGGTTGACCTTGACGACCGACGGCGCGGTGGTCGCGACGAGCTCGGGCAGCGTCAGCGGCGCGGCGGTGTCTGCGGTGGGCGCTGGCGGCGACCCCGGCAGCGGTGCCGGCGGCGGGGCGGACACGTCGTCCGCGACGGTCAGGTCGACCGGCTCGCGGACGATCGTCGTGGTCGAGTCCCCGCCCACGAGCCCGGCGCTCGCGAGCGCTCCGACCGCGATCGCCGCGCCGATCGCCGCGAAACCGACGGCGGCCAGCCCGCGTCCCACGCGGGATCGGCTCGGGTCCGGGGCGCCGCGGGGCGGTCGATCACTTCCCGTGTCGTCTGGTGGTGGGGCGCTCGTCAGGCGGTGCACACCGCTCCGGGTGGTCGACGACGATCGAGAGTCACGGTACTCGGCCTGCGGCAAAGGCCGGCGGGCCTCGGGAGCGCCGGAACGGCATCGCGGGCCATTGCGCGTGGACCTTCGGGGAAGATGCCGGTGGGTTTGCGGGCTACGATCGGGAGAGCCGCAACGGCATGCGGCTCATGGCACGTTCAGCCGCCTGCCCGCCGGCGCACGCGAGGAGCACCGTTGTCAGAGCGAATCCTGCTCGTCGAGGACGACAAGTCGATCCGAACGATCGTTGAGTACGCGCTCCAGGACGCCGGCTTCGAGGTGGTGAGCGTCGAGCGCGGGGATGCGGCGCTCGAGAGCGTCGCCCACGACCGCGTCGACCTCGTGATCCTCGACCTGATGCTCCCCGGGATGGACGGCCTCGAGGTGTGCCGGCGCATCCGCGCCGAGCGGAGCATGCCGATCATCATCCTCTCGGCTCGCGGCGAGGAGCTCGACAAGGTGCTCGGGCTCGAGCTCGGCGCGGACGACTACGTCACCAAGCCGTTCTCGCCCCGAGAGCTCGTGTCCAGGGTCAAGGCCAACCTGCGACGTGCCCGGCTCGAGCCGGACCGCAGCGAGCTCGTTCGCTCGGGGGATCTCGAGATCGATCCGGTCGCGCGCACGGTGCATCGAGCGGGCGCGGAGGTCGGGCTCACCTACAGCGAGTTCGAGATCCTGAACAAGCTCGCCGGCTCGCCGCGTCGGGTGTTCACGCGCGAGGAGCTCATGAACCACCTGTGGGACGGCAACTTCTACGGCGATCTGCGCTCGGTCGACGTCCACGTCCGGCACCTGCGTCAGAAGATCGAGGACGACCCGTCCAACCCGGCGCTGATACGCACCGTGCGCGGTGTCGGCTATGCGTTCGGCGGCGCCGAGGCACCCGCCCAGCCGCAGTCGTGAGCGAGGTCGGCCCTGGCTGAGTCACGCCGGAGCGGGGGCACGATGACCCTGCGGGGCCTGTTCGGGCTGCAGGGGCTGCTCGTGGCCGCGCTGGTCGTGGTGGGCTTTGCGGCCAGCCTCGCCGTGCTGCTCGTCGTGCTGCCGACGCTGGAGTCCAGCGTGAGCCGCGACCAGGCGGCGCGGCAGGCGGACGCGCTCAGCGAGCAGGTGCGGGCGATCGCCGCCCGGCGCGAGCTCGAGGCGCCGGTCACCAGAGAGGAGCTGCTCGACTTCGCCAGGGCCATGCGCGCCGCGACCGGCGGCGACGTGTTCGTCAGCTCCAACCAGAGCTTCGTGACGCCCGCGTACCAGGTGCAGCTCCCCGCGAACTCCGAGCTCCTGTCCCAGTTTCGGATCGGGCCGCTGCCGGCGCAGGTGACCGCCGATCGCGAGGCAGTCTCGGCCTCGGCGCCGCTTCAGATCGGCAACGGCCTCAGCACGACGAACACGGGCTTCGTCCAGGTCGCGACCCCGGTGTCGGGGCTGGCGCCCGAGCTCGCGGCCGTTCAGCGCCGGGTGATCGTGGCGGTGTTCCTCGTTCTCGCCCTGGCTGTCTTCGCGGGTCTCGCGCTCTCCCGCCTGATCGGCAAGCGAACGGCCCGCCTGGCCAAGACCGCCTCCCAGCTGGCCGGCGGCGACCTGTCGGCCCGCGCTCCGCGCGAAGGGCCCGAGGAGCTGCGGATGCTCTCGGACGCGCTCAACCTCATGGCGGGGCGGGTCGAGGGGCTCGTCAGCGACATCACCCACGAGCGCGATCGCGCGCAGGCGATGATCGGCTCGCTCGAGGAGGGTGTGATCGCCGTCGGTCCCGGGGGCGGCGTGACCGTCGCGAACGAGGCCGCGTACCAGTTCCTCGGAGTCCCGTCGGGTGCGCAGTTCCTTCGCATCGAGGAGCTGCCCCTCCCGATCGCCGAGGCAGCTCGGGCGGTGCTCGATCTCGACTCCCCGTCGACCGCCGTCCGGCAGGTCGCGCTTCCAGGTGGCATCGAGGCGGATCTCACCGCGGTGCGGCTGTCGGGCGAGGGCGCGGGCGCGGTGCTCGCGTTGCGCGACGTCACCGAGGCCCGGCGCCTCGAGCGCGCCCGGCGCGATCTGGTGGCCAACGTCTCGCACGAGCTCAAGACCCCGCTCGCCGCGATCCGTGGATTCGAGGAGCTGCTCGAGGATCCGACGCTCGACGAGGCGCATCGCACCGAGTTTCTCGGGATGATGCGGGGCGAGATCACCCGTCTCGAGCGCCTGGTCGAGGAGCAGCTGCAGTTGGCTCGGCTGGATGCGGGCGCGCTGCCGATGGAGATCGGCTCGGTCGACCTCGGCGACCTCGCGGCGGGCGTCGCCGAGCCGCGCCGCGTGCTCGCCGAGCGCGACGGGGTGGAGCTGACCGTGCGCGTGGTGCCGAGGACGCCGGTGATGGCGCGCGCGGATGGCGCTCGCGTCGAGCAGATCCTTCTGATCCTGCTCGACAACGCCCAGCGCCATGCCGGTGGCAACATCCGAGTCGTGGTGAGCCGGGAGGGGGGCAGCGCGGTCGTGGACGTCGTCGACGACGGCCACGGCATCCCGCCCGAGGACCAGGAGACGGTGTTCGATCGCTTCTACCGGCGCGACGCCTCCCGCTCCCGGCCCGGGGCCGGCCTGGGGCTCGCGATCGCTCGTGGCCTCGCCGTGGCACAGGACGGCGAGCTGACCCTCGAGTCCGAGGTCGGTGTCGGGAGCACGTTCAGCCTGCGGCTGCCGCTCGACGACGACTCGGTCGAGCCCGCGCGGGGCGACGAGGAGCGGACTGACACGATGGTCCTGAAGTGAGCCCCGACCCCGCGCAGCAGCCGACCGTCCTCATCACCGGTGCGTCCCGTGGCATCGGGCGGGCGTCCGTCGACGCCTTTCTGGAGCGGGGCTGGCGGGTCGCCGCCGGTGTCCGAGACCCGAGCGGTGTGCCCGATCTGACCGACGCTCCCGGCGTCGAGGTCGTCCACGTCGACCTCGCGGACGAGGCGACGATCCCAGACGGCGTGCGGGCCGCCGAGGCGTTCGCCGGAGGTGCGCTCGGGGCCGTCGTCTCGAACGCCGCCTGGGCGCTGGCCGGCGCGGTCGAGGACGTCGACCTCGATGCGGCCCGCGAGGAGTTCCAGGTGAACCTCTTCGGCGGGGTCGCCGTGCTCCAGGCAGCGCTCCCGGCCATGCGAGCGGCGCGGGCCGGTTCCGTGGTCTTCGTCTCGTCGATCGCCGCCCGGGTGACCCATCCGCTCCTCGGGATGTACTGCGCGAGCAAGTACGCCCTCCGCTCGATCGCCGAGGCCCTCTCGCTCGAGGTGCGACCGTTCGGGATCAGGGTCACGATGGTGGAGCCCGGGATGGTCGGCACCGAGTTCGCGGCGTCGACGACCGCGACGGGGTCGATCACCGACCCGGACGGGCCGTATTCGGGCCTCTTCGGGGAGCTGAGGGCGGGCTTCGGCGAGTGGCGGCGGGTGCACGAGGTCCCGGGCGAGCTGGTCGCCGAGGCCGTGGTGCGGGCGACGATCGAGCCCGAGACCCCGCTTGCGGTGCTCGTCGGTGACGACGCGGCGTGGCTCTCGCACGAGCGCGAGACCCGTGACGACGCCTCGTTCAACAGCCAGCTGCTCGAGTTCCTGCAGATCCGGGAGCACCGGTGAGCCAGGCCGGCTCGGGCCACGTCGTCGTGGCGCCGGCCCACTTCAAGGACGCCCTCTCCGCTCCACGCGCCGCGCGGGCGATCGCCGCCGGCATCCGCCTCGTCGCGCCAGGGGTCGAGACGCTCGAGCGACCGATGGCGGATGGGGGCGAGGGGACCCTCGACGCGCTGGTCGCCGCCGGCGACGGCAGCCGGCGTGGCGTCGGGGTGCGGGATCCACTGGGGCGTCCGGTCGCGGCGGATCTGGGGCTCGTTCCGGGGGGAACGGCGGTCGTCGAGCTCGCGCGGGCATCGGGGCTGGAGCTGCTGAGCGAGACGGAGCGCGATGCGCTTCGCACGAACACGCTGGGTGTCGGCGATCTCATCCGTGAGGCGCTCGAGCTGGGCGCGACGCGGATCGTCGTCGGGCTCGGTGGGAGCGCGACCAACGACGCCGGTCTGGGTGCCGCGCACGCGCTCGGCGTGCGGTTCCTCGATCGAGACGGCGAGCAGCTGCTGCCCTGCGGGGCGAACCTGCACGAGATCGCGACCATCGACACGGCCGGCCTCGACCCGCGCGTCGCCGACGTCCAGATCGACCTCGCGTGTGACGTGGACGTGCCGTTCCACGGGCCGGCCGGGGCGGCCGCCACCTTCGGGCCGCAGAAGGGCGCGAACGAGGAGGCGGTATCGCACCTCGATCGCGGCCTCGCGCACGTGGCGCAGGTGCTCGGTGCCGTGAGCGGCGTCGACGTGGCGTCGGTGCCGAACGCCGGCGCCGCGGGCGGCACGGCGGGTGGGCTCGCCGCGCTGCTCGGCGCGCGACCCACCGGTGGCGCCCAGCTGGTGATCGAGGCCAGCGGGCTCGAGGCGGACCTGCTCGGCGCGGCGCTGTGCGTGACCGGCGAGGGGCGCCTCGACGAGCAGACTGCGCATGGCAAGGCTCCCGCCGCGGTCGCCAGCGCCGCGGGAGCGGTTGGTGTGCCGTGCGTCGGGGTGGCGGGCCAGCTTCGCCTCGGCCCGAGAGGCGCCCGTGAGCTCGGCTTCGCGGCGGCGCTTCCGATCGGCCGGGAGCCACGGGCGCTCGCCGACGCGCTCTCGGCCACCGAGACCGACCTCGCGGCGATGGGCGCGGCCATCGGCGGCCTTGCGCGCCTCGGCGCCACCGATGGGGAGCGGCGACGGGCACGCCCGTCCGGTCCGTCCGGCCGGTGGAAGCTCGAGGGCTGACCGGGGCCCGAGCGCTGCCCTTGGTACCGTCACCGGCTGTGTCACGGAGCATCAAGGGGCTCGTGCTCTCGGGCGGCGCCGGCACGCGCCTGCGTCCGATCACGCACACGTCGGCGAAGCAGTTGGTGCCCGTGGCGAACACGCCGGTGCTCTTCTACGGGCTGCGAGCCCTCCGGGATGCGGGCATCACCGACGTCGGGATCATCGTCGGCGACACCCAGGCCGAGATCGAGGCCGCGGTGGGCGACGGGTCCCGGTTCGGGCTCGACGTCACCTATCTGCGCCAGTCGGCCCCCCTCGGGCTCGCCCACGCCGTTCTGACCGCCGAGGAGTATCTCGGCGACAGCCCGTTCGTCATGTACCTCGGCGACAACCTGCTTCGCGACGGGATCACCGAGCTCGTCCGTCGCTTCGAGGCCGAGGAGCCCGACGCGCTGATCCTGCTCCAGCAGGTGCCGGACCCCGAGTCGTACGGCGTCGCGGAGCTCGAGGGCGATCGGGTCGTCCGTCTCGTCGAGAAGCCGGCCGAGCCCAGGAGCGACCTGGCGCTGGTCGGCGTCTACATGTTCCGATCGTCGGTCCTCGACGCGTCCAAGGCGATCTCGCCGTCGGGGCGCGGTGAGCTCGAGATCACCGACGCGATCCAGCACCTGATCGACTCGGGGCTGCGGGTGGACGCCCACACGGTCACCGGCTGGTGGAAGGACACCGGGCAGCTGGACGACATGCTCGAGGCGAACCGCCTGATCCTCGACACGCTGGAGCCGTCCACCGACGGGGAGCTGCACGACAGCACGATCGAGGGCCGGGTCGTGGTCGAGGCGGGGGCCCGGGTGATCGGGTCGTCGATCCGGGGCCCGGCGATCATCGGCGCGGGCGCGCGGATCGAGCAGGCGTACGTCGGTCCGTACACGGCCATCTCGGAGGACGTCGTGGTCAGGCGCGCCGAGGTCGAGCACAGCATCTTCCTCGCCGGCAGCCGGATCGAGGATCTCGACGCCAGGGTCGAGGGCAGCCTCGTCGGCAAGGACGTGACGATCTGCCGGTCGACCCAGAAGCCGCGTGCGTACCGGTTCGTGGTCGGCGACTCCTCGACCATCGGTCTCACGTAGCCGTGCGGCTGCTCATCACCGGGGGCTGCGGGTTCATCGGCTCGGCCTTCGTTCGGCTGGCACTCGCGCGCGGGGCCGAGGTCACGAACCTGGACAAGCTCACCTACGCCGGCAACCCGAAGAACCTCGCCGAGGTCGAGGGCGACCCCGCGTATCGGTTCGTCCACGGCGACATCGCCGACGCGGACGCCGTGCGCGCTGCGATCGGTGACGGCGCGGACGCCGTGGTCAACCTGGCGGCCGAAAGCCACGTCGACCGGAGCATCCTGGCCCCGGCGGAGTTCCCGCGCACCGATGTGGTCGGGACGACGGTGCTGCTGCACGAAGCCCGGACCGCGGGGATCGAGCGGTTCGTCCAGGTCTCGACCGACGAGGTCTACGGCTCGATCGAGTCGGGCAGCTTCACCGAGACCGACCGGCTCGCCCCGAGCAGCCCGTATTCGGCGAGCAAGGCCGGGGGCGACCTCCAGGCGCTCGCGTGGCACCACACGTTCGGGATGAGCGTCGTGGTGACCCGGGGGTCGAACACCTTCGGCCCGCGCCAGTACCCCGAGAAGCTCATCCCGCTGTTCGTGACGAACGCGCTCGACGGCCAGCCGGTCCCGGTCTACGGCGACGGGATGCAGGTGCGCGACTGGATCTCGGTCGACGACCACTGCACGGGGATCTGGACCGCGCTCGAGCGCGGTGAGCCGGGCGCGATCTACAACATCGGCGGCGGCTACGAGGCGACCAACCTCGACATCACGCGCCGCATCCTCGATCTCACGGGCCGGGACGAGTCGCTCATCGAGCACGTGGCCGACCGTCCCGGGCACGACCGGCGCTACAGCCTCGACAGCTCCCGCCTGCGCGCCCTCGGCTGGGCACCGACCGCCGCCTTCGCCGACGCCCTCGTGGCGACGGTCGGCTGGTATCGCGATCGGCGGGACTGGTGGGAGCCGATCAAGAGCGGCGAGTACCGCCGGTACTACGAGGCGCAGTACGGCAGGGGCTCCGCCAGCTCCTGACCGTCTCGTCCCGCGCCTGCCCCCACCCGCTCGTCGCGGGCGTGGCCGCCTCGTGGCCTACTTCCTCGGTTGGCCGTCCCGCGCTGTCGTCGGGCGCCGACTGGGCCGCCGTGTCTGGCGCGCGCCGAGCGCGCGGATGCGGCGCTGCTGCTCGCGCATCACGGTCCGGTGAACACGCTGTCGGTACGACATCGCGATCCTCCTCTGGGGGTGATCACGAACGAGGGTAGGCGGCCCGTCGGCCGTCCCGGATGGCCCCGGGTCCAAATGTGCGCCCGAGTTCCTGTGCGCTCGGGCGATCGCGGCCGGCGATCCGTCGGAACGCCCGCCGCCGGGGCTAGTCCTCGAGCATCTCCTCGGAGGGCACGTCCCGCCAGACACGGGCCGGGAGCCCGGCGACGAGCTTGCCCGCCGGGACGTCCTTGGTCACCAGCGCTCCGGCCGCGACGAACGCCTCTTCCCCGATCTCGATGCCAGGCAGCAGGATCGAGCCACCTCCGACACGGGCCCCCCGACGCACGTGCGGCCCCTTCACCAGCTCGTGGCGAGCCTCGGTCCGCCCCATGAAGTTGTCGTTGGTGGTGACGACACACGGCGCGATGAAGACGTCGTCCTCGAGCTCCGAGTAGGCGGTGACGTAGGCATTGGACTGGATCTTGGTCCTGTGGCCGATCTTGACGCCGTTCTCGACGCACACCGCTCGTCCGATGACGACCTCGTCGCCGATCTCGCAGCGCTCCCTGACCCATGCCTGATCGCCGACGATCGACCGCGCTCCGATCCGCGTGCCCGCAAAGACGATGGCCCCGGTGCAGACGGCGGAGCCCGGACCGATCTCGAGCGGATCGAGGGCGGCTCCCTTCGATGTCGAGCGCGCGCCGAGCTTCGGCTGCTTGCCGAGCACGACGTTGTCCTGGATGACCGCGCCGTCACCGATCTTGGTGCCCGCGTGGATGACCACGTTGGCGCCGATCTCGACGTCCTCGCCGAGCTCGACGTCGTCGGCGATGTGCCGCGCCCCGTCGCTCATGCCCGCGCTCCCGCGTCGAGGCGGATCGGCGCGCCGGCCGAGCGCATCGACTCCGACATCGCCTCGAGCACCTCGACGACCGTCGCTCCCGCGTCCCCGTCGGCGACGGGGGGCTCTCCCGATCGGATGGCGCTCACGAACTCCTGGCACACGAGCCGGAGCGGCTCGACCGCCTGGATCTTCGGGATGCGGATGTCGCCGCTGCGTACCTGGATGTACTCGCCGTACGTCTCGGTTCGGGGAATCGGGCCCTTGTCGTACACGGTCACCTTGCGCTCGGTCTCCATGTCGTCGAACACCGCCATCTTGTCTGATCCGATCACCGTCATCCGCCGCATCTTGTGCGGGTCGAGCCATGACAGGTGCAGGTGCCCGATCACCCCGGAGGGGAACTTGACCTGCCCGAACACCACGTCCTCGACCTCCGGCTGCAGGTAGCACTCGCCGGTCGCCACGACCTCGACCGGCTGCTCTCCGACCAGATAGAGCATCACCGAGATGTCGTGGGGCCCGAGGCTCCAGAGGGCGTTCTCGTCGGGACGCACGACCCCGAGGTTGAGCCGGTTGCCGTAGAGGTAGAACACGTCGCCGAGCTCGCCGGTGTCGATCAGCTCCTTGAGCGTGGTCACGCCCGGGTGGAAGACCAGCAGGTGGTCGACCATCACCACGAGCCCCGCGTCCTTGCCGGCTGCCGCGATCCGGCGAGCGTCGGCGGGATCAGTGGCCAGCGGCTTCTCGACGAAGACGTGCTTGCCGGCGTCGAGCACGCGGGTGGCCAGCGGCGCGTGGGTGGGGACGGAGGTCGCGACCACGACCGCGTCGAGGTCGTCGTCGGCCAGCACCTCGTCGAGGTCCGTCGTGAACCTCGTCGACGGGTACGCGCCGCGATGGCGATCCAGCAGGCCCTCGTCCAGGTCGCAGCACCACCTCAGCTCGCAGTCCTCGAGGCGCGCGAAGTTGCGGGCGAGGTTCGGCCCCCAGTAGTTCATTCCGACGACTGCGACTGTGGTCAATCCGTTCTCCTTGGACCGCGCGGTCAGAGCTTCCAGACGCGGCCGTCGACGTCCGGGACGACGTTTCGCAGGTCGACCACGAGGCTCGAGCGCTCGGCGACCGCCTGCCAGTCGATCCCGTCGTGCGCCGTCACCACGACCACGGCGTCGTAGCCGGCGAGCGCGTCGGGGTCGAAATCGACGCTCCGAAGGCCCTGGCGCGGCAGCTCGGCCACGTACGGGTCGGAGTACTCCACCGCGGCGCCTTCGCTCTCGAGCAGCGAGATGACGCGCAGTGCCGGGCTCTCCCGGGTGTCGTTGACGTTCGCCTTGTAGGCGACGCCCATGACGAGGATCCGGCTGCCGTTGAGCGCCTTTCGCTTGCTGTTCAGCGCCCGCATGATCTTCTCGACGCAGAACTTGGGCATCTGCGAGTTCACCTTGCCGGCGAGCTCGATGAACTCCGTGTGGAAGTCGTACTCGCGCGCCTTCCAGGTCAGATAGAAGGGGTCGATCGGGATGCAGTGCCCGCCGAGCCCAGGGCCGGGCCGGAACGGCATGAATCCGAACGGCTTGGTCGCCGCGGCGTCGATCACCTCCCACACGTCGACGTCCATCCGGTCGCAGAGGACGGCCAGCTCGTTCACGAGCGCGATGTTGACGGCGCGGAAGATGTTCTCGAGCAGCTTGGTCATCTCCGCGACCTCGGGGCTGGCGACGGGGACGACGGTGTCGACGGCCTCCGAGTAGAGCGCGATCGCTCGCTCGGTGCAGGCCGGCGTCAGCCCGCCGACCACTTTCGGCGTCGTCTTGGTCGTCCAGTCGGTCCGGCCCGGATCGACCCGCTCGGGCGAGAAGGCGACGTAGAAGTCGCGACCCGCGCGAAGGCCCGAGCGCTCGAGTGCGGGGGCGAGCTGCTCACGGGTCGTGCCGGGGTAGGTCGTGCTCTCGAGCACGACGAGCTGGCCCGGGCGCAGGCGCTGGGCGAGGCTCTCGGCCCCGCCGAGCACGGCCGACAGGTCCGGCTCGCGGTGCTCGTTCAGCGGGGTGGGCAGGCAGATCAGGATGGCGTCGAGCCATCGCATCGCGTCCCAGCTCGTGGTGGCCCGGACGAGCCCGCGCTCGGTCAGCGGGGCGAGGCGCTCCGAGGGGACGTCTTCGATGTAGGAGTCGCCGGCGTTGATCCGCTCGACCTTGGCGGGCACGGCATCGAGGCCGAGCACGGGGACCCCGGCCTCGGCGAAGGTCACGGCGAGCGGGAGGCCGACGTACCCGAGCCCCACGACACCGACCTTCGGGGCATCAGCGGACAACCCGGGCCTCCGTTGCGAGGCGGCGGGAGATCAACAGCGAGCTATCGTATCCCTCGCCGGTGCAGACCGAAAGGAACCGCGACGCGAGGGAGACGGCGCTCGCCAAGGCGCCGCGTCTCGTCCGCCTGAGCGAGGAGTTCCAGTGGCGGGCCAGTGCCGCGCTCGGCGCTGCCGTCGCCGTCGTCGGCTACTGGGTCATGTCGTGGCTGGTGGGCCTGCCCGTGGACGCCGCACAGGCCGGCGCGGCCTTCGGCGTCGCGTTCGTGCCGACGCTCGCGCTCGGGATCCCCGCGGCCCGGCGCCGAGCCGCGGCGGCCCGCGAGTCGAGCGGCAGGCTGCCCCCCGGGGGGATCAGGGAGACGCGCGCGGCGGCGCGAGAGCGCCGCGGCAAGCTGGCCGGCATCGTGCTCACCGGCGTGCTCGCGCTGCTGGTCTTCGACGCGGTGTTCGACGGCGGTGGCCCGATCGCCGGTCTGGTCGCGGGCGTCCTCGGGGGCATCGGCCTCGCCGACCTGCTCGAGGCCCGAGGGTGGCGCAAGGCCGAGGAGGAGCGGGAGGTGCGTCTGCTCGCCCTGATCGCCCACGACGCGCTGACGGTCGCGCCGACGTCCGATCGCGTCTACGAGGATCGGCGCGGGATGCCGGAGCCGGCGGGCCCCTCCCCGTTCGACCTCTAGGCGGTCAGGCGAGCCACTCCGCCAGGGAGCCGGCGATCCGCTCGGCGGAGCGGCCGTCCCCGTAGAGCGGCGGCGGGTCGCCGGCGGGTGGGGGCGTCGCGAGCGCGGCCCGGAGGCGGTCCGGGTCGAGCCCGACGAGGGCGTTCCATCCTGCCGAGACCGTCTCGACCCACTCGGTCTCCTCGCGAAGGGTGACGCACGGGACCCCGTGGAAGAGCGCCTCCTTCTGGACGCCGCCCGAGTCGGTGACGACCGCACGCGCGGTCAGGAGCAGCGCGGTGAAGTCCAGGTAGCCGAGGGGCTCGCTCACGAGCAGTCCGTCGATCCCGGCGATCTCGCCGAGGAGGCCTTCGGCCTCGAGCCGCGCCCGTGTGCGCGGGTGCATCGGGAAGACCGAGGGTCCGTCGATCGCCCCGATCATCGCGATCAGGTCGACGAGCGCCGCCCGAGTGTCGGTCGTGGCGGCGCGGTGGGCCGTGACGAGCACGTATTCGCCGGGCGTGAGCCCGAGCGCGTCGGCACCGGGCCGGGAGCGGGCCGCGGGCGCGAACGCGATGCTGGCGTCGTACATCACGTCCCCGACGAGCTCGACGCCGTCCGTGATCCCCTCCGCGCCCAGGTTCGTGACCGCGGTCGGGGTCGGGCAGTACAGGCGCTGTGACAGGTGGTCGGTGACCACCCGGTTCTGCTCCTCGGGCATCCGCCGGTCGAACGAGCGGAGCCCCGCCTCGACGTGGGCCAGCGCCACGTCCGACTTGGCGGCTGCGACGGCTGCGGCGAGCGTCGTCGTCGTGTCGCCGTACGCCAGCACCGCGTCGGGGGACTCGCCGACGAGGATCGGCTCGAGCGCGGCGACGATCGCGGCCGTTTGGCCGGTCGGAGTGCCCGGCCCGACCCCGAGCGCGTGGTCCGGCTCGGGGATCCCGAGCTCGTCGAAGAACAGGTCGGCGAGCGCCGGGTCGTAGTGCTGGCCGGAGTGGACCAGGACCTCCTCGCCGATGGCGCGGACGGCCCGCGAGACCGGCGCGGCCTTGACGAACTGGGGGCGGTTTCCGACGACCGAGAGGATCTTCATCCGACCGCACACTAGACGGAGGCAGCGCGTACCACCGCCCGGCGCACGGGTGGCGCGGTAGGGTCGGCGACATGGCGACGACGGCGCAGCCCGACGCGACCGAGCTCGAGACCGTCGAGCACGCGTTCGACGAGGCGGCCACCACCCTCGACCTCTCGCCGGACGTCCGCGAGCGGCTCGACCTGCCCGAGCGGGAGCTGATCGCTCAGGTCCCGGTCCGGATGGACGACGGGCGGGTCGAGGTCTTCACCGCGTACCGGGTCCAGCACAGCAACGCGCGGGGTCCGTACAAGGGCGGATTCCGCTACCACCCGAAGGTCGACCTGGACGGTGTCCGGGCGCTGGCCGCGACGATGACCTGGAAGACGGCGCTGACCGAGCTTCCGTTCGGCGGCGCGAAGGGTGGAGTGAACGTCGACCCGAAAGGCCTCTCGTCCTCCGAGCGCCAGGCTGTGACGCGGGGGCTGATGGGGCCGCTCGAGTGCGTGCTCGGCCCGATGAAGGACATCATGGCCCCGGACATGGGCTCGGGACCGCCCGAGATGGCGTGGATGATGGACGAGTGGTCGCGGTTGCGCGGCTACGCACCGGCCATCGTGACCGGAAAGCCCGTCGTCCTCGGGGGCACCGAAGGCCGGGTCGAGGCCACCGGCTACGGCGTCGCGCTGATCACCAGGTCGATCGTGCACGAGCTCGGCTGGGACATGGAGGGCCTGCGCGTCGCGGTGCAGGGCTTCGGCAACGTCGGAAGCCACGCCGCGCACTCTTTGAGCCGCATGGGCTGCAAGGTGGTCGGTGTGAGCGACGTCAACAGCGCGTACGTGAACGACTCCGGGCTCGACGTCGGCGAGCTCGTGCGTCGGGCGCGCTCCGGGATCATCGGACACGAGGGGATGGACCTGGAGGAGGCGAGCAACGACGAGCTCCTGACACTCGACTGCGACGTGCTGATCCCGGCGGCGCTCGGCATGGTGCTGCACGCGGGCAACGCCGACGACGTCAAGGCGTCGCTCGTCGTCGAGGCCGCCAACAGTCCGACCACCCCCGGCGCCGATGCGATCTTCGAGGAGCGGGGCATCCGCGTGCTGCCCGACGTGCTGGCAAACGCGGGCGGTGTCATCGTCAGCTACCTCGAGTGGATCCAGAACACCCAGAACGTCCAGTGGTCGCGCCGGCAGGTGGACGACGAGCTCGAGGAGCGGATGCGCTCGGCCTTCGAGGCGGCGTGCTTTCGGGCCCATCACGACGGCTGCACCCTGCGCCAGGCGGCGTACCGGCTCGCCGTCGAGCGTGTCGTCGAGGCGGTGGGCCTGCGGGGGCATCCCTAGCCGAGGACGATCGGCACCGGTCCGCTTCGCGCTGGCCGGCAGCTCGTGACAAACGCGCCTGGTGGGCGCGATTCCTGGGGTCCCTCCCGCCGGTACCCTAAGGTCGACCCCAGGCCGCACCCGCATTCAGGAGGAAGGACGTGGCGACCACCACCGCCGGCTCGCGGATCGAGGAGCTCCTCGCAGGCGACGCCGAGGGACTGCTCTCGCACCGCTGCGAGACGATCCCCGCCGACCAGCTCGTGCACCCCGGGCCCGACTTCGTCGACCGGGTGGTCGCGCTCAGCGATCGCCCGACTCCCGTGCTGCGCTCGCTCGAGTCGATGTTCGACCACGGGCGCCTGGCGGGGACGGGTTACCTGTCCATCCTCCCCGTCGACCAGGGCATCGAGCACTCGGGCGGCGCGTCGTTCGCGAAGAACCCGGAGTACTTCGACCCCGAGAACATCGTTCGCCTGGCCATCGAGGGTGGCTGCAACGCCGTCGCCACGACGTATGCGGGGCTCGGGTCGGTGGCGCGCAAGTACGCGCACAAGATCCCCTTCCTGCTGAAGCTCAACCACAACGAGATGCTGAGCTACCCCAACACCTACGACCAGACCATGTGGGCGAGCGTCAAGGCCGCTCGCGACATGGGCTGCGTCGCGGTCGGGGCGACGATCTACTTCGGCTCGGCGGAGTCCCGCCGGCAGATCTGGGAGGTCTCCGAGGCGTTCCACGCCGCCCACGAGCACGGGATGGCCACGGTGCTCTGGTGCTACCTGCGCAACTCCGCCTTCAGCGCCAAGAACGGAGGTCCCGACTACCACGTGAGCACGGACCTCACGGGTCAGGCCAACCACATGGGCGCCACGATCGAGGCCGACATCCTGAAGCAGAAGCTGCCCGAGACGGCGGCGCCGGGCTTCACGGACCTCGGTTTCGGCAAGTCGGACCCGCTGATGTACAGCGACCTGATGTCGCCGCACCCGATCGACATGACGCGCTACCAGGTCGCCAACGGCTACATGGGGCGCGCGCCGCTGATCAACTCCGGGGGCGCGTCGGGCGCGAACGACCTGCACGACGCCGTGCGCACCGCCGTCATCAACAAGCGGGCCGGTGGCACGGGGCTGATCACTGGCCGCAAGGCGTTCCAGAAGCCCATGAGCGAGGGCATCGAGATCCTGAACGCCGTCCAGGACGTCTACCTGGCCGAGGACATCACGCTCGCGTGAGCGACGGTCTGCGACCCGCGCTCCAGCCGGGGGCGCGGGTTCCGGATCTCGAGCTCCCGGATCACAACGGGAGCGTCCGCCGGCTGTCCGAGCTCGTTGCGGGCGACCCGACACTGCTGGCGTTCAGCCGCGGGTGGTGGTGCCCGAAGGAGCAGACGTTCTTTCGCGGCCTCGTGCGGCTGCAGGAGGAGCTCGAGGTCGGCTACGCCCGTTTCGTCACGGTCTCGGTCGACCCGCCGGAGGTGCAAGCCGCCTTCCGGGCCGGTCTCGGGGCCCGCTGGACGTTCCTCTCGGATGCGGACCGGGTCTATCTGGACGCGCTGGAGCTCCGCGAGGTGGCCGACACGCTGCACGATCCCTACGTCCCCGCGTGCGCGACGCTTCGTCCTGACCTGACGGTCCACCGCGGGTACAACGGCTACTACTTCTGGGGCCGCCCGACGCTCGAGGAGATCCGCGCGGACTTTCGCGAGATCACCTCCGCGATCCGGTCCGACTACGAGCCGCCGCGGTGACCGACGCCGGTGGCGCCTATCTGTGGCTCGCCGCCGGATCCTTCGAGGCGCCGGCCGGCGCGATCGCGTCGGTGGTCGCCGAGCCGCTCGACGGCGGGGATCCGCTGCGGCTCGCCGCATGGCCCGAGCACGCCCGTCCAGCGGGGGTGCGTGTCGCCAAGGTGGCAGCCGGTTTCGTGAGCCCCGATGGCGCGCCGGCGGTCGTCTCGCTCGTGCTTGCGCCCCGGGGGGTCCGCGTGCCGTTCGACGACCAGGCCGTGATCGGTGCGCGGCGGGCGGCGTTGACGTACTGGCCCTGGCGAGCGCTCTCGACGCTCGTTCGCGGCGACTCGGAGTTCGCCGGCGCGGTGTCGGCGGTCAGTCCGGGCACGCCGAGCCCGCTCGACCCCTTCGCGCGGATCGTGCCGGCACGCCTCCTCGCGGTCCCCGCGGGTCTCGTCGGCCAGATGACCCCACCGGCCGGGCCGGTGCTCGAGCGCTACGGCAGCGCCAAGCCGTGGCCGCTCGACCGGTTCTGAGTCAGCTGCCGGCTGTCGCGGGGGGCGGCAGCAGGCGATCCCCGCCCTGGGACGTCTCGTCCAGGAAGCGGTCGTAGCTCGGCTTCTTCGAGCCGTCCTCGCGCAGCAATCCGGCTGGCCAGGCCGAGTTGTCCTGCAGGTTGAACCACACGATGGTGGCGACCCGCTCCTGGTTCACCTGGGGCAGGTCGAAGATCTGGGTCAGGTACTCGGCCTGCTCCTCTTCGGTCACCGACACCTTGCGGAACTCGGTGGGGGTCGTCGTGTACCCGGCCTCGGTGATGTAGAGGTCGAGGCCCGGCTTCCACTTGTCGAGCTCCTCGAGGAATCCGTCGATCGAGCTCCAGCTCGGAAACGCCGTGGTCGGCACGTCCGGCGCGGCGGCCGGGTAGATGTGCTGCGAATACGCGTCGAGCGGGATGTCCGCCGAGCGCAGGCCGTCGAGCCAGTCGAGCGCGCCCGTTCCGTTGGGGCCCGAGGTCCCGCGGGGCCCGCCGACTCCGACGATCACCACGGTGTCAGGGTTCGCTCGCTTGATCGCCGGGTAGGCGGCGCGGGCCATCTCGACGTATCCCTCGAGCGCCGGCATCGTGTCCCCATCGGTCTGCGGGCTGAGGAACGACCCGAAGTTGGGCTCGTTCCAGATCTCGAAGTGGTTGACGGCCGGGAGCGGATCGCTCGCGCCGTCCGGAACGAACGACCCCGAGTAGCGCGTGGCGACGGCTTCCATGAACTCGCCGTACGCCTCGGCGTTCGGGATGGCCGGGTTCACGGTTGGAATCAACTCCTCGCCACCTTCGACGGCCTCCGCCCAGGCGGGGGTGTTGTAGGTGGAGACGAGCGGCTGGATGCCGTTGTCGGCGAATCCCTGGATGATCTGGTCCGGGCGCGTCCAGTCGTACGCCGGATCGTCCGGATCGGTCGCGTCCGCGGGCTGCGTGGGGGCGACGTCCTTCCAGAAGAAGTCGGCGCGGCTGACCTTGGCGCCGGTGGCGGCGACCATGTCCAGGCGCTCCGCGAGACCGTCGAGCTCGACGGACGGCAGGCGGTCGTCCTGGATGGCGACGGCCGGCCGGGGCCCGTTGCTCGGCTCGGGTGAGTCCCCGTCGTCGCCGTTCGACGCGCAGGCGACCGCGAACGCGGCGATTGCGATCGCCACGAGCACGACCATCGCGACGAGGCCGATCTGACGGAGGTTCGGGCGACGTGTCTCTGGGTCCGGCACGCGCGAGATCGTACTCGTCAGCTCTGATGAGCGCGTGATCGAGACGTGTTCGACTGACGGACGGCCCTCATCTGTCCACAATGCGGGCCCGGCCGAGGCGTCTGCGACGCTGCCGCGAGTGCCGGACGAGGATCACGCGTCGCCGACCCCACCTGAGCGATTCGACAACCCGCGGGGTGGTCTGTTTGGCTTCCCGGTCGTGTTGTGGGGCCGAAACGGAGCCGCTCGCGCGCTTGCGCTCACCGTCGCCGGCCTCTCGGCCGCGGGGGCCGGCGTGGCGAGCGCGGCGCCGGCCGCGGCTGCTCCGGACCGCGAGTCGGTGCTCGTTCGTGCGGCGCCGGGCCAGGCCGATGCGGCCGCATCGGCGATTCGTGCCGCCGGCCACCGCGTCGACCGCCGTTCCGGCGCACAGCTGCAGGTCGCTGCCGGTTCCGGTCAGCGCTCCCAGATCGCGCGACTCCCCGGCGTCGCCCACGTCGAGGGCGCGCCCGCGGTGTTCCCCGACGCGACCGCCGAACGATCCAGCAAGCGCCTCCGCAGCCAGGGGATCCTCCGCAGCGGGGCCACGGCCTTCCTGGACAAGTCCGGCAAGGGAGCGGGGATGACGATCGCCGTGCTCGACCTGGGCTTCGGCAGATCGATCGAGCGGTTCCAGGCGGCTGGCGAGCTGCCGCCCGCGTCCCGCTTGGTCACGCGCTCGTTCGATCCGGTCGGGGGACTGGCCGGCGCGAATGCGTACGGCAACCCGACCAACCACGGCGAGCTCGTTGCGCAGACGGTCTTCGACTACGCGCCGAATGCCCGGTACATCTTCGCCAACTACCGGACCCAGCTCGATTTCGACGCCGCGGTCACATGGCTGATCCAGCAGCGACCGGACATCGTCGTCCACTCGAACAGCATTCTCGAGGGACCGTTCGACGGGACCGGTCCGTACGCGCGCAAGGTGAACGAGGCCGCGGCGGCGGGGATCCTGTGGTTCAACTCGGCCGGCAACTATGCCCAGCGCCACTGGGAAGGCCCGTTCTCGGATCCCGACGGCGACGGCGCCCACAACTGGCCGCACTCGGGCGGCTGGATCTTCTTCCGGCCGAGGGGCAAGCCGATCTCGTTCGCGGTGTCCTGGAACTCACCGCCCGGGGCGACGACCGATCTCGACATGGCGCTCGAGGTGCTCGAGCCGGGCAACACGTGGCGGACGGTGGCCGAGTCGCGCCGACCGCAGGGCGACGGCGCGCTGAACAGCGAGCGGATCACGGGCTACGCCGGGCCCGAGCAGGCGTTCTATCGACTGCGCGTCTGGCGGGCATCCGGGCCGGCTCCGGTCGGCAACATGACCCTCTTCTCGCGGGAGATCCCGACGTCGCCGATCGGCGGGACCTCGGTGAGCAGTCAGCCGACTCCCGGCGACGCCACCGGCGCGATCTCGGTCGGCGCCGTGGATTGGCGCGGCGATGCCCTCAAGGACTACTCGTCGAACGGCCCGACCGACGACGGGCGGGTGAAGCCGGATCTGGTCGCCTCGACCAACACACGTGTCGCCGGCCCGCGCGGGCCGCGAGCGGTGGGCGGAACCAGCAACGCGGCGCCGAACGCCGCGGGCGCGGCGGCGGTGCTCCTCGGTCGACTCCGCAGGCAGGGGCTCAGCCCCACCGCGGGCGACATCCGCACGCTCCTGATGCGCGATGCGATCGACCTGGGTGAGGAAGGCCACGACAATCTCTACGGCGCCGGCAGGGTGCGCATCGACACCGGGCTGCCGCGAGTCACCCGGATCAGGCCGAAGCCCCGCAGCGACGTCAGCGGGGTGGTGAGGATCTCCTTCCGGCTCAGCGACAAGTCGCCGGTCGCCGGATGGCGGTTCCTACGCAACGGCAAGCAGATCGGTCGGGAGCGCAAGTCGACCACGAGGACCTCGGTCCGCCTGGACACGCGTCGTCTCGAGGACGGCTGGCACCGAGTCGGGATCGCCGCCCGGGACTGGCCCGGCAACGTGCGCGAGCGGCAGTGGCCGATCCGCGTCGACAACACCCCGCCCGCGATCACGATTCGCAACCTCGCCCAGCGGCGGCAAGGTGCGCGCAGCCAGCTGCTGGCGTCCGTGCGGGCACGAGACGCGGTGACCAAGCGCAAGCTGCGGGTCAGGTTCGAGGTCAAGCGCGGCGGGCGCACGGTGCTCTCGTCGACGCGGCGGGTGTCTCGCGGCAACACGCGGGCCGTGGTGGGCTCGGTCGGTCCGGGCCGGTACGTCCTGGTCGCGACGGCGATCGACCGGGCCGGCAACGAGCGATCCGCCAGGCGAGCGTTCGCGGTGGGCGGGGCCTGAGGATCGGCGACGAGCCGCTCCACTAGTCTGAGCACGACCCAGGCACTCCGATTGAGGACGTCCGAGTGACCGTCGACGTCACCCCCGCCGAGCTGTATCGGCGCATGTACCGGATCAGGCTGCTCGAGGAGCGGTTGCTCGACCTGTTCGCGACCGGTGCGCTGGTGGGGACCACACACACGTGCATCGGTCAGGAGGCGAACGCCGTCGGGGTGATCGCCCACCTCGACCCCGAGCGCGACATCGTCGTCAGCAACCACCGCTGCCACGGCCACTACATCGCGTTCCAGGACGACATCTTCGGCCTGCTGGCCGAGGTGATGGGCCGCGTCGACGGCGTGTGCTCGGGCAAGGGCGGCAGCCAGCACCTGTGCAGCGGGAACTTCTACACCAACGGCGTCCAGGGCAGCATCGTGCCCCTGGCCACCGGGATGGCGATGGCCGAGAAGCGCACCCACGGCGACACGGTCGTCTGCGTGTTCATCGGCGACGGGACGCTCGGGCAGGGCGTGGTCTACGAGTGCCTCAACATGGCCTCGCTGTGGCGTCTGCCGCTGCTCGTGGTCTGCGAGGACAATCGGATCGCCCAGACCACCCCGCGCGCGCTCGCGATTGCGGGGGACGTGGCGGCCCGGGCGACGCCGTTCGGCGTCGAGAGCGCGGCGTATGCGACCACCGACGTCCTGGAGGTGCTCGACGCGGCCGGTGCGGCGGTCGAGTACGTGCGGCGCGAGCAGGCCCCGTACTTCCTGGTCCTCGAGACCCATCGCCTGCGCGCCCACAGCAAGAGCGACGACACGAGGGACCCGGTCGAGATCGCGGCGATGGCTGCCGAGGACCCGCTGCTGGTCCTCGCCCCGCACCTTCCCGACGCGGAGCGACGCGAGATCGAGGCCGAGGCCGAGGCCGAGCTCGCCGAGGTCGCCGCGGCGGCCGAGCGGAGCCCGGTCGCCGGACGCTCGGTGACCGGCGCTGGGGCGCCCTCGTGAGCACCCGCTGCGTCGAGGATCTGAACGCCGCGCTCGTCGAGATCTTCGAGACGCGGGACGACGTCGAGCTGATCGGGGAGGACCTGCTCGACCCGTACGGCGGTGCGTTCAACGCGAGCAAGGGCCTCAGCGAGCGATGGCCGGATCGGGTCCTCACCACGCCGATCAGCGAGGCCTCGCTGTTCGGGATCGCCGCCGGCATGGCGATCCGGGGACGCCGGCCCATCCTCGAGATCATGTTCGGGGACTTCCTCGCGCTCGGCTTCGACCAGATCGTCAACGGCATCTCGAAGTTCCGCGAGATGTACGACGACCAGGTATCGGTCCCGTTGGTGGTCCGAGCCCCGATGGGCGGGCGTCGCGGCTACGGACCGACCCACAGCCAGTCGCTCGAGAAGCTCCTGATCGGCGTTCCGAACCTGACCGTCGTCGCGGCCAGCGAGTTCCACGACTGGGGCGCGCTGCTGCACGCCGCCGTCGACAGCGACGACCCGGTTTTTTTCATCGAGAGCAAGATCGCGTACGGAAAGCCCGCTCGGCGCCCGGCCGGTGGGTACGTCGACGGCTGGGCGGTACGCGAGACACCGGGTCCGTTTCCGGCGGTCCGGCTCTCGGCCAGCGGCTTCGCCGACGACCAGGTCACGATCGTCACCTACGGCCCGGCGGCACCGATCGCCATGGACGCGGCGACCGAGATGCTTCTGGAGGACGAGGTCTTCTCCGAGGTGCTCGTGCTCGGGCGGGTGCACCCGCTCGATCTGGCGCCGATCACCGATTCCCTCGCGCGCACCGGAGCGCTCGTCACCGTCGAGGAGGGGGGCGTGACGGGGGGCTTCGGCGCCGAGATCGCGGCGCAGGTGCAGTCCACGTCGTGGTCCGACCTGCGGCATCCGGTCGTTCGCATCGGCGCCCGGGACGGGATCATCCCGTCGGCGCCCGGCTTGGAGGACGAGGCGCTTCCGAGCGTGGCCGACGTTGTCGGCGCCGTGGAGCGGCTCGTCTAGCTCCGTCCGCTCAGCCGGGATGGCTGCCGGTCGCTCGGCGGCCACACGGTTCCCGACGGCACGATCGTCCCGTCGGGGACGTCGTCGTTGACGACGACACCGTTTCCGACGATCGCGCCCGACCCGATCCTGGCGCCGACTCGGGTCGTGACGCCCATCCCGACGAGCGTGCCCTCGCCGACCGTCGTCTCGCCGGCCAGGACGGCGCCGGGCGCGAGGTGCACGTTCGGCCCGATCACGCAGTCGTGCGAGACGACGACGTTGGTGTTGAGGAGCGTGTTGGCGCCGACGGTGGCGAGCGACCAGACGACCGCCCCGGGCATCACGTGAACACCAGGCTCCAGGACCGCTGACGGCGAGATCACCGCGCTCGGGTCGATGATCGTCGTCGACCCGAGGCCGGCCGACTCGAGGACCTCGAAGACGTCGATGCGGCTCCGCATGCGGCCGATTCCCCCGACCGCGTTGACCCCGTACGGCACGCCGGCGTCGTGGAGCTGCTCGAGGAGACCGCGCCCACCGATGATCGGGACGCCGAGGACGTCGCCCGAGTCGGCCGCGTCGTCGAGCACGCACAGCACCTCGAGCTCGCCGGCGCGATGGATGACCTCGATCAGCGACCGCGCGAGGCCACCGGCGCCGAAGAGGACGACGCTCCGCTCGCCCGCCCTCGCCGCAACGGATGCCGGGAGCTCCTCCGTCACGCCGGACTGCGGCGCGAAGGCGGCGATGTCCCGCTCGGTCAGGATCCGATCGGTCGGGAGCGCAGCGAGGTCGACCCCGAGCTCGTTCGCCTTCGCCTCGGCCTTCTTGGTGAGTCGGGGCGCCGCGCCGCTCGGGGCGGCCGCCGCGGCCGCCTCGTCCTCGGTCGGCGGGCGATCGAGCACCTCGACGAGCAGGTCGCCGGCCATGATCCGGTCGTCGAGCGCGACCGCGAACGGGCCCAGGTAGCCCGCGACCTCGATCTCGACGTCGACGGTGGACTTGCTCGTCTCGAGCGTGCAGACGACGTCACCCGGCTCCACATGAGCGCCGACGGCACCCTGGATCTCGATCACCTGGGCCTCGGGCTCGTTGTTGTTGACGAGCGGGGCCAGCACCCGTGCCAGCACCGTGGCCGGCGTTGTCGACTCCTCGCTCACGCTGGTCCTTCCGCTCGTGGTCGTGCGGCCGCACGCGATCCGACGTGCCGCCACTCATCCGGGCCCAGCTCGCCAAGCTCGGCGAGGGCGCGATCGACGTGCGCCCCGAACTCCTCCTCGAGCCCGGAGCCGCCGCCCCTCGGGAACGTCTCCGGGATCCCGCCCGCGCGCAAGGCCGGCTCGAAGCCGGCGTGTGCGAGCAGCTCCCGGGTGTCTGCGACGACCGCCCGTGGCTCGCGGCACAGCCGATCGTACGAGACCTCGAGCACCCGCTCCGGACCGAGGCGGCTCGTCGCCTGGGAGATCGCGTGCTCGATCAGCAGCGCTTGTGCGACGACCTGCCAGGACGGGGCCGCCCCCTCGAAGTCCCCGCGCGGCCGCAGCGACGCCCATTGGTCGACCGAGCCTCGCAGTGACCGACGCATCCCCAGCAGCGAGAGCGCGGTCTCGCGCGGCGGGCGGCTGATCCGGACGAACCGGCTCGACGGCATCGCCTCGACGAGGTGCCCGAGGTGCCAGACGAGGATCATCGGCTTGAACACCATCGGCGCGCCGGCGGCCGCCGCCATGTTGGTCACGACGCGTCGCAGCCGACCCCAGTCGATCTCGTCGGCGTGCTCGGCGCCGCGCTCGGCGAGATCCGGGTACCGCAGGGCGTCGTTCCAGAAGTAGCCGAACTCGTGCGGCTCGCTCACGCCGGCCGTGCGGCCGAACGTCGACGAGAAGTCCGACTCGAGCCGATCGACGCCGAGCGCCTTGGCGAGGCGCACGCCGTAGACGGGGGCGCGCCAGAACGCCGCGATCAGGTTGTTGACGTAGCCGACGTCGAGCGCCGAGGCGATCACCTGGTAGAGCAGCGTGGTGCCCGAGCGCGGGACCCCGATCACGTGCAGCGTCGGGTACGTCTCGCCGATCTCCTCGAGCTCGCCGTCGGCGGGATCGGCGAGCAGGGCGTTCAGGTGCTCGAGGAAGCCCTCTTGCACGGGGTCCTTCGCGAACTTCGGTGCGAGCTCGGGGTCTCGTCTGCGCGTGTACGTCACGATGCGTCACCGACGAACGCGCCTGTGCCCGGCGCGAGCTTGCTCCAGCGCCAGAAGACCATCGCGTGCCAGCCGAAGGTCTCCCCGACGCCGAAGGTGAGCAGGACCGTCAGCACGAACTGCAGGGAGCTGTCGCTGTCGGCGGCGAAGTTGGCGAGGTAGTGCAGGGCGAAGATGACGAGCAGGAGGATGATCCCGACGATGTTGGGGCGGTACGCGACTCTGCCGTCGGGCTCCGATCCCACGAGGGTGAAGCGCGCGGATCCGCGCAGCGCCCCTGCGCCGAGGCCGATCACGGCACCGAGGGCCAGCCACCCGATCCGGGCTGGTGAGTCGACCTCGCTCGCCGGGATCGCGATCACGATCGCCAGGGCCGCGATGATCGGGATCGTCCAGAATCGCCGGGGCGAGCGCCTCCAGACGTGGTGGGGTCGGACGAACAGGAACAGCAGGACGACGATGACGACGGCGCCGGTGATGACGTACTGGAAGTCCAACCCTGCTCCCGCTCCGGGGTCGCCAGATCCTTTCGGGAGATTAGGGGAGCCCCCACGCCACGGCCGTGCGGGCAGGCGACGGTCGAGTCGTGCTCCACAACTGGGATGGCGGTGGGTGGCCCGGAACGATTCGCGTCCGTAGGGTGTCGCTCGTGAGCATCCGGATCCGGCGAGCCAGGCTTGCGATCGGCGCGGTGGCCATCGCCGGCGCGGTGGGACTCCTCGCTGCCTGCAGCTCGGACTTCGACGAGGAGCAGGCCGAGGTCGAGGTACGGGAGACCTTCGACCTCTTCACGGCGGCGGTGTTTGCCGGAGACGGACCGGTGGCCTGCGCGCTCATGACTGAGAACCTCAAGGAGGATCTCTTCACCGTCGGCCCGACGATGGCAACGCCCGAAGGCGGCAGCTGCGAGGGCAGGATGGGCCAGCAGGGCTCAGTGATCCGCGACGCGAACGGGGGCAAGGACCCCACGGTCGAGCTCCAGGTGGACGAGATCGCGACGGTTGCCGACGACGGCTCGCAGCCGTTTGCGCCCGGCGGCCTGGTGGCGTGGGCCGACACACAGGCGGTCGTCGACGGCGAGCCCGAGCCGATGCGGTTCTTCCTGCTCCGGGAGGACTGGCTCATCGGGAGCCTGCCGCCGACCTTCACCCCCCCGCCGGTGCTGGGCGGCGCGCCGGCCGAGCAGCAGCAGAGCCAGGCGCCACAGTGAGCCGGAGCCGCCGACACAGGAACTGAGTCGCGCGCGGGGGTCCCCCGCGAACCCGAGAGAACGGAGCGTCGCTCATGAGTCGGACCGGATCGTCCTTCACCACGTCCCGGGGCGGAGACGAGCGACGCAGACGCGTGCGCCGTCGCGCGGTCGGGGCCACGATCGCGGCCCTTGCGGTCGGCGCGCTCGTTCCCGCGGCCGCGAGCGCGAACTGGACGGAGCCTCAGACCGTCTGCACGAACTGCTCCGAGGGCGACGGGATCGTGAGCTACGCAGAGGCGCCGAACGGCGCCGCGGTCGCCGCGTGGAACGGAGATCGCAAGGCGCTCGCCGCCTACCGCGGCCCGAACGACGACGAGTTCGGCACGCCGTTCACGGTGGCCACGGGCGGCAAGCCGAGCTACGTGCGCGCGGCGATCAACTCCACCGGGACCGCCGCGGTCATGTCGAGCGCGGGCACCCAGAGCGTCGTCGCCCGCCGCGGCCCGAGCGACAGCAGCTGGAGCACGGCGTCCAGCCCGGGCGAGTGGCCCGCGGTCGCACCCGACGGCTCCGTCCTCGTGCTCGGCTGGGTCGCTCCCCTCAACGGGAGCCAGTCTGCCCAGATCTTCACCTGGCCGGCGAACGGCACCGCCTTCGGTGGCGGTACGACGCTCGGGACCCTCGCGGCGCCGTTCACCTTCCAGGAAGGCATCTACCTGTCGAGCAACGGCCAGGGCGACTACGTCGCGACCTGGAACGCGCAGACGGGGACCCAGAGCACGGACCAGGCGTTCGCCTCGTACTCCTCGGACGGGACGACCTGGACCGCGCCCGAGGCGGTCGGCACCGGCTCAGCGGTCGAGACGACGGCCGTCGATCCGATGGGCAACGCCCTGGCGTTCTACGGCAACCCGGGGACGCCCGTGTATCGCTGGTACACGAACACGAGCTGGGGGAGCCCCGAGAGCATCCCGTTCGGCTCGTACCCGGCCCGAAACGGTGAGCTCGCTCCGTTGCCGTCGGCAGGGTTCGACCTCGTCGGCAACGCCGCAGCGCTGGGGCAGACGCCGAACGGTGCCGGGTGGGGCTACGCCGTCCGCCGCTACACGGACGGCACATGGACGACCAAGACGCTGCCCTCCTCCGGCACCTGGAAGCTCGGCGTCGGTCAGTCCGGCGACACGATCCTCGTTCGCTCGAACGGATCGAGCCTGACCTCGCAGTGGGGCTCCTCGATCAACCCCAACGGCTTCAAGAACCAGGACGATCTGCCCGGCAGCGGCGTGCGCTCGCTGATCGGGGTCGGCCTCGACATGAACAGCAACGCGACGGCTGTCTACTCCACGGCGCCCTCGGGCAGCCGTCTGGGGAGCGTGTTCGCGACGACCCGTCGTCCGGGCGCGGGCGGTGAGATCCAGCTGACCGCCGGGCAGCTCGAGACCAACCAGAAGATCTCCCAGGCGGCGGTGTTGCGCTCGAACGGGGCGCTGTCGGCGCTCGAGGGCGGTCTCCCGGCGTCGGCATTCCGGGGAGCGGCCTTCGGGGCGCCGGCCTTCGGGTCGAGCGTTCCGATCACGGGGACCGCGGGGCCGTCGACACCGTCGAACGCGCCCGGCTACCAGGTTCCGGTTCCGTCGAAGACCGGCGGCGGGGGAACCGTGACGCTGTCGGCGGCCCAGCTCGAGACGAACCAGAAGATCTCCCAGGCGGCGGTGTTGCGCTCGAATGCGGTGCGGGATCGGCTCGCGGCCGGCCTCACGGCCGCGCAGATCGGCGCCGGGGCGATCTCGAGCGCGAGCCTGCTCCCGGGTCTCGGCTTCGGGGCCCTCGGGGCCGGGAGTCCGGGGACGCCGATCACCGTCCCGACCGGCGGCGGATCGGGCGGAACCGTGACGCTGTCGCAGCAGCAGCTCGAGACCAACCAGGCGATCTCTCAGGCCGCGGTGCGCCGGTCCAATCTGAACATCGCCCTCCTGGAGGCGGGGCTGACCCAGGACGGGATCGCGGCCGGGGGGATCTCGAGCCAGAACGTCAGTCCGTAGAGGGACGGAGCGGGCCGGCCGCCGGTCGGCCCGTTCGGCATCCGGTCGGCCGCTAGGCTCGGGTCGACCTCGGGCGACGACGGGAGGGCATGTGGCGATCCAGAGCCAGGGAACGCAGATCGGCGTCGTGAGATCCCGGATCACGAGGGCGCGGCCGCCGGTCCGCCAGGCGACGTTCGAGGCGACCGGTGAGACGTCGACCTACGGCGTCCCCGGCGAGCAGGCCGAGTTCTACGGGATGCCGGCGACGGGGCCGCATCAGGAGCACGCGAGCACCTTCGACCACGTCCTCGGGGCATTGGCGGCGTGCCTGACCGGGACGTTCGGGCAGGCGCTCGCCGCCCGCGACATCGACGCGACCGGTGACCGACTGTCGGCGGTGGCGGAGGGCGATGTCGAGATCGACGACGACGGGGTGATGGTCATGCACCACGTCCGTGTCGCGTATCGCCTCGTTGCACCGGACGACAAGCGTGCCGCGGCCGAGCGGGCCCACGAGCACCACGTCAACGCGTGCGGGGTCGCCCGCTCGCTTCGCGCTGCACTCGACATCTCGACCGAGCTCGAGATCGTCGGCCCCTGACACGCGTGGCGGTGCCCTCCGGCCGCGACTACGACCGTGGTCAGCGAATCGCCGGCGTCGTGTTCGTCGCGATCCTCGGCGTGGCGCTCATCGGGGCAGCACTCGCCTACGGGGCGTCGGGGCGGTGGGAGCTCGCGGTACTGGTTGGCGGCGCGCTCGCGCTTCTTGCGTTCTTCGGCGGCGGCATCGTCGCCGCATCGCTCGCGCGCCAGCGCTGAACCCCTCGCCTCGCACCGGTCGCGGCTCCGTCCTGACGGAGCTCGTTCCCATCGGGATATTGCGCAAAGTGCCCGGGTGAGCAAGCGCCGGGCCGAAACGCGCGCGTAACGCTCAAGTCCAACGCTCAGGTGTCGATAGACGCGCAGGTTCTCCCCAGCCTGTCTCGGCTGCCACCTTCTGAAAGGGACTTGCATGGGCTTCGTCCACCGAAAAGGCGTGCGCCTTGGAGTTGCCGCGATGGCGTCGCTCGTCGCCGTCAGCGCGCTCGTCTACCAGACGTCGACCGCGGCGTTCAGCGACACCACCGACAACGCCGGCAACAGCTGGGCCGCCGGGTCGGTGACGCTGACCGACAACGACGGTGGATCGGCGATGTTCACCTCGGCCAACATGGTTCCGGGTGATGTCGTCGAGAACTGCATCACAGTCGACTACACCGGGAGCACCTTCGATCTCGCGGCCGTGAAGCTCTACGGATCCGTCACCGACGGCGGGCTCGGGGGTGATCTGGATGTCGTCGTCGACGAGGGCACCGGCGGCGGCTTCGGAAACTGCACGGGCTTCACGGTGGGCCAGACGGTCTTCGCCAGCAACACCCTCAACGCGTTCGCCACCGCGCACAGCTCGTACGCCAACGGCGCGACCGGCTACACGCCGGCGGGCGGCTCGACGTCCCGCACCTATCGGTTCCGGGTCACGCTCGGCTCGGACACGCCGAACTCTTCCCAGGGGACCAACGCCACGGCGACGTTCACCTGGGAGGTCCAGAGCGCCTAGGCGCTCGCAGGAGCTCACCGCGCTCGGCCCGGCCCGCCCGCTCGGCGCGCCGGGCCGTGGCGTCGTCGCGCCATGACCCCGACTCCGGCGCCGATACCGCCCGCTCGCCCTCCGCCGCGTCGCAGGCTGGCGTGGACCTCGCGCGCGCACCACCTCGCCGAGTTCGCCGCGGTGACCTACTTCCTGGCGCTGCTCTGGTTGACCGTCTGGACGTTCGCGCCGTCGGTCTTCGGCCTGAGCCCGATCGCGATCTACGGCGGCTCGATGGAGCCGGCGATCGATCGCGGCGACATCGTTCTCCTGGACCGCAGTCCGCCCGAGGCGGCCTTCGGGCCGGGCGGCATCGTCACCTACCGCGACCCCGCCATGCCGGACAGGGTGGTGACCCACCGCATCGTCGACGTCGCCGACGGCGGTCGCTTCGTCACCAAGGGCGACGCCAACCGGGACCGGGACTCCACCCCCCTCGCTCGGGACGAGGTCATCGGCGCGGGCCGGATCGTCGTCCCCGCGCTCGGACTCCCTCGAGTCTGGCTGACGAGCGGGGACTGGCTTCGCCTGGGCGTGTGGGGCGCCGTGACGGCCGGGGCGCTCCTGATGGTGCTGTTCCCCGCGCGCACCCGCCGTCGTGCCGGGTTGGTCGAGAACGACACGCCGCGTCCCAGGCGGGCCGGCGTGCCCAAGCCGGCAACGGTCGGCGTGTTCGCCGGCCTCGGCGTCGCGGCCGCCGCCATCGCGATCATCGGCGTGAGCGCGGCGTTCTTCAGCGGCACGACGGCCACCGCCACGTCGTTCGAGGCATCCAAGAGCCTCTACAACCCGTACCGCGACGAGGCCCTCGCCGACCTGCCGGTGGCCTACTGGCGGCTCGGAGAGCAACCACCCGCCGGCGGGTCGGTCAACTTCTTCGACGACTTCGAGACCTTCTCGGGCTGGACCAACTATCTCGCCGGCACGTTTGCCGGGTCGAGCGATGTCGCCCGGAGTGGGAGCCAGAGCGGCATCAAGACGTCCAACAACGACCCCAACGGTGGCTGGAAGAGCATCGGGGGGACCGTCGGCAACGACTGGACGCTCGAGCTCTGGACCTATCGGCCCACCGGCTGGGTGGGCGGGAACCAGACCCGGGTCGGTGTCGAGAGCGGCGCCTTCAGCGGGTACTCGTTCGGCATCGACCACAACTCCAACAGCATCTTCATCGACCGCCGACTCGCCGGCGCGGCGACCCGCATCACCACGGCCGTGCCGATGAACCCGCCCGAGGACGCGTGGTACCGCGTGACGCTCGTGCGCAACGGGAGCTCGATCGTCGCGACGGCCTACGACTCGTTGGGCACCCAGCTCGGCCAGGCGAGCGCGACCGACGCCACGTTCGCCAGCTACGACCGGGTCGTCGTCCACGGTGGCCACCAGTTCTACGTCGACGATCTCAGCGTCGTCGGGACGGGCGGCGGTGGTGGTGCCTACCCGCCGGCGGCGGACGAGCTGCTCACCCATTCCGGGACCTATCAGGGCTCGCCCACCCTCGGGGTGCCGGGGCTCCTCGTCGGCGATCCGAACACCGCCGTCGACCTCGATGGCGCCAATGACTGGGTCAGCATCCCGGACTCGAGCGACATCAACACCTCGACTCAGGCCCAGCGATCCGTCGAGCTCTGGTTCTCGGCCGATTCGCTGAGCGGTCGCCAGGTGCTCTGGGAGGAGGGCGGCGGCACGAACGGCCTCGCGATCTACCTGGACGGCGCGACGCTCTACGGGCGCGCCTGGTCGAAGGGCAACAACTGGAGCAATCCCCTCCAGATCACCGCGCCCGTCACCACCGGGACGCGGTTCCACGTTGTCGTGGCTCTCGACGCAACCGGCAACCTGATGACGATGTACGTCGACGGGACTGCCGTCGGGACCGCCACCAAGACGGACGGCCTCGTCCTGGCCTCCCACGGCGGCGACATCGGCATCGGGGCGCTCAACGGAGGCACCGAGTTCCACGACGGCGTCGCGTCGGGCAGCGGGCGCCAGTTCGACGGCGTCGTCGACGAGGTGGCGGTCTACAACTCCGTCCTGAGCGCCGCGCGCGTCGAGACCCACTGGGCCGCCGCCAGCTAGGGGTCGGAGGGCGGGACCGAACCCATCTGGACCTACTTCGGCTCTGGCACCACCGGCGGCGGCTCCCAGGGTCCATCGAGGGCCGCCGGCTCGGGCCAGTAGATCCGGAGCGCGAGGTAGAAGGGCCCGGTCGGCGCAGGCAACCAGTTCGCCGCGGCGACGGCGTCGTCGGGTCGCGTGTTCTGGATGTGGATCGTCAACGATCCGTCGTCGCCGAGGACGAGGCCTTGGGTCGTCGAGTTGATCAGGTATCGGTCGATCGGGTTGTCGACGAGGTACCCGGCGACCCCGTCGTAGGACGTGTCGTAGAGCGTGACCGACCAGAAGGCCTTCGCCGGCGGTGGGGTGGCAAACCGAAGCGTGTAGCGGCGACTGCCATCGAGCTGTTGCTCCTTCGAGTCGATTCGGGTGAGTGGGTACGACGCCTCGGCGCGATCGTTGCCCCCCCAGCCCGCCATGGCACCCGCTGCCCGCAACAGGTAGTCGCCACCGAAGAAGACGCGATCTCCGAAGGCGTCCGATGCGGTCCACCCGTTGACCGTCCGACCCAGGTGCTTGGCACGATCGGCGATCTTGCTCCGCGCCGACTCGACTCCCGAGCGGATGGCGTCACGACTCTCTGCCCCGAGCGCCTCGGCCTCGAAGGGACGCCTCGGCCCGATCCCGATCCTCGAGAACCGCTCCAGCAGCTCCTGCTCAGATTGCGGTGGCGGTCGGCACCAGTCGAGCAGGACGTTCAAGTACCCGATGAACCGCTCGTCGCGTGACGCGGCATCGTCCCAGGCGGGCCAGTCCACGAGTGCTGCCGGGCTCGGTGCACCTGCTCCCGTGAGCGCGGACAGCGGCGTCAGCCGGTAGCCGCTCATGACGTCGCCCAAGCGGTCGTCGTCGGGCCCGAGGAGCTGCGTGCGACCGATGACGAAGGCGAGGTTGGTCTCGAGAGGGAGCACGCGGTCGACCTGGCTCGGGACTTCTCCACTCCACGCGGGTCCGGCGAGCGCGTAACGCCCGGCCTCCTGGCCCGTTGCCCGAGAGCCGACGTAGTGTGCGTTCTGCCCGAAGAGATCCTCGATCTGCATGACGTAGTACCGGTCTCGGACCGCGGGGACCTCGAGGACGATCGGCTCGGCGCGTAGGTCGACAGTTGCGAGTGAGTACGGCGTATCGGCGTTCGGTGTGATGACGTCCCGAAAGCTCGGGCCGAGGGTGATGGGCTCTCCCGTGAATGTGTTGAGTGGTCCGCGGTAGCCGGGAGAGGTGGGGACGATGAACGCACCGAACGCGTAGCGGTAACCCATGAGCATCGGGAACGCGTAGACGTAGGCGTCCTCGGCGATGGCCGAGATCTCTTCGAGGATTGGGGCGGAGTCCGTCACCGATTCCCCTCGTGGCTGGTGTCAGGGGTGGCGATAGCTGGGTTCCCCGAGAGGCTATCGACGCTCGTCGCCGACTCGTGCGGCTCGCCATCAAGCTCTTGGAGGCGACCTCTGGGTATCGCGTGCGCCAGGGTGGTGGCGAACACGGCGAGGATCGCGCACCGTCGGCGGTAGAGGCGCGAGAGCCGGTAGCGACGACGGCCTCTCGTAGAACGGCTTCTCGAGAATGGGCCGTGTAGGGATCGAACCTACGACCTTGGGATTAAGAGTCCCCTGCTCTGCCAGCTGAGCTAACGGCCCACGGGCATCTTAGCCAGCTGTCGCAAGACCCCGAGCCCGCAGGGGCTCGGGAGGGACGCTAGCCCCCGTCCGCCTGTGTGGGCGCGGCGGCTGGGGGTGGCTCTCCGTCGGCGATGCCCTCGAGCCGGTCTCGCACGTCGGCGGCGAGGACGCCGTCCGGCGAGAGCTGGAGATATCGCTGGTACGCCAGCCGTGCCTGGTTGGTCTGGCCGGCCTGATCTGCGAACTGCCCGAGGACCACGAAGCCGTCGGCGTTCTGCGGGTTGGCCTTCGTGAAGGCCTGGAGCGACTCGACGGCCCCCGGCAGGTCTCCGGCGTTGCGCTGGGCGACCACGAGCGTCTGCGTGAGGTCGAAGTCGTTCGGATCGAGCTTGACCGCCTGCTGGGCGGCCTCGACCGCCTCCTCAGTGTTGCCGTCCTGGATCTCCGCGGTGGCGAGGGCGGCCCACCCTTGAGGGTTCTGCGGATCTGCGTCGATCTGCTCCTGGGCGATCTCGCGCAGATCCGGGTTCTGGGAGCTGCTCCCGCCCCCGCCGAAGACGATGAAGCCGACCACGATGAAGATGACGCCGATGAAGGCGATCGAGGTCAGGATGGCCACAACCTGGACCATGCGCTTGGTTCGCTTCTGATCCAGCAGCACGAGGTGATGCTAGCGGAGCCCTGCCCGCTCCCGATCGGCCTCGGAGACGATGGAACAGGCGTCGAGCGCGACGGGACCGGAGCGCTCGAGCAGCGTCCTGCCGGCGACGGCAACCCGCACGACTGGGGCGTCGGCGTCGAAGAGCGAGCGGGCCGGGTCGGCATCGGTTCGGCTGTCGCCCGGTGGCTCGATCGCAACGAGATCGGCGGCCGCACCCACCTCCAGCGCTCCGACGTCTGTGAGGCCGAGTGCGCGGGCGCCGGCGTGTGTCGCCATCTCGAGCAGCTGGTCCCAGCTCGGCGGGGAGCTCGAGTCCGCGGTGGCGCCGGCCCGGGCCGCTCTGGCCTCCGCGCGGATGTCGTAGGCGCCGCCGCTTGCGGGGCTGTCGCTGCCGAGCCCGACCACGACGCCGGCGTCCGCGAGCGTGCGCAGCGGCGCCGCGCCGCACTCGAGAAACGCGTTGGAGCGCGGGCAGTGGGCGACGGCGACGTCGTGGTCCGCCAGCGTCGCCGCGTCGCCTGTCGCGAGCTGCACGCCGTGCGCCGCCAGGTCGAGCTGATCGAGCGCTCCGTGTGCGTCCAGACGAGCGACCGGCGAGCTTCCGGGCGGCGCGGACCACCGTCCCGGCTCGATGCCGGCCGAGTCGAACAGCTCTGCCATCGGGCCCGATCCGTCGTCGAGGAGCCGCACCTCCGCGGCCGACTCGGCGACGTGGCTCGTCCACCAGCGCCCTGCCGCGGTCGCGTCTGCCGCCAGCGCCTCCCAGAGCCCGGGACCGACCGAATACGGGGCGTGCGGCGCCAGGCCGATCGAGACGCGCTCGTTCGATGCGCGCTCCAGCTCGGCAAGCCGCTCCGCCGTCCGTTCCGCGGAGGCCGTGGCGTCGGGTCCGACCTCGCGCCCGACCACCTCGAGCGCCACGACCCCGCGCAGGCCGGCCTCGTGCAGGGCGCCGACGCCAGCGCCGGTCGGGCCGCTGTCGGCCACCGTCGTCGTTCCGTGCTCGAGGCAGCGAAGTGCTCCGAGCTGCGCGGCGATCGTGTGCGTATCGTCCCCATAGCGCCCCCGGATCGGGAGCATCTGCGCGAGCCAGTCGGTGAACGCTCCCGCGCGGAGCAGCCCACCGAGCAGGCTCCACTCCAGGTGGCAGTGGCAGTCGACGAACCCCGGGCAGATCACGGCGTCGCCGAGGTCCACCTGAGGGATGTCCCGGTGCGCTCGCGCGACGTCCTCCGCGGGGCCGCACGCGACGATCGTCCCGTCGCGGAACGCGACCGCGCCATCGCGGATGGGGTCAGCGGTGACGGGCAGCACCCAACGTGCCCGCCAGCATTCGGTTCTCGCCACGCGCTCGGTCAGCTCACCCGGGGAGGGCGATCGGCCGACTAGGTCTTGGTTTCCTGTTTCTCGCGCTCGGCCGCGTGGTCAGCGCCGGAGGTGGAGCCGGTGTCTCCGTCTCCCAGCTCCTCGACGCTCTCGACCTCAGCCTTGGCTGAGTCGGACGGGGGCTCGTTCGCCTTGCCGTCACCCGTGATTCCGTCCTTGAACTCGCGGGCGCTCGATCCCAGCGACCGCCCGATCTCGGGCAACCGCTTGGCGCCGAAGATCACCAGCAGGATCAGCAGGATCAGAACGAGCTGTAGCGGCCCGATGTTGAAGGGCACGAATGGACCTCCGAATCGGCCTTCCGTGCGCACGGTAGCATGGCCAAGTGGGAGGGTCGGCCGCCGATGAGCATCGGCGGACGCGGCACGCCCGTAGCTCCTCCTGGCAGATCTTGCTGTGACAGAAACGGCGCTGGCCGCCCCCCCACGTTCTCTCAGCTTCCTCGCTTCGGCCTGGGGTGGGCTGGCGGGCGCGATCGGCCTCATGATCGGGCTTGCGCTGGGCTCGACGGCCCGAGACGTCGTCGTGGGAATCGCGTTCGTCGTCGCCGGCGCGATCGCCGCGACCCGAGCTCCGCGTCGGCCGGTCCTGCATGCCGTGCTGGGAGCGGCGTTCGGCTACGCGATCTTCGCGGTCTTCATCCTGTTGGCGAACGTCATCTCGCAGCTCGGCGGCCCCGATGCCCCCGAGTTCTCGGAGTCGGGATCGCAAGCGGGGGTGATCACCGCAGTTTGGGCCGTCGGCGGCTGCGTGGTCGGAGGCGTCGCGGGGATCTGGCTGAGCCCGAGGCGCCCACGTCGGCGCTGACGCCCGGAGCGATCAGGCGAGGAGGGGGCGTGCCGCCGCGTCGGCGACCCGATCGGCCTCGAAGCTCGACCGCACGAGTGGTCCGGCCTCGACGTGGCCGAGCCCGAGCCGCTCACCGTCGGCCGCAAGCGCGGGGTACTCGGCCGGCGCGTAGTAGCGGGTGACGGGGAGGTGGGCCGGCGAGGGGCGCAGGTACTGCCCAACCGTCACGAGCTCGCAGCCGACCCCCGCGAGATCGCTGAAGACCTCGCGGATCTCCCCCAGCTCCTCGCCGAGCCCGACCATGATGCCGCTCTTGGTCGGAAGGCCGCTCGACGCCGAGCGGGCCAGCAGCTCGAGCGTCCGCTCGTAGCGGGCTCCCGGGCGAACGAGCTGGTAGAGCCGCGGCACGGTCTCCGTGTTGTGGTTCAGCACGTCGGGGCGGGCATCGAGGATGGCGTCGAGCGCGTCCCAGGATCCGCGAAGGTCCGGGATCAGGACCTCGACCCGGCACTCGGGAAGCCGCTCGCGGATCGCCCGGATGGTCGCCGCGAAGTGGGCGGCCCCGCCGTCAGGCATGTCATCGCGGGCGACCGCGGTGACGACCACGAACGAGAGCCCCATCTCGGCCGCTGCCTCGGCCACTCGGCGGGGCTCGTCGGGATCGGGCGGACCCACCGGGCGCGCGGTAGCCACGTTGCAGAACCTGCAGCCCCGGGTGCAGTTGGCTCCGGCGATCATGAACGTCGCGGTCCCGCGGGCCCAGCACCGGCCGATGTTCGGGCAGGCGGCCTCCTCGCACACGGTGGTGAGGCTCGAGTCGCGCATCAGCGCCTTGGTCTGGACGAACCCGTCCGACAGGGGGTTCTTGGCGATCACCCAGCGCGGCAGCCGCGTTCCGGACGTCAGCTGGGCGAGCTCGGACGGGGTCACGTCGACCACGTCGAGCGCGTCGATCGGGCCGTCCCCGACGAGGAGATCGCCGATCAGGACGTCGGGCACCGCCCCACGAGCTCTCGCGTCGGAGACCTCGGCCACCAGCTCGTCCGTCTGCTCGATGTCAACCGCAAAGGCGCGGGCGTCGCTCACTGCCACACCGTAGCCGAGAAGGCGATCGTCGAGCCTCCGAGGACGCCCGTCGAATGGGATAGCCTCGGCCGGCGATGGTCCTCTCCGACCGAACTATCCGCGAGCAGCTCGCCGCCGGGCGGCTCGTCATCGACCCGTACGACAGCAGCCTGGTCCAGCCGTCGTCGGTGGACGTCCGCGTCAGCAACGCGTTCCGCGTCTTCCACAACAGCCGGCAGCCCTACATCGACGTGCGCCAGCCGGCCGACGACCTCACCGAGCTGGTCGAGGTCGCCGAGGGCGAGGCGTTCATGCTCCACCCGGGAGAGTTCGTCCTCGGCTCGACCCTCGAGCGCATCGTCATCCCCGACGATCTCGTGGCTCGGCTCGAGGGCAAGTCGAGCCTGGGTCGCCTCGGGCTCCTGATCCACTCGACCGCCGGCTACATCGACCCGGGTTGGGACGGGATGATCACGCTCGAGCTGTCGAACGTGGCCAACCTGCCGATCACCATCTATCCGGGCATGCCCATCGGGCAGATCTCGTTCCTGCAGCTCACGACCGCGGTCGACGAGGCGTACTCAGGGAAGTACCTGGGTCAGGACGGTCCCACGGCGAGCGCGTTCCACCGCGAGTTCGAGAAAAAGTGAGCGCCCACCGAGAGCGGTTGGCGCCGAGCGCCAACCGGTCGCAGGTGTTGGCGCGAGAGGACGCAGCTGGGTCCGGACGACCCAGACCGTCCGGTTGTCCGTGAAGTGAGCGCCCACCGAGAGCGGTCTGCTCTCGAAGATCGGGCTTAGAAATCCATGGGCTCGATCTCGCCGCCGTTCATCGCCGTGATGAACCGCTCGACATCGGCCTCCATGTTGGCCCGCGAGGCTGAGCGCAGGGCGTTGAGCATCGCCTCCGTGCCGTCGTTCAGGACGTCGTCGAACGCCTCGACGATGCGCTGACCGAACTCACCGGAGCCACGCCACTCGCAGTCGGGGCAGCGGAGGTTGAGCTTCCACGTGTCACCGACGCGCTCCTCCCACGACACCGGGTAGACGAGCTGTCCGCTGCAGCTCGGACAGACCTGGGGCGTGTCCTCGCAGGGCGGAGGCTCCTCGATCCCCGGGTGCTCGGGTCGAGCCGGCTGGCTCGCCGGGAAGACCCGCACCACTCGGCCGTCTGGCAGCGTGAAGTGCTCTGTGGACTCGTCGCTCATCTGCTCGCTTCTCGTGTGGGCGCCCGCCGCAGGTCGGGGCGGGACTGCCCTCTCTATCGGCGGGGAGCGCTGACCCTTGAGCGACTTCGCCCTTGTCTTTGCGGTGGCAATCGGCGCCTCGAGCGCGCTCGCCGGTCGCCTGGCCACCTCCGATCCCGATCCCGCTGCTAGCCTCGGCGCCGATGGCGGTCGACTACTCACCGAAGGAGGCCCACGCGAAGTGGGTCGCCGGCGAGGTCGTGATCATCGACGTGCGCGAGCAGCTCGAGCACGACACGACTCGGATCGACGGAGTCCCCCTGATTCCCATGTCGGAGCTGCTCGAGCGGATCGACGAGCTGCCGACCGACACCGAGCTCGTGATGCTGTGTCGAAGCGGTGGCCGCAGCGCGCGCGTCGCCGATCACCTGAACGCCCAGGGTGAGCACGGCGAGGTCGCCAACCTCGAGGGCGGGATCATCGGGTGGGCCGCTGAGGGCCTCCCCTACGAGGGCGAGACGCCGAGCTAGAAGCGCTTGACGGGGCGGTACAGCGTGTCGCGCTGGACCGCGCGGCGGCCGGTCGCCTCGATCGCGGCGACCATCCGCTCGGTGTCGAGGCGGAATGCGGTGCCGGCGGCGCGCACCACGTTCTCCTCGATCATGATCGAGCCCATGTCGTCGCAGCCGAAGGCCAGCGCGAGCTGGCCGATGCGAAGGCCCTGAGTGACCCACGACGACTGGAAGTGCTCGAAGTTGTCGAGGTAGATCCGGCTGACCGCCAGCATCATCAGGTAGTCCGCCGACGTCGTCGGGACGTGGTCGTCACCCCGCGCGCTGCCCCCACCGGACTGGTAGCTCCAGCAGACGAATGCGCGAAAGCCCCCGGTGTCGTCCTGCACCTCGCGGAGGCGGCGCAGGTGCTCGATCCGGTCCTCCCAGGTGTCCACGGTGCCGTACATCATCGTGGCCGTGCTGCTCATGCCCTGCTCGTGAGCCGCGCGCATGACGCCGAGCCACTCGTCGCTCGTGGTTTTGCGCGGTGCGATCTCCTCCCGCACCCGGTCGACCAGGATCTCGGCGCCGCCCCCGGGGATGGAGTCGTGCCCGGCGGCGCGCAGGCGACCGATCGTCTCGTCCAGGTCGAGCTTCGAGACGTGCGCGATGTGGAGCACCTCGGAGGGCGAGAGCGCGTGCAGGTGGATCGGGTAGCGCGCCTTGATGTCGGAGAAGAGGTCCTCGTACCACTCGATCCGCAGCCCCGGGTGGTGCCCGCCCTGCAGGAGCAGCGCGGTGCCGCCCAGCTCGAGGGTCTCCTCGATCTTGCGGAAGATCACCGTCTTGGGAAGGACATATCCCTCCGGGTCCATCGGCCGCCGGTAGAACGCGCAGAAGTCGCAGTCCGTCACGCAGAAGTTCGTGTAGTTCACGTTCCGATCGATGATGAACGTGACCTCGCCGTCGTCGGTCTGGCGCGCCCGCTGTGCCGCGGCCGCCTGGCCCACCCGGATCAGGTCGCGCGAGGCGAGCAGCTCGACGGCCTCCTCGTCGGTGATGCGCGCTCCTTGGCCCGCGCGCTCGAGGATGTCGTCGACTCGGTTGGGTGCGACCGTCGCCATGACGCCGATCTTACGCCGCGACCGGAACGACGTCGTCGAGCAGCCCGATCTGCCGACATTCGTCCAGGAAGCGCACCAGGCCCGCGCGCTCGTCGTGTCCGAAGCCGAAGCGCAGCCGTCCCAGGTACTCGCGGACGTAGTCCTCTGCGAACGGGTAGCGATCCGCGGCGGCGACCACGACCGGCTCGGGATCGGCGGCGAACCGCTCGTGGGCGTCGGTCAGCACCGCGCTGAGCGCCGCCAGATCCTCCGTGCGCGTGGCGGCCGTCTCGGCCCGGGCCGCCCAGACGGCGAAGACCATGGGAAGGTCGGTCCACTCTCGCCAGCGCTGCGCGAGGTCGGTCGCGTAGGGCGCGACACCGGAGCGGAGTCCGAGCAGGGCGTCGTCGCCGATCAGGAGCACCCCGTCGTACCTGGTGAGCGCGTCGGGGAGATCGCTGTCGAGCTCGTCGAACGGTGGCAGCTCGGGCCCGAGGAGGATGCGCAGCAGCGCGACGGATGTCGCGCTGTGGGTCGTGACGGCGACCGAGCGGACGTCCGAGAACGGGACGCGCGAGAAGAGCTGGATCGAGTCGACGGCACCCGCTGCCGTGATCGACGCAACCGGAAGCAGCGAGAGCGCCTTGGCGTTTCGGGCCCACTCGATGCTCGAGACCGCCGACACGTCGAGCGCTCCGTCGAGCAGCGCCCGGTTGAGCGCCGCGGGGCGCCCGTCCGTGAACGCCAGCCGTGGCGTGACCGCCCGCTCGAGCCCGTGGTAGAGCGGGTACATGTTGAGGTCGGCGATTCGGCCGACGCGCAGCGCGGTCATCGCGCCACCGCCTCGGCGCCAACCGCCCCGGCGAGCAGCGACGGGTCCGCCGGATCGTCGGGCGGGATGAGCCAGTCGGTGGCGCCGAAGGCGACCGCGACCTGGCAGGCGTGGCGGCCGAGCGTGCGCCAGTCCGGGCGAATCCACGGGACCTCGGGTGCCGCCAGCCGGGCGGCCGTGACGACGGACAGGTCCTCGTACCCCCACGAGGCTGGGCGTGCGGATCCGCCGCCTTCCGGTCGCAACACGATTGCTTTGAGCAGGCCGGTCTCGGCGGCGAGCGCCCCCAGCGCGATCAGGCGGTCCGCGACGACGCCGGGCTCGCGCGCGTCGCCGTAGATCACGAGCGCCTCGCTCGGCCGTCCCTTCGCGTGTGCCTCGGCGTGGGCCGAGATGGCGCCCTCGGTCTCGTGGTCGATCAGCCAATCGCTCGGCGCTGGAGTGCGCGACCACGTGATCACCCGCGGGCCCGTGCTCGGGACCCGGGCGGCGGCGCTCACGGGGTCGGTTGCCGCCACGATGGCGGCCAGATCGGATGCGGCGATGCTCATTGGTAGCGGTCGACCACCGCGTCGGCGACCGCGAGCATGGCCACACCATCGGCGCCGCCGATGTCGCCGTCGAGCGAGTCTCGGGCCGCGGCCACGAACTCGAGCGCGCGCGTCCGGGCCAGCTCGAGCCCACGGTGCTGAGCGAGCCGGTCGCACAGCGCCTCCAGGTCGGATCCCGCGCGAGCGGCCTCGACCTCGCGCGCGAGCCGGGGCTCGATCCCCAGCGCGAGGATCACGGGGAGGGTGACCGTGCCATCGCGAAGGTCCGCGCCGCGCCGCTTTCCGGTCGTGGCGGGTGCCCCCGCCAGATCGAGGATGTCGTCGAAGATCTGAAATGCCAGGCCGACGTTCTCGCCGAACGCGGTGAGCCGCTCCGTCGCCTCGGGGCTCGCTCCGGTGACGACGGCGCCGAGCCGGCAGGCCACCGCGAACAGCGCCGCGGTCTTCCGCCGGCACCGCTCGATGTACGCATCCTCGCCGAGCGAGAGGTCGAAGGCCGCGCGCTGCTGGTCCATCTCGCCCTGCGACAGGGCGAGGGCCGCCTGCGCGAGTGCGCGGACCGCCGGGGGCGAGCCCGTCCGCGTGAGCTCGGCGAAGGCGCAGGCGAACAGGAAGTCCCCGGTCTGGATCGCCGCCTCGGCACCGCGCGAGTCGACGATGGTGGGCAGTCCCCGCCGCATCGTGGCCCCGTCGATCAGGTCGTCGTGAACGAGGGTGGCCATGTGCACCAGCTCGACGGCGGTGGCGGCCGAGACCAGGTGCTCCTCGTTCGCGTCCGAGCCGGCGCCGGCGCAGAAGACGAGCAGCGGTCGAACGCGCTTGCCGCCCGCGGCCAGCGTCTCGAGCGCGGGCTCGGCCACCTCGGGAACGCCACCGGCGACGGCCTCGGTGAGGCGTCGCTCGCAGGCGCCCAGCAGGGGCCGGAAGGTGCGAAGGCGGGCCGGTGTGGGGGCGGTCGACGCTATCGGACTCGTCCCCAGTGCAGCGTCACGATCCCGCCGGCGAGCGGCCTCCAGTGGACGTCGCCGAGACCGGAGTCGTGCATTCGCTCGGCCAGCGTGGCCGGATCGGGGAACCGTCGCACGGACGCGGGAAGGTAGCTGTAGGCGGCGCCATCCCGCCCGAGCGTCGCGCCGAGCGCGGGGACCAGCCGGTCGAACCACAGCCGGTAGAAGTGCTGAAGCCGCCGCGGAGTGCTGATCTCGAGGACCACCATGCGTCCGCCCGGACGGACGACGCGGGCCATCTCGGCCAGTCCGCGATCGAGCGACGCCAGGTTGCGGACGCCGAACGCGACGGTCACGGCATCGAAGGCGTCGTCGGCGTAGGGCAGGTCGGTCGCGTCTCCGACCTCGAAGCGCACGTCGTCGCCGCGGGCGCTCGCCTTCTCGCGGGCCCGTTCGAGCATCTCGGGGCTGACGTCGAGTCCGACGACCTGACCTTTCGCCGTCGTCCGCGCCGCCAGCTCGAGCGCGAGGTCACCCGTACCGGTGCAGACGTCGAGCGCCCGATCACCGGCTGCGAGGTCGGCGAGGGCGGCCGCCTGACGGCGCCAGCTGCGATCGAGCCCCATCGTCATCGCGCGGTTCAGCAGGTCGTAGCGCGGCGCGATGCGATCGAACATCGCCCGCACCTGGTCTGGCGGGAGCTCCCCGGACCGTGCGTCCGCGAGATCGGTGCTCACGACGCCAGCCCCGGTTGCTGCTCGCCCCATCGCTCGAGCAGGTCGTGCTCGACCCCGAGATGGTCGAGCGCCTTGCCGACGACGAAGTTCACGAGGTCGTCGATGCGGTCCGGCAGGTGGTAGAAGCCCGGCGCCGCCGGAAGGACCACCGCGCCGGCTCGGGTCAGCGTGAGCATGCTCTCGAGCTGGATCGAGCTCACGGGCGTCTCGCGCGGAACCAGCACCAGCGGCCGGCGCTCCTTCAGCATCACGTCCGCGGCGCGATGGATCAGGTTGCGTCCGGTTCCGTGTGCGATCGCGCCGAGCGTGCTCCCCGAGCACGGCACGATCAGCGCGCCCTTGGTCCTGGCCGACCCCGATGCGAACGGGCTGGTCATCTCCTGCAGTCCGAGCAGCCGCACGTCGCCTGCGGGGTCCGCGTGCGCGCGGACGAACTCGTCGACGACGACGCCGGCGTTCGGCGGCTCGTCGGGCCCGTTTCGCTGAAGCTCGTGGCTGATGACATGCGCGCCGGCGTGCGAGACACAGAGTCCGACCTCGTACCCGGCACGCGTCAGCCCGCGCAGAGCGACCGCCGCGTACGGAGCCCCGCTCGCGCCCGTCACCCCGAGGAAGACGCGTTCCATAGAGGGGACTCTAGTGCGGTGTGGCGACCGAGCCCACAGGCACCCGAGGAGCCCTGCCGGCTGGGCTCCCGGCGCGGATCAATTGAAGTCGGTTCCGAGACCGTTCAGGAAGACCGCGAGCTCCTGGTACTGCTGATCGGTGAAGTTCGTGAACGCCGGCATCGAGGATCCGGGCACGAACTCGGGCGGGTTCTTGAGGTGGCCGATCTGCCACTCGTCGGTCCTGCCCTTCTCGCCTTCCTTGGAGAGATCCGGCCCCGGTCCGGGCGCACCGACCCCGTTGATCATGTGGCAGCTCGCGCAGCCATTGAGCAGATAGAGCTCGAAACCGGCCTCGGCTTCGGGGAAGTTCTCGATCCCGGGTATCTCGAGCTCGTCCGCGGCAACCGCGCCACCCGGCGAGTTGGCGCCCTCCTCGGTGAGGTAGGCGAGCATGAAGATCACCACGATGGCGGTCACGACCGACACGGGCCGGCGCCAGATCCTGCGCTCCGGTCCGCGATCGATGAACGGCCAGATGATCAGGAGCACCATCAGGAGGTTCGGGACGATGAACGTCGCCATGATCACCGGCGTCAGCGCGTCCTCGCCCTCGAAGATCTTGAGGAGCTCGAAGAGGAAGAAGAAGTACCACTCGGGCCGCGGCACGAAGTCGGTGGTCGCGGGGTTGACCGGCTCGCCGATCTCCACCCGGAAGATCACCGCGAAGGCGATCACCACGCCGAGCGTCGCGGTGGCGACGATCAGGTCGTGGGCGACCGCGTATGGGAAGAACGGCTTGCCGTCCTTCTTGGAGGCCTCGAACTCCCGCTTGTAGGCGAGCTTCTGAGAGCGCTTCACGAGGAGCCTCCACCGTCGGCGGTGACCGGCTCACGCTGCGGCGTCGTACCCGGCGCCGGCACGGGCTTGCGGCCGTGCGGCAGCTGCTCCCGTGCGGCTCTGCGTCGCGCGTCCTCTTCCTCGCGCCGGGCCTTCATGAGCCGCTTGGAGTAGGGCGGCTCCGAGATCCCGAGGCGCGCGATCAGGTAGAGGTGAATCCCGATCAGCGTCGCGATTGCACCGGGTATCACGAGCATATGGAGCGAATAGAAGCGCGAGAGCGTATTCGGCCCGAACTCGGGTCCGGCGCGCAGGATGTCGGCGACGTAGGGACCGAGGATCGGTGCGCTCGCGGTGATGTTGACCGCCACGACCGTCGCCCAGTAGGCCTTCTGGTCCCAGATCAGGAGGTACCCGGTGAGCGCCATGAACATGGTCAGGACCAGGAGCAGGGCTCCGGTGACCCAGGTGAGCTCCCGCGGGTACTTGTAGGAGCCGAAGAAGAAGACCCGGCCCATGTGCAGGAACACCACGATCACCATGGCGCTGGCGCCCCACTTGTGCATCCCGCGGACGAGCCAGCCCCAGGTCACCTCGTCGGTGATGACCTCGATGCTGTTGAACGCGGTGGCGGGGTCCGGCTTGTAGAACATCGCGAGGACGATCCCGGTGACGGCCTGCATCGCGAAGATCACGAGCGCCGTGAAGCCGAGCGTCTGGAACCAGCTCGTCTCCTTCGGGATCTTCCGGAACATCATCCACTTGACGTCCGGGACCACCTTCGTCCGCTCGTCGACGTACTCGAGCGTCATGTCGGTCGCCTTGGTGATCGGACCGGTCGGCCCGATGTCCTTGGCTGCCCGCGCGGTGCGGTCTTCCTGATCCTGGGGTGTGGCCTCGGTGCTCATGGGGTCATCCGAGCGGGTAGAGGTTCTTCAGCACGCCATCGAGCGGCTCTCCAGGCGCCTTCAGCTTGAAGATCTCGAGGCTGTCGTTCAGGGAGTACGGCACGCCGATCAGGAGGCGATCGTCCGGTGAGACGTCGCGCAGGCCGGAGGGGTCGAGACGGGTCGCCACGTCCTCGCCATCGGCGGTCACGACCTTCCAGTCGAAGCGATCGAGCGGGCGGACCGGCGGGCCCGCCGTGACCTGGCCGACGCTGTTGTAGGCGCCACCGTGGCACGGGCACGCGAAGACGTCTCCACCCGGCGAGTAGGACACCGGGCATCCGAGGTGCGTGCACCGGTTCCAGATGCAGACGATCTCGCCGTCGCGGAACCGGACGAACGCGCGGCGGTCGGCTTCGGGGTCGGGGCCCGAGATCGCGATCGACGAGGTCTCGCCCTCGGGGAAGTCGCTCATCGGGCCGGCATCCACCCAACGCGCCGGCTCGGAGTCGAAGTTGTCGGCGACCGCGAAGCCGACGACCGGAACCAGGATCGCCGCGGTCATCACGCCGCCGGCGGCGATCGCCACGCCGGTCATGAACCGCGTCCGCGTGATGTAGCTCGGGTCCTTCTCGGGATCCTTCGCTGGAGCCTCGACCTCGGTCGCGCGCGGGCCCTGGTAGCGAGCGGCGCCCTCGGGGCTCGCGTCGTCGCCGGGTGGCACGCCTCCGTCTTCGGGCTTGCGCCCATCGCCCTCAGGCACTCACTGGACCTCCGGGTCGGTCGCAGCGGGCCCATTGCCCCCTGCGATCGGGGATTCAATCCGACGGGCCCCGCAGGTTCAACGTGGGCCGTGGTGTCGGATGTCCCGATGTGCGGACAATCTCGACGGATATCGCCTTCAAATGGGCCGCCGAGAGGCCGTCAATCGGTCCGTCGAGTGTCCCCGAGCCGGATGCCGAGCTCGGGCCAGCGCCGGTCGACCTGGGCCCTGATCTCGTCGCTCATGCGGATCTCGTCGGGCCATGGGCGCACCACGCCCTCGCCGTCCCACTTGCGGGTGGCGTCGAAGCCGACCTTCGATCCGTATGCGAAGTACGGGGCGGCGTGGTCGAGGGCGTCGACCGGACCTTCGACGACGAGCATGTCGCGACCGACATCGACGTTCGAGAAGGCGTGGAACGCGACCGCCGACAGATCCTGGACGTCGACGTCGTGGTCGACCACCACGACGCATCGGCTGAGCGAGAGCAGGCCCATCCCCCAGATCGCCGACATCAGCTTCTTGGCGTGGCCGGGGTAGCGCTTCTCGACCGACACGATCGCGCAGTTGTGGAACACCCCCTCCAGCGGGAGGTTCATGTCGACGAGGTCGGGCAGGGTGGTCTTGATCAGCGGGAGGAAGATCCGCTCGGTCGCCTTGCCCAGCTGGAAGTCCTCCATCGGGGGCAGTCCGACGATCGTCGTCGCGTAGGTCGGCTGCTTGCGCATCGACATGCCCGTCAGGTGGAATGTCGGGTAGTCGTCGACCGGCGTGTAGAAGCCGGTGTGGTCGCCGAAGGGTCCCTCGGGCCGAAGGTCGTTCGCGTCCACGTAGCCCTCGAGCACGATCTCGGCGGTCGCGGGCACCTCGACGTCGACGGTCCGGCACCTCACCATCTCGACCTGCTTGCCGCGGAGGAACCCGGCGAACGCCATCTCGTCGATTCCCGGCGGCAGCGGCGCGCTGGCCGAGTACGTCACGGCGGGGTCGCTGCCGATCGCGACCGCGACCGGCACGCGGCCACTCGAGTCACGCAGGTGCGCGGCGCCGTCCTTGTGGATCTGCCAATGCATGAGCGCCGTGCGGCCGTCGAGCTTCTGGATGCGGTACATGCCGCAGTTGCGGGCACCGGTTCGCGGGTCGGTGCTGAAGACGAGCGGCAGCGTGATGAACGGGCCGCCGTCGTCGGGCCAGCAGGTCAGGATCGGGACGCGGTCGAGGTCGGCCGGCTCGACCCACACCTCCTGGCAGGGCCCGGTGCGCACGGTCTTGGCGCCGAACGAGGCCAGCTCGCGGAGCTTGCCGAGGGCCTTCACCTTGTCGACGATCCCCTGGGGCGGCTGCAGGTCGATGAGCTCGCCGATGCGCTCGCCGACCTCGTCGTAGCCGTCCACGCCGAGCGCCATGCACATCCGCCGGTGCGAGCCGAACTGGTTGATCAGGACGGGCATGTCCGAGCCGGTGACGTTCTCGAAGAGCAACGCCGGGCCCTGCGCCTTCACGACCCGGTCCGCGATCTCGGTGATCTCGAGCGCGGGGTCGACCTGCGCGCTGACGCGGACGAGCTCGCCGGCTTTCTCGAGGGCCGCGATCCACTCACCGAGGTCCTTGAACGCGCGGCTCATGCTGCGAGCACCTCCGACAGCTGGTCGATCCGATCGAACCGTTGCCCGAGCGAGACGAGCGGCGCCGAGTCCCCGGCCCGCTGCGCCGCGATGGCGGCGGACAGGGACGGCGCGAGCCCGGGATCGGCGATCGCCTGCGTGGTCCCGGCCCAGATGTGCGGGAGCGGCTCCCGCTCTCCGCGGGCGACCAGCCCGGAGCCCTCCGAGATCAGCGCTGACAGCAGGTCGATCACGAACAGGTCGCCCGCCTCGGTCACGCGAGCGAGGCCCTGGGCGTAGCAGTAGTCGCCGGCGAGCACGCGCCGGCCCCCGTCTGGGATGTCGAGCAGCCTCGGCGAGCCGTGGTGCAGCAGGAACCCCTCCAGGATCAGGTCGAGGCCCTCGGCCTCCCGCTCTCGCAGCGGGGGAATGACCGCCGTCGCGAGCAGCGGGGGCGGCGCCGGTGAGACCAGGTGCGGGGCGAGCTGTGGCTCGCTGGCGATCGCCTCGCTCACGCCGCCGCCTCGGCCAGGGCCCGCCGGGTCAGCTCGAGATCCGCCTCCTCGTGAGCCAGCGAGACCATCCACGCCTCGAACTGGCTCGGCGGCGGGTACACGCCGCGCTCGAGCAGCGCGCGCGCAAACGCGCCGAAGGCATCCGTGTCGGCTCGCGTCGCCGAGGCGTAGTCGGTGATCGGGCCCGGCGCGAAGAACGGCGTCAGCATCGAGCCGACCCGGTTGACGACGACCGGTGCTCCGGAGTCCTCGATCGCGGCCTCGAGCGCCGCACCCGTCGCCTCGAGTCGTTCGTAGGTCCCGGGGCGAGCGAGCTCGGCCAGCGCGGCGAGCCCGGCCGCCGTCGCCAGCGGGTTCCCCGACAGGGTTCCGGCCTGGTAGGTCGGCCCCTCCGGCGCGAGCACGGACATGACGGCTCTGGGTCCTCCGAACGCCCCGACCGGAAGGCCGGCGCCGATCACCTTGCCGAGGCAGGTCAGGTCGGGGGTGACCCCGTAGCGCTCCTGCGCGCCGCCGGGTGCGACCCGAAACCCGGTCATGACCTCGTCGAAGATCAGGAGCGCTCCCGTGCGGTCGCACGCGGCGCGCAGTCCCTGCAGATAGCCGTCGGCGGGCGGGATGACGCCCATGTTCCCGGCCACGGGCTCCACGATCATCGCGGCGGCCCCGTCGAGCGCGGCCTCGGCCGACAGCACGTCGTTGAAGGGAACCAGCCTCGTCGCCGCGGTCGCGCCCGCCGGGACGCCCGGGCTGGTCGGCACGCCCAGGGTGGTCGCGCCGCTTCCGGCCTGCGCCAGCAGTCCGTCGAGCGCGCCGTGGTAGCCGCCCTCGACCTTCACGATCGGATCCCGACCGGTTGCCGCCCGCGCGACCCGGATCGCGCCCATGACCGCCTCGCTGCCCGAGCTGGTCATCCGCAGCTGCTCGATGCTCGGGACGGCGGCGCCGACGACCTGGGCGAACCTGACCTCGCGCTCGGTCGGCGCGCCGAAGGACGTGCCGTCGGGCAGCGTCGCGGCGATCGCGTCGAGGACCGCCGGGTGCGAGTGGCCGAGGATCGCCGGACCCCACGTCCCCAGGTAGTCCACGTAGTCGTTGCCGTCGACGTCCGTGAGGTGCGCGCCCGTGGCGGACGCGATGAAGATCGGGTCGCGCCCGATCGATCGCATCGCGCGTACCGGCGAGTTCACCCCGCCGACGAGCACCTCCTGGGCTTCCGAGTAGATCCGGGCGCTCTGGTCGGTTCCCCGACCGGAGACGGTGGTCACTCGCTTCCCGACCTGTTCCACCGCGGCAGTGGGTTCCCCGCGAGCGCCGCCTGCTCCCAGCGCTCGTATTCGGGCGTGAAGTACTCGAGCCGGATCTTCTTGAACTCATAGGTCGAGTAGAGGATCGCGCGGTCGTCGGGCTCCGTCAGGCCCGTCTCGGTCGCGATCGCCTCGATCGTCGCCTCGCACTGCTCGCGGTCGCGCGCGTGCACCATCGTGAACACCGAGTACGGCCAGTCCGGGTAGGTCGGCCGCCGGTAGCAGTGCGACACATGACGGAACGCCGCCATGCGAGGGCCGAGCTCGTCGAGCTGATCCTCGGGGGCACGCCACACGGCCATCCCGTTCGCGCCGAAGCCCGCCCGCCGATGGTTGAGGATCGCGGCGAAGCGGCGCATGAAGCCCTGCTCCTGGAAGCGCGCGAGCGCGTCGAGGAGCGTCACGACATCCGTGCCAGCCGCTTCGGCCATGGGGGCGAACGGCTGCGACACGAGCGGCAGGTCGCCCTGCAGCACCCGGATCAGGTGACGGTCCGCCTCGTCGGGCGGCGGCGGTGGCTCGCTGCGGCGGTCCTCGGGCTCGCGCCCGGGCGACTCCTTCTTGTCGCGCTCGTCACCACCGCGCATGTCGAGCTGGACGGCGATCTTGTAGAGGTCGAGGGTCGGCAGGAGGCGCATCGACTCCGCCTCGGTGGCCTCGGCCAAGATGTCCACGGTTCGCTCGAGGCCCAGCTGCGAGTCGGGCGCGACCGCGACCGTGAACCAGAGATTGAAGTCGTGCGTGCGCCGGTAGTTGTGGCTCACGCCCGGGTGACCGCTGACGAGGTCCGCGGCGTCGAACAGCCGCTCCTGCGGGTACTTGGCGGCGACCAGGCTCGACCGGTAGCCGAGCGTGCGGGTGTCGAAGATCGGCGAGATCTGTCGCACGATCCCGCCCTCGCGCAGCCGAGCTGTCCGGGCGATCACCTCGTCCTCGGGGATGTCGAGCTGCTTGGCGACCTCCGCGAACGGGGTCTCCGACAGGGTCAGGCCCGCCTGCAGCGCGTCGAGGAGGGCGCGGTCGACATCGTCCGGACGGGGCCGCCGTGCGGCCTGTTGCTCCGTGCTCATCCGCACCTCCTGGAGTCTCCGTCGATCCGAGCGCGGGTATCGGCTCGTGAATGAGTGTAGTGCGCACCCGCGCGAACGCGGATGCGAACATTGGGCGCGATGGCCGATCGTCCCTCAGTCGCGGTGGTCTTCGGCGCTCGCAACGTGGGCCGGGCGATCGCGACCGAGCGCCGGGAGCGCGGATGGGAGGTGCTCGCCCTCGCGCGCACCGAGGAGACCCTCGCCGCCCTCGCGGCCGACGTGCCCGGGGTGCGGACACGTGTCGCGGACGCGACCGACCCGGCCGTGGTCGAGCGGGTCCTGCTCGAGGCCGGCGGGATCGGCGACCTCGAGCTCGTCGTAAACGCGGTCACGGCGCCACCACGAGGGGGCCCGTTCGGGGGAGGGCCGATCAGCGACGCCCCGCCCGAGGCGCTCGACGCGTGGCTCGCCGGCTTCGTTCCCGCCGCATGGGCGATTCAGCGTGCCGCCGGGCGGCTGATGGCGCCCCGCGGCGGCGGCACGATCGTCCAGGTCGCGGGGGGATCGGCCCGCCGGGCGATGCCCAACCGCGGGATGTGGGCCGCCGCGCAGTTCGCCGCCCGGGCGTTGACGCTCGCGATGGCCCAGGAGCTGCGACCCGCGGGGGTCCACGTCGCGCTGCTCGTGGCCGACGGGATGATCGAGACCGAGCGGCGTCCGCTCGGCGACTCGGATCCCGACGAGCTGCTGCACCCGGAGGACGTCGCCGACGCGGTGGCGTTCCTCGCCGGCCAGCGGGCACGGGCGTGGACGCACGAGCTGACGATCACCCCGCGGCTCGACAACTGGGTGCCCTAGCGGCGGCCCGCGCGATGGACCTGCTCTCGCCCTCGGTGCTGTTGCGGGCGTATCGAGCCGGCCTCTTCCCGATGGCCGACGCCGAGCGGGGCGGTCACATCGGCCTCTACCGTGCCGACCCGCGAGCGATCATCCCGATCGAGCGCTTCCGGGTTCCCCGGTCGGTGGCGCGAGCGATGCGCACCAGGCCCTTCGAGGTCAGGCTCGACACCGCGTTCGCCGAGGTCGTTCGGGCATGCGCCGAGGGGCGCGAGGACGGCGTGTGGCTGACCGAGGAGCTCGCGGGCGCCTACGAGCGACTCCATCGGGCGGGCATCGCCCACAGCGTCGAGTGCTGGACGCACGACCGGCTCGTCGGCGGCCTGTTCGGCGTCGCCCTCGGCGGGCTCTTCACCTCGGAGTCGATGTTCCATCGCGCCGACGACGCCGGCAATCAGGCACTCGTCGCCGCGGGTCGCCACCTGGTCTCACGCGGGTTCGTGCTGTGGGACATCCAGATGGCCTCGCCGCACACCGAGCGGTTCGGGGCGAGGCTGATCAGCGCCGACGACTACGACCGACGGCTCGAGGCGGCGCTGGCGGTGGAGTGCAGCTTCGGTCCCGATGCCCTGGGACCGGAGACCCGGCGAGCCGAGGATCGGCCCGCCGGGCGCTCGGACGGCTAGCCCTTTCGGGCCTTCACCAGCTCGGTCAGCTGGGGAACGATCGTGTTCAGGTCACCGACGACCCCGAAGTCGCTGAACTCGAAGATCGGGGCGTTCGCGTCCTTGTTGATCGACACGATGGTCAGCGAGCTCTGCATGCCGACCTTGTGCTGGATCGCCCCGGACACGCCGGCGCCGATGTAGAGCTTCGGCGAGACGACCTTTCCGGTCTGTCCGATCTGCGTCGGGTACGGGTACCAGCCCGAGTCGACCACCGCTCGGGTCGAGGCGACCGCCCCGCCCAGCGCCGCCGCGAGCTCCTCGAGGATCGAGAAGTTCTCGGGCGAGCCGAGACCACGACCGCCGGTGACGAGGATGTCGGCCTCGTCGATCGACGGGCCGCTCGACTCCTCCTTGGTCTGGTCGACCATGGTGGCCTTCGTCGAGAAGTCCTCGACGTTGGCCGGGATCGACTCGACCGCCGCATCGCCGCCGCTCTCGTTCGGATCGAACGATCCGGCCCGGACCAGCCCGATCTTGATCGGCGACGACCAGCCACAGTCGACGACGATCGAGTCCCCGAGCGCGGAGCGCTTGCCGATCAGGCCGGCACCGCTGCCCTCGAGGTCGGTCAGGTCCCAGTTGAGGCCCGCGTCCAGGCGCGAGGCGAGGCCCGCGGCCGTGTCGGATGCGAGCACCGAGGCGCCGAACAGCACGGTGTCGAAGCCCTTGTCCTGAACGAGCTGGGCGATGACGTCGACACGGGGCTGCGGCAGTGGTGCCTCGAGCGCAGCGTCATCCGCGACGTAGACGTTCTTGGCGCCGAACTTGCCGGCCTGAGCCGCCGCGTCGGCCACACCGGATCCGATGACCACGCCGCTCGTGTCCGGATCGAGCTGTGCGGCCTTTCCGAGCACGCCCAGGGCACCCCGCTGGATCTGGGAGCCGTGGTGCTCGAGGAAGACGAGTGTGCTCATACGAGCTTCCTTTCCACAAGGAAGTCGAGGATCTTCTGGGCACCGTCGCCTTCGTCCTCGATCTTGATGGTCTCGCCGCGGGAGGCAGGCGGGCTGAGGGCGCTCACCGTGGTCCGCGAGCCAGCCTCGCCGGCGCTCGAGGCGTCGACACCCACGTCCGCGAGGCTCTTGACGTCCTGCGGCTTCTTCTTGGCGCCCATGATCCCCTTGAGCGAGGGATAGCGCGGCTCGTTGATCGAGTCGGCCACCGCGAGCACCGCCGGAAGCGGCGCGGCGATCGTGTCGTAGCCGAACTCGGTCTGGCGCTTGGCCGTCGCGGTTCCACCGGCGATGTCGAGCTCGGCGATCTGCGAGATCACCGGCATCCGCAGCTTGTCCGCCACGGCCGCCCAGAGCACGGCGCCGTCACCGTCCGTGGCCTGCTGGCCGAACAGCACGAGGTCCGGCGACTCGGCCGACAGCGCGGCGGCGAGGACCTTCGCCGTCGCGACCATGTCCGATCCGGCCGCGGCGTCGTCGGCGACGAGCACGGCTCGGTCGGCGCCCATCCCCAGACCCTTGCGGATCGAGTCGAGGGCCTTTGCGGATCCCATCGAGACGAGGACGACCTCGCCGTCCCCGTTTGCCTCCTTGAGGCGCAGTCCCTGCTCGATGGCGTTCAGGTCGTACTGGTTGAGAGACCGATCACCCGAGCGGTCCATCCTCTTGGTGTCCGGATCGATACGCCGGTTCGGGCTCGGGTCCGGAACCTCTTTCACACAGACCGCGATCTTCACTCGGCCCCCTGTTCACTTGCTGATGCGTTCGGCGGGATCGTACCGGTGGCGCGTGGTCTTTCAGGAGACACCGACGCGCGAGGGAGAAACGTCCCGTCGGGCGCGAGGGCGACCTACTGGGGTCTGCGCCAGAGCACGAGCGTCGCCGCGGCGGCGAACGCGACGGCGAGACCGGCGGCGTGAGCGAGGTCGACGGCGAACGAGGCGGGGACCGTCGGCTCGGCCAGCAGTGACTGGAACGCCGAGAGCGCCGGCCCGAACGGCACGGCGGCGGCGATGCCGCCGGCGATGTCTCCCGGGATGAGGCCGATGAAGAGCAGGGGCAGGGTCAGCATCAGCGCCGCGAGCAGGGCGCTCCGGGTCTCGCGGGCGGCTGCGCCGATCAGCGCGCCGAAGGACGCAAAGCCGAGTCCGGTCACCAGCAGCGCCGTGACCCACAGCCCCCATCGTCCGACCGCCAGCGAGCTCGCGCCGGCGACGACGGCAAGGAGCGCGAGCCCGATCACGAGCGTTGCCGCCGTCGCGAACACGATCTTCTCGGTGGTGATGGACATCGGCGAGACGAGCCCGCGGCGCAGCCGCGACAGGACGTGCTCCTCGCGCTCGCCTGCGATGCCTGCGGCCGCGAGCAGCACGCCGGCCAGGCCGAGGCTGACGAGCAGCGCCGCGGCGACTCCGAGGGCCGAGAGCGGCTCACGTCCGTCGTCGGACTCCTGGATCGACAGCTCGATCGGGCTGGCGAGCGCTGTCGCGGCTGGGCGAGCGAGGCCCAGGTTGCCCTCGGTCTGGTCGACGAACAGCAACAGGGGGTCGAGCTCGTCCGCGAGCTGGTCGTCGCCCTGGGCGCGGAGCGCCTCCTGGACGCCGAGGATGATGTCGCGGGTGCTGTCGAGGCCGAGCGCGACGCCGGTGCGGCCAAAGACGCCGATCGTCCCCCCGTCGATCACCAGGTCGACGAGCTGCAGCACCTGGGTGACGTAGTCGGCCGCGAGCGCCTGGTTGAAGCGGAAGACCGCGGCCTCGAGCCGGCGCGCGATCTCCTCGGACTCGATCGGGTCCCGACGGCTCGTCTCGAGCTCGAGCGTGGGCGGGGTGAACCCCGACTGCAGGTTGCCGATGAAGCCGTCGGGGATGGTCAGGATCGCGCTGACGCGACCCGCCTCGAGCGCGTCCTGGGCCTCGTCCGGCCCGAGCTCGATGACGTCGACCTCCTCGTCCAGGCGAGCGACGTAGTCGTCGACCGAGAACCGCTCCCCGCCGACGCTCACCGTTCTGCCCGGGTCGTCGAGGTTGACCACGGCGACGGCGGGCTGCTCACCACCGCCCTGCAGGGCGAGGGCGACCAGCGCGGCGACGACGACCGGATACGCGATGAGCGCCACGATCTGCACCGGGCTGCGCGCGAGCAGGCGCAGGTCCTTCCCGAGGAGAAGCAGGATCGATCTCATTCGGCGTCCACGAGGTCGAGGAACGCCTGCTCGGCGGCGAGCGGACCGGCTGCGTCATCGGCACGGGCGGTCAGGTCGTCTCCCGTTCCCGAGAAGACCGGCGCGCCTCCGGCGAGGACGAGCAGGCGGTCCGCTTCTGCGACCGCCTCGCCCACGAGCTGGGTCGAGAACACGAGGGCGAGGCCGTCCTCCTCCTGCAGGGCGCCGAGCCACGACCAGATGCGCCGGCGCTGGTCCGGGCTGAGCGTCGCGGTGGGCTCGTCGAGCAGCAGGACCCGCGGTGCGCCCGCCAGCGCCACGCACATGTTGAGGCGCGCCAGCGTGCCGGTCGAGAGGGTCGCGGCCCGCCGGTTGGCGAACTCGGTCAGGTCGGCGCGCTCGATCAGCTCCGCGGCGACCGCGTCCGGCTCGTCCCGTCGCTCGAGCTTCGCGAAGAGCTCGAGGTTCTCGCGCGTCGACAGGCGGCCGTACAGCGCGGGTCGCTGCGGGACCCAGCCGATCCGGTCGACGTCGGCTCGCCACTCCAGCTGGCCCTCGTACCCCTCCGCAAGACCCGCGAGGATCGAGAGCAGCGTGGTCTTACCGGCGCCGTTGGGGCCCAGCAGCGCAAGCGCCTCGCCCGAGCCGAGCTCCAGGTCCACGCCCCCGAGGGCTCTGAGGCGCCTGAAGCGTCGACCGAGACCGCTCGCACGCAGAAGCGGGCCGTCGCCGGTCATCTCGTCTGCGCGCAGCGGCCCCGGATCGGCGGGCGCGGCGTTTGCGCCGAAGCGGACGGGTGCCACGACATCGCTGGCGATGGTAGCCCTGCCGGAACGGGCGGACGACCGCCGGAGGCCGAGTTGGCCAGACCGTAATCCGCCGCTTCTGGTTCGCGATCCGGGGGCCCTCCGCTAGGCTCACGCGCCAAATGCCCAGGCATTCGCGCGACAGGCTCGCTGCGCGCCGGGCGAAGCGCCGGTACCAGGATCGGGCCTCTCAGCGACGGGCGACCATCGCGACGCTGTCGTTCGCTGCGCTGCTCGGGGTCGTGGCACTCGTCGTCGGTTTGGTCAGCTCGGGCAGCTCGAGCCCATCCGAGGACGGTCCGGTCGCCGAGCCCGTCCCCGCGGCATCGCTGGCAGGCGGAGACCGCCCGCCCGACCTCACGCTGGCAAACGCGGAGCAGCTCGAGCTGCGACTCCCGCTCGACCCCGAGCTGATCACCGCCGTCGCCTTCCATGCGGTGAGCAACCCCGAGCTGGTCGCGCTCGATCCGGTCGACGACGTCGACTACGAGACGGCGCCGCGCGGCGACCGAAGCGGCCCCGCCACGGCCGCCGTCGACGTCGGTGCCCCGGCCGAGACGGTCGTGTACGCGCCGATCGACGGGACGGTCGCGGCCGTCGCCGACTATCGCGTGGCCGGAGAGGTCGAGGGCTTCGAGCTGGTGATCGACCCCTCGGACGCCGCAGGCGAGCTGATCGTCAAGGTGAGTCACCTCGATCCGATGGAGTCCGGCCCTCCGTCGGTGGGATCCGCCGTGACCGCCGGCGAGACGGTGATCGGACGGATCCGTGACTTCTCGGGCGTCGCCGACCAGGAGCTGGCGCAGTTCACGTCGGATGCCGGCAACCACGTCGGGATCGAGGTGGCGCGAACCGGCTCCCAGTTCGCGCCGTGACCGACGTTCGCGTCGGACTGGTGCGTTGAGCCTGCGCATCGTCGCCATCGGCGACGTGGTCGGAGGGGTCGGCCACCGGGCCCTGCTCGCGTGCCTGCCCGACATCCGTGCGCAGCTCGACCCCGACCTGGTCGTCGTCAACGCCGAGAACGCGGCGTCCGGGGTCGGCACGAGCCCGCGCCAGGTGGACGATCTGCTCGCCGCGGGGGTCGATGTGATCACCGGCGGCAACCACACGCTGCACCGTCGGGAGCTGTTTCCGACGCTCGCGAACGAGCCCCGTCTGCTGCGGCCCGACAACATCGCGCGCACGGCTCCGGGGCGCGGCACGACCGAGGTCGTCGCGCGCGGCGGCGCCCGTGTGGGCATCGTCAACCTGCTCGGGTCGGTGTTCATCGACTCGGCCGCGAGCCCGTTCCTGGTGATCGACGACCTCCTCGCCGGCTTCGGCGGGGGCACGGCCCATGTACTGGTCGACATCCACGCCGAGGCGACCAGCGAGAAGATCGCCCTGGCGCGATACCTCGACGGGCGTGTCACGGCGGTCGTCGGCACCCACACCCACGTGCAGACCGCGGATGCCCGGGTCTTCGCCGGGGGCACGGCCTACGTCACGGACCTCGGCATGACCGGCCCCCACGATTCGGTGATCGGCGTGCGCAGCCAGATCGTGATCGAGCGATTCCTCAAGGCGAGCTCGGGCCGGTTCGAGCCGGCCGACGGCGAGGTGCTCGTGCAGGGAGCCGTGATCGACGCGAGCGAGGGCGGGCGCGCGACCGCGATCGAGACGTTCAGCTACCCCGCCGAGTCCGGGTTGTAGTACCGAATGTGCAGGTGGTTGTCGTGGTTGACCAGCGCCTGCACGATTCCCGGGGGCCCCGTCAGGCCGAGGCTCGGCCCCGTGAACACGAACTGGGGCTCCGTCGCGACGAACGCGTCGACGAGCCACTGGGCGATGCGCGGGTTGACCTGTGACGGCGTGGTGGGCCCCAGCAGCTTGCGGTCGGTGCGCGGGTAGTAGACGTCCACGTCAAGCCCGTTCTGGTGCGAGGCGTGGCCGAGCGATCCCCACTGCGGCCCGAAGTCGCCACCCCGCGGACGGCTGAGGTCGCCGATGAGCAGCGGGGGAGCGTTCGGGAACTCCTCGCGGTAGCGGTCGACGACGTTCAGGACGGTCCGGACGACGTCGTCGTGCCCGTATCGGCGCCAGTGCCGGTTGGGAACCTCCTTCAGGACGGGATCCCAGGTCACGAAGCCGGGGCCGCTCGAGGGCAGCTGGACGCCGTCGACCAGCCTGCCCCCCGACATCGGAAGGCCGAGCGCGGTGGACTGCCGCCAGGTGATCGACTCGCGAATGTCCGCTGGCTCCGGTGGGGGAGTCGGCGGGCCGGTCGGAACCTTCTCCTGAAGTGACTCCGGGGTCGTCCGGGGCGACTCCGCGGCGGCATCGGCGTCGGCGGTCGCTGAGGGTGACGGGTCGGGAGCGTCCCGGTCGGGAAGGAGGCTCCGGCCGGCACCGGTGCTGATCGCGACGACGGCGATCAGCGCGACAGCGCTGACCAACCACACGAGGGTTCGCGGACGAACGGGCACGCCTCGCGACGGTAGGTGGCGACCGGCATGTCCACTGGTCCGGCGGTTGCACCAAACCCGACCGTTCCGCCGCGACCGCTCAGTCGAGGATGTACCGAGCGGGCAGCGGACTCGGCGAGCCGCGCGTCACGTCGCTCATCGACGGGGAGCGGGCGATCCTCGGCCGCGGCCACGCCATGACCAGGAGCGCGATCAGCGTCAGATCCCGGACCACGAGGATGCTGATCGGCACGGTCTCGAGGTCGACCAGGTCCCAGTACATCCCCGGGAAGTACGCCTGCGTCAGGATCAGCGCTCCCGCGGTCACCCCGATCGCGGTCCAGCCGGTGGGCCCCGCGATCAGCAGCATCACCGGCAGCAGCCAGAGCAGGAACTGCGGCGAGAGCACCTTGCCGGCGACCAGCAGCGCGACGATCGTGGCGGCGGTGGCCGCGACGAAGAGGCGCGCGTCGCCCGGAGGGCGGGTGCCGCGCAGCGCGAGCGCCAGCGCGACCGCGATCGCGACGACGAGCACGATCAGCACCGCGGTCGAGATCGCCGAGATGGCGTCGGGTCCGGCGCCCACGAGGTTCTGGCTGCCGAACGAGGTCTCGACCGAGAGCCCGATGTCGGCGAGCGCGTGCAGGCCGAGCATGTACGCCGCACCCGTCGACTCGATCTGGAGCGGTCGGTCGAGGTGGTACTGCGCGAAGTCGAGCGTGCCGCTGGGCGACAGCGCGATGAAGGGCACCCACACGAGGACGAACGCCGCCACCGCGCCGCCGGCACCGGCGACCGCGCGCCTCGGCCCATCCCGATGCCAGTGGTAGACGAGCAGGATGGGGATCAGGGCGAGCGGCACGAGCTTGACCAGCGCGCCGATCGCGAGTGCTCCCCACGCAACCGTGAAGCGACCGGACGCCGCGCCGTAGAGCAGGGCGGCGAGCGCGACGGCCAGTACGAGGTCGAAACGCGTCTCGACCAGGCTTCCGACCAGGAGCGGCGCGACCACGACCCCAACGCCGGCGGTGATCACCCGCGCCTCCCCCAGGTCGAGCGCGCGCGCGGTCGCGACGGCGAGCAGCGCGGTCGCAAGGAGCGCGGCGAGCATCAGCGCCGAGAAGCTGGTGCCGTAGCTGAGCGGCCACGGCCAGGCCAGCAGGAAGATCCCGGCCGCGCCCGGTGGGTACTCGAACTCGAAGTCGAGGTAGGGAACGGCGCCGGACGCCATCTGCTCCGCCGCCTCCCGGTACACGGGGATGTCCGTGATGGCTCCGTCCTGGTACCAGCCCAGCTGGAGGGGGACCATCCACAGCAGCACCCCCAGCGCGACGAGGCCCGCCAGCGGCAGCGCTCCCCTCATGCCTCCACGAGCTCCCGCGCCGATGCCTCGTCTGTCACCTCGCGCTCTGCGTCGGCCGGTGTCGCGGGCGGTGACGGCGCGGGCGGCTCCGGTCGCTGCCAGACGGGGACGAACGCGAGCAGCGCGAACGGGAGGAACCAGGGGATGTAGAGATAGAACCAGTGCGTCATGGTCAGCTGGAAGCCGACGATCAGCGCACCGGACAGCGCGGCCGCTCCGAGGAGATCGAGCCGTCGGGGCCAGCGCAGCACCGCGAGCGCGGCCACCGCCACGATTCCCATCAGCGCGAGCTGGAGCGGGCGCAGCTCGGGGTTCTGGCCCCAGATCGAGAACGGCGAGTCCCGCCCGAGCTGGTAGAGCACGGTGCGCTCCGGGAACGCCGTGATTCCCCGCAGGCCGTCCAGCGCGATCGCCCAGAAGACGAGCAGGACGCCGATCACGACCCCGAGGAGGTACTTGGAGAGCCGGCGTCTGGGCGCGCCGTCGGGAAACGGATGTCGGCTCCAGAGCGGTAGGAGCAGCGCCGGCGCGATCTTCGCCGCGACGGCGAGCGACACCATCGCGCCCCGACCGATCGCGTGGCGTGCGAGCACCATTCCCCAGATGAGCGTCGCGGCGACGAGGGTGTCGTTGGCGTTCGTCTCGAGGGCGTAGGCGGTGAACGGAAAGGCCGCCCACGCGAGCGCCATGAGCAGGCCGAGGCGGGTGCCGCCGAGCTGCCAGCCGAGGACCCCCATGCCGACCACGGCGAGGATGTCGAAGGCGGTGGCGGCCCCGTGCGCTGCCGGGAGCGAGTCCCACTCGCCGCTCCACGGCTGTGTCCAGACGAACGGGACGTAGGCGATGTAGTTGAGCGGGCCGTACGTGTCGCAGTGGCCGCAGTCGCTCGGGAAGTCACCGTAGGGCGCCCGCCCCTCGAGGATCCGATCGGCCCCGATCACCCCGGCGTAGCCGACATCGATCACGTTCGAGTCGAAGGCGTTCAGGCCGTACCGGACGGCGAGGACGATCGCGAGCAGCGCCGTGAGCAGCCAGGGCGGACACAGCGTCACCGCTCGCGGAAGCCGGGACGTGGCGCCGCGTGCCGGCGCGGGCGTCGCGTCCGCCGGGGCCGGGGGTGGATCTGGTGCTCGGCGCATCAGGCGGGAGAGCCAGCGCTGTCCGGGTGCCCGCGTGCCGAGGCCGATCCAGGTCAGCCGCAGCGCGAGATAGGCCAGCGGGGGATAGACGAGCGGCACCGACGTGAAAATCTCGCCTCGGTTGAACCAGACGAGCGAGACGCTGAACGACAGGAGCACCAGCAGGTCCAGGGTCCTGATCGAGAACAGGCGACGCGGGGTCAGGAGCGGCAGCAGGAAGATCGCCGCGAGGCTGAGCCAGATCACGGGGCGGTTGATCTCGCGCCCGAACGACCCGTCGTAGCCGCGCGCCATCATCCACCCGACCTGGGGCCCGGTCCGGACCTCCTCGATCTGCCCGGTGTCGTCGTCGACGAACACCTGTGTCTCGACCTTCTCGGTGCCGTCAGAGCGCTCCGACATGAACGACACCTTCCACCGATCGAGCGGCTTCTCGAGCTCGGCCGCGGTGCGGGTGATCGAGTGGTCCGAGTTCCAGTCGCGTGCCTTGCCGTTGCCCTCGGCGATCTCGATCGCCTCGCGGGAGGTGAGCTTCGGCGGAGGTCCGCTCGTCTCATCCCCGCTCGTCGCACCCGCGCCCGTCGTCTGTGCGCCGGCTGTCGCGGCCGCCACCACCAGCAGCGCGATCGTGAGCGTGAGCAGGACCCCGCGGCCGAGCCGGGTGCTCACGCCGGCCCGCCTGGAGGTCACCGAAAGGACCAGCGGCGGTTGAGCAAGAAGTTGGGGGGCATGACCAGCACCACGGCGATCGCCTGGGACGGCACCGCCGGGAGGCCGAACCAGAGGAACATCTGCAGGAACAGGACGTTCCCGGTCAGCGTTCCGAGGCTCACCAGCAGGTTGCGCCACCCCTGCGCAACCGCGGATCGCTCATGTCGTCGGAAGGTCCAGTACTTGTTGAGGAAGAAGTTGGACGTCCAGGCGACGATGAAGGCGATCACCGCAGAGGACGCGTAGTGGCCGCCCAGCAGCGTGATCATGCCCGTGAACACGGCGAGGTTGAGCAGGTAGCCGGAGCCGCCTACCACGCAGTAGCGCACGAGCTGTGCCCAGTCCTCCCCTCCCGCGGAACGCGGATCCGGGACCCTCAGGATGGTTCGGGCGGGCGCGCGTGCGACTGACGGTGCCTGCCTCGTCGCCACGGGCGGCGATCGTACCAAGGCGATATTCTCGGCGCTTGTCTTTCGGGTGCCCGAGCGCCTGACATGACAGGAGTCGACGTGCAAGCCGAAAGCGACACGCAGCGCGGGCACGGGGCACCGGGCATCGGCCCCCGCGACGCGAGCCGGTACGACCGACTGTTCGCGAACCGCGCCGCCGCGGTGAAGTCCTCGGCGATGCGGGACCTGATGGCCCTCTCGGAGCAGCCCGAGATCATCTCGCTGGCGGGGGGATTCCCCGATACCGAGAGCTTCCCGATCGACATCTACGCCGAGGTCGTGGCGGCGGTGCAGACCGGGTTTCGGGCGAGCTCGCTGCAGTACGGCCCCACGGAGGGCCTGTGGGAGCTGCGCGAGAAGATCGTCGAGGTGATGGCGCACGAGGGCGCCTTCACCCGGCCGGACGACGTCCTCATCACGACCGGCGGCCAGCAGGCCATCGACCTCTCGGTCCGCACGTTCGTCGATCCGGGCGACGTCGTCCTCGCCGAGGGACCGACATATCCCGGCGCGGTGCCGTGCTTCACGACCTACGAGGCCGAGGTCGAGCACGTCCCGATGGACGAGGACGGCCTCCGGATCGATCTCCTCGAGGAGCGGCTCGACACGCTCGACCGCCGCGGCGTGCGGCCGAAGCTGCTCTACACGATCCCGAACTTCCACAATCCCGCCGGCGTGACGATGTCGCTCGAGCGGCGCGAGCGCCTCGTCCGGATCGCGCACGAGCGCGAGCTGCTCGTCGTCGAGGACAACCCGTACGGTCAGATCCGCTTCGAGGGCGAGAACCTGCCCAGCCTGTGGGAGCTGGACGACGGCGAGGGCTGGGTGATCTATCTCTCGACGTTCAGCAAGATCCTCGCCCCGGGCGTGCGGGTGGGGTGGGTCGCGGCGCCGCCGCCGGTCCTGCGCAAGATGAACCTCGGAAAGCAGGCGGCCGACCTCTGCTCCTCGACGTTCACCCAGCGGTTCATCGTCGAGTACATGCGCCGTTTCGACTGGCGGGAGCACGTCGCCCGGCTGAACGACGTCTACCGGAACCGACGCGACACGATGCTGCGCGCCCTCGACGAGGAGATGCCCGCCGAGGTCGAGTGGAGCCACCCCAAGGGCGGCCTGTTCCTGTGGGCGACCCTCCCGGAGCCGCTCGATACGACCGAGCTGCTGGCCGAGGCGACCCGCGACGAGCGGGTTGCCTTCGTGCCGGGGCGGGGGGCGTTCCTCGACGGTCAGGGCGGCCGGAGCATGCGCCTCAACTTCTCCGGTGCGTCGGAGCCGCTGATCGCGGAGGGCATCGCGCGCCTGGGACGATCCGTCACCCGCCAGCTCGAGCTCGCGCGGCAGCTGTTCGGCGACCAGTGAGGCGAGGTCGGTGATGCGGGTCGCGGTCCTGAAAGGTGGTCGCTCGTTCGAGCGCGAGGTCAGCCTGCACTCGGGCACGAACGTCGAGGCGGCGCTCACGCGGCTCGGCCACGACGTCCTGTCGATCGACGTCGACTCGGGCCTGGTGCGCACGCTGAAGGCCGAGCGCCCGGACGTCGCGTTCATCGCCCTCCACGGGATCGGAGGCGAGGACGGGACGGTCCAGGAGCTGCTCGAGATCCTCGAGATCCCGTACACCGGCTCGGGTGTCCTCGCGTGCCGTCGCTCGATGGACAAGGTCGTCGCCAAGTCCTTCTTCGTGGGCGCGAGCATCCCGACCCCCGCGTTCATCGCCTTCAGCCAAGAGGCGTTTCGTGAGCTCGGCGCCGCGGACGCCCTCGCCGAGGTCGAGGCACGCCTCGGGCTTCCGATCGTGGTCAAGCCGGCCAAGCAGGGCTCGGCGCTCGGCATCTCGATCGTGCGCGACCCGGCGCGGCTGCCGTCCGCGCTCATGACGGCGCTGTCCTTCGACGACCGGGTGCTCCTCGAGCAGTTCGTCCCGGGGCGCGAGCTCGCGATCTCGATCCTCGGTGACCCCGAGCCGACGACGCTCCCGCCCGTCGAGCCGGTGCCGATCGACCGGGACTTCTACGACTTCGAGGCGCGCTACACGCCCGGGCTGACTGAGCTGCGCGCTCCGGCGGACCTTCCCGCCGACACGCGTTCGGAGGCGGAGCGCCTCGCGTTGGCCTGCTTCTCGGCGATCGGGTGCCGCGGGCTCGGGCGCGTCGACATGATCCTCGACAGCGACGGCCGGCTGTGGGTGCTCGAGCTGAACGCGATCCCCGGCATGACCGACACGAGCCTGCTGCCGGCCGCGGCGGAGGCGGCTGGGCTCACCTTCGACGACGTCGTCGCGAGGGTCCTCGCGGAGGCCGCGCTCGGCGCCTGAGGCGGCGGGAAGCGACCCGGGGCGACGCATCCGCCGCCCGGGGCCGCGAGCCGCATGTCTAGTTCAGGTTGGTCTCGGTCGCGTCGTTGCACACGAGCTGCGCCGTGATCGGGTAGTCGGCGTCGGCGAGCGCGGTCTTCGCCGGGTCGTCCGACCACGTGCGGTAGCGCGTCGTCGTCTCGCTCCCCGACCAGCGGGACTGCGCCAGCCCGTGAGCGTTCGGCGGGTTGAAGGTGCCGATGTTCCCGATCGTGAGGTTCGAGCTGCACTGCACGACGTTCTTGTCCCAGGTCACGAGGTAGTTCCCCGCGCCCTGGCGGACCACGTTCGTCGCTCCACGTGAGATCCAGAACGTCGTGCCGCCCGTGTGCCAGATCTGGACCCAGTACGGGAAGTTCTCCTGGGTCTGCTCGCTGAGCGCGCTGGTGGGGAGCCCGCCCGAGCCGGTTCCCGCCAGCGGCCTGATCACCCCGGGCGGCTGGTTGGCCCCGATCTGGCCGCCCTTGGGGAGGAAGTACCGTCCAAGCGAGTTCTGGATGGTGTTGGCCTTGCGGATCGCCGCCTGCGAGCGCTCGTTGGCGGCCTTCAGATCGCTCTGGGTGACGGCGCCGCCGCTCTGCGCCTCGGCGGTGTCGCTGGCGAGATCGATGGCGGCGATGCTGCCCGCGGCGATCGCAGCTCCCACTGCGATGCCGGTGGCGAGCGGCGTGAGTCGAATGCGCACGGTGTCTCCTGGGTCGGGTTGGCCTGCGCGACCCTAACCCAGGAGTCCGGGCGCTCCCCAACGGGAACGGCCCGCACGAGGCGGGCCGTTCGTGTGACGCGTCGAGGCGCCGTGCTGGCGCGGCGGAGTCGCCGCGTCCCGATCGATCCCTAGCTGGCGCTGATCGCGCCGCTCTGGTTGATCGTCGGGGCCGAGCAGACGACCTGCGCCTGGACGGGGTAGTCGGCGGCCGGGGTCGCTCCGGTCGCGGTGTCGGCCTTCCAGGTCTTGATGTCGGCCTGGTTGTTCTGGCCGGGCACGTAGTAGACCTGGGTAACGGCGTACTTGTCCGGCTGGCCCATGTTCTTGTAGTAGGCGATCGACGCCTGGTAGTTGCACTGGGAGATGTCCATGTTCCAGGTGACACGGTAGTCGCCGGTGCCGGTGCGGCTGACTCCGGTGACGCCGTTGCCTTCCCACATCAGCTGAGCGCCGTTGTAGTAGATCTTGACCCACTTGGCGAAGTTGGACTGCGTGCCCTCGCTCAGCGAGCTGGCGGGCAGACCACCGCCCTTGCCGCGGGTCTGGTTGACCTTGGGGCTGTTCACAGCGATCAGCTGCCCCGGCGGGAGCCAGTAGGACTGGACCTCCGAGTACGTGTTGACCTGCTTGATGGCCCGGATGTTCTGGCGCTGGATGATCGTCTGCTGCTGACGGATCTCGTTCAGCTGCGCCTGGATCGAGCCGGGCTGGGCCTCGGCCGACTGGGTGCCGGCGTCGATCGCTGCGATGCCGCCTACGGCGAGGACTCCACCGGCGACGGCGCCGGCGACGAGGGGCTTGACCTTGAATCGCACGAGAGACTCCCTTTTTTGGTGGAGAGGAAGGGCGGCGCCAGCTTATGGCCGACCCCGGCTGTCGGCGCGCCGAGTTAACGGGAATCGGCGGAACCATCACGGAATCCATGCGAACGACGGCCCGGTCTTCGGCCGAAACGCCAATAACTGCAACGCAATGGTCGGGCTCGGGCCGCACGCCGAGTCGCGTCGTTCGCAAGGATCTGCGCCGTGGAGGAGCGTCCCATCGCCGGTGAGGTGCTCGTGGAGCCCGCGACCGAGGGTGTCGCGGTCATTCGCCTGTCGAACCCGAGCCGCGCGAACGCCATCACCGGGGCGATGCTGCGCGACCTGGCCGGCGCCCTCGCTGGTCCGGCGGTTGCCGACGCCCGTTGCGTCCTTCTCGGCGGCGCCGGAGAGCGACACTTCTCCTCCGGCCTGGACCTGTCCGGCGTGGGCGCGCTCGACGAGCGGCTTCGCACGGGCGAGCGGTTGCTCGGCGCCGCCGCTCGGGCGATCGAGGGCTGCCCGAGGCCGGTCGTCGCCGTGCTCTCGGGCGCCGTGATGGGCGGCGCGCTCGAGCTGGCCGTGGCTTGCGATTGGAGGATCGCCGGGGCGAGCGCGCGGCTCGCCATGCCGGCGGGACGGCTCGGCGTCGTCTACACGGCCGACGGGCTCGAGCGCTTCGTCTCGGTACTGGGACCCGCTCGCACCAGGATGCTCTTCGCGACCGGTGAGCCGGTCACGGCGGCCAAGGGCCACGCCATCGGTCTGGTCGACGAGGTCGTCGAGGACGACTCCTCGCTCTGGGCCCGGGCTCGCGAGAGCGCCGCCCAGGTGGCCCAGACCGCCCCGCTCTCGGTTCGGGGCATGCGCGACATCGTCGGCGCGCTCGCGCGGAACGACCGGTCACGCGCCGACGCGATCGCCGCCGAGCGCCGAGCCGAGGCGTTCGACTCGGCGGACTTCCAGGAGGGGCTCGCCGCGTTCGCCGCGCGCCGAGCCCCGGACTTCCGCGGTCGCTAGCTTCCGGCCTTCGCCGCCGCGGCCTTGATGTTCGCGGCGAGCTCGGCCGCCTTGACGTCGTACTCGGCGCCGTCGGCCCAGGTCGAGCGCGGGTCGAGGAGCCCGGAGTCGACCCCCGGGACCGAGGTCGGGACCTCGAAGCCGAAGTTCGGGTCGGTCCGAGTCTCGACGCCCTCGAGCGTTCCCTCGAGCGCCGCGTGGACGATCGACCGCGTCGCGGCGATCGGCATGCGGTGCCCGACGCCGTACGGCCCACCGGTCCAGCCGGTGTTCACCAGCCACGCGGCCGCGCCGTAGTTGGCGATCCGCTCGGCCAGCATCTCGGCGTAGACCCGCGGCGGCTGCGGCAGGAACGGCGCGCCGAAGCAGGCGCTGAACGTGGCCTGCGGCTCGGTGACGCCCATCTCGGTGCCCGCGACCTTTGCCGTGTACCCGGCCAGGAACTGCTCCATCGCCTGCTCGGGCGTGAGTCGGGCGAGCGGCGGAAGGACCCCGAAGGCGTCAGCGGTCAGCATGATCACCGTGCTCGGGTGCCCGGCGCGCTTGTCGGGCAGGGCGTTCGGGATCGCTTCCAGGTCGTAGCCGGCGCGCGTGTTCTCGGTGAGGCTGCCGTCGTCGAGATCGAGCTCACGCGACACCGGGTCGAGGATCACGTTCTCGAGGACCGTGCCGAAGGTCTCCGTCGTGCCGTAGATCTCGGGCTCGGCCTCTCGCGAGAGCCCGATGGTCTTCGCGTAGCAGCCGCCCTCGATGTTGAACACGCCGTCCTCTCCCCAGGCGTGCTCGTCGTCGCCGATCAGCGGGCGCGTCGAGTCGGTCGAGAGGGTGGTCTTCCCGGTACCCGAGAGGCCGAAGAAGATCGCGACCCGGCCGTCGTCCCCGACGTTCGCCGAGCAGTGCATCGAGAGGATGCCTCGCTGGGGCAGGTCGTCGTTCATGAGGGTGAAGATCGACTTCTTGATCTCGCCGGCGTACTGGGTGCCCCCGATGACCACCTCCTTGTCGCTGAGGTGGAGGACGACGAAGGTCGAGGATCGGGTGCCTTGTGTCTCCGGGTCCGCCTCGTAGCTCGGCGCGTGCAGCACGAGCGCCTCGGGTCGGTGCTCGGCGATCTCCTCGTCGGTGGGGTTGATGAAGAGATTTCGTGCGAACAGGCAGTGCCAGGCGCTCTCGGTGACCACGCGCAGCGCCAGGCGGTGCTCCGGATGCGCTCCGGCGAAGGCGTCCAGCACGTAGAGCTCGGGCTGTGCGTTGAGGTGCTCCTGGACTCCCGACTTCAGGCTCCGCTGATGCTCCTCGGCGATCTCGGCGTTGGAGTCCCACCACACCCGGCCCTCAGAGCCGGGCTCCCGCACCACGAACTTGTCCTTGGGCGAGCGGCCCGTGTGGGCGCCGGTCGAGACGACGAGGGGGCCACCGGCGGCCACCGTTCCCTCTCCGCGTCGGAGGATGTGCTCGTAGAGCGCCGGTACAGAGAGGTTCCAGTGCACGACGCCGGACGGCTCGAGACCGTGTGCGTCGAGTCCAACGGGACCGCGTCGATCGACAACCTGTGTCGCCAAGGTGTTGCTCCTTCGCCGTGCCAGAGTTTGCGCCGGGGCGAGAGATCGCGGGGTGGAGTGCGACCTCGATGCGTCAACGGCGCTGCGTAGCCCTGGAGCCTGCCAGATCGGAAACGCTCGGGGACGGTGGGGCGTGACAATTGGGGACAACCGGACGGTTGGAGCCCTTGCGGACCTCGCGGTGACTCCCTTCGGGTCGGTGATCGCCCGATGCGCGGCACCTGGCCCTCCCGGGTTCGCCGCGCCGATGACATCGTTCATGTCGTGAGACGCGCAGATCTCGAGCGCATCGGAGTGCAGCTACCGGTCCTCCCGGTGATCGCCCTCGGCAGCTTGCCGGGCGATCCGGACTGGGCGGGCCGCCTTGCCTCGCTCGGCGTGGACGTCGTCCAGAGCGGCGCCGAGGTCGACTCGGTGGAGACGGTGGCCGCGGCCCGGGCTGCGGCGCCGTGGAGCGTCGTGAAGGCCCGGCCGGGTCCGAGCGAGCACCTCGTCGCGGCGGGCGCGCGCCTGCTCGAGACCGAGGACGACGTTCCCGAGGGCGCCTACCGGCTGCGGCTCGACGCCAGCGCGCTCGTCGGGATCGACTCGACGCGAAGCGACGTCGAGGATCCGAACGACATCGCCGCGCGGATCATCGAGGTCGCCTGGAACGGCTCACCCGCTGACCTGTGGGTGGCTGCGCCCGCGGGCCTCGACGCGCTGCCCCGCGGAGTCGTCGAGGACAAGCTCACTGCCCTCGCGGAGGGCGCCCGCCAGGCGCGTCTGGCGATCGCGAAGGTCCAGTTCGAGGACGACGAGTTCTTCGCCAGGTGAGTACCTAGGCGGCGGGGACCTCGTCGGGCTCGTAGGCCAGGCTGGGTGCCAACCAGCGCTCGACCTCGGCGACGCCCATCCCCGTTCGATCGGCGTACGCGATCACCTGGTCGCGGTCGATGCGCCCGATCGAGAAGTAGTGGCTCTCGGGGTGACTGAGGTAGATGCCGCTCACGGACGCGGCCGGCAGCATCGCGAGGTGCTCGGACAGGCTGATGCCGAGCGACTCGGCCTCGAGCAGGTCGAAGAGCGCGCGCTTGGGGGTGTGGTCCGGGCACGCCGGATATCCGAAGGCGGGGCGGATTCCGCGGTACGCCTCCGCGATCAGCTGGTCGTTGGTCATGTGCTCGTCGCCGGCGTAGCCCCACTCCCGCCGGACGCGCTCGTGCAGCATCTCGGCGAACGCCTCGGCCAGCCGGTCGGCGAGCGCCTTGACCATGATCGAGCTGTAGTCGTCGTGCTCGGCCTCGTGCGCCGCGGCCAGCTCGTCGACGCCGATGCCCGCGGTGACCGCGAACGCGCCGACGTAGTCCGCCACGCCGCTCGAGCGGGGCGCGACGTAGTCGGCGAGGCTGAGCTGCGCCTTGCCATCGGGCCGCTCGCGCTGCTGGCGGAGCATCGGGAACCGGGCCACCTCGACGACCCGCTCCTCGTCAGCGAACAGCACGATGTCGTCGCCGTCGGCGTTTGCCGGCCAGAGGCCGTACGCGCCGCGAGCGCGGAGCGAGCGGTTGGCGACGATCTCGGCCAGCATCCGGTTCGCGTTGTCGTGCAGCTCTCGTGCAGCGGTGCCCAGCCTCGGATCGTCGAGGATGTCGGGGTACTTGCCCCGCATCTCCCACGCGGCGAAGAAGAACTGCCAGTCGATGTACGGCACGATGTCCTCGAGCGGGACGTCCTCGAGCAGCCGCAGCCCGAGCTGGCGGGGCACCGAGACCTCGTCGGGCCCGAAGGGCAGCTCGAGCCGGTTGGCGAGCGCGTCCTCGTAGGAGAGCAGCGGGCGCTGGGTGCGGCCCTCGTGGATCTCGCGCAGGCGCTCCTGGTCGGCGGCGACCTCGGCCTCGAAGTCGGGACGACGGTTGGGATCGAGCAGCGCAGAGACCACGCCGACCGCCCGAGATGCATCGAGGACGTGGGTGACGCTCTGCGAATAGCGGGGGGCGATCTTCACCGCGGTGTGCTGCTTGCTCGTCGTCGCGCCGCCGATGAGCAGGGGCATGTCCATGCCCCGCCGCTCCATCTCGGAAGCGACCCCCACCATCTCGTCGAGCGACGGCGTGATCAGGCCCGACAGCCCGACCATGTCGGCCCCCCGCTCGGTTGCGGTGTCGAGGATCTGCGCGGCCGGCACCATCACGCCGAGGTCGATCACGTCGTAGTTGTTGCAGCCGAGGACCACGCCGACGATGTTCTTGCCGATGTCGTGGACGTCGCCCTTCACCGTGGCCATGACGATCCGTCCGTTCGACTCGGCGCCGTCGAGCTTGGCCTCCTCGATGTAGGGCTCCAGATACGCGACCGCCCGCTTCATGACCCGGGCGCTCTTGACCACCTGCGGCAGGAACATCTTGCCGTCGCCGAAGAGGTCTCCGACGACGCTCATGCCGTCCATGAGCGGACCCTCGATCACCTCGAGGGGCTCGACGGCGTCCTGGCGCGCCTCCTCGGTGTCCTCCTCGATGAACTCGACGATCCCGTGTACGAGCGCGTGCTCGAGGCGCTTCTTGACCGGCGCCTCACGCCAGGACAGGTCGCGCTCCGTCGACCGCCCAGCCCCGCGCACCTCCTCGGCGAGCTCGACGAGGCGCTCGGTCGCGTCGTCGCGCCGATCGAAGAGCACGTCCTCGACCCGCTCGAGCAGATCCTCGTCGATGTCCTCGTAGACCGCCAGCTGCCCCGCGTTCACGATTCCCATGTCCATGCCGGCCTTGCCGGCGTGGTAGAGGAAGGCGCTGTGCATGGCCTCGCGCACCGTGTCGTTGCCGCGGAACGAGAACGAGAGATTGCTCACGCCGCCCGAGATCTTCGCGCCGGGGCAGCGGCGCTTGATCTCGGCGGTGGCCTCGAGGAAGTCGATGCCGTAGCGGCGGTGGTCCTCGATCCCCGTGGCGAGGGCGAAGATGTTCGGGTCGAAGATGATGTCGTCAGGAGCGACGCCGACCTCCTCGGTGAGGATTCGGTAGGCGCGCTCGCAGATCTCGACCTTCCGGTCGCGCGTCTCGGCCTGCCCCTCCTCGTCGAACGCCATGACCACGAGTGCGGCGCCGTGGCGACGGGCCGCGCGGGCCTTGGCGACGAAGTCCTCCTCGCCCTCCTTGAGGCTGATCGAGTTGACGATCGACTTGCCCTGGAGGCACTCGAGCCCGGCCTCGATCACCTCGGGCCGGGAGCTGTCGACCATCACCGGGATCCGCGAGATGTCCGGCTCGGCGGCGAGGAGGTTGAGGAACCGTCGCATGGCGGCGACGGAGTCGAGCATGCCCTCGTCCATGTTCACGTCGAGGATGTTGGCGCCGCTCTCGACCTGCTGGCGGGCGACCTCGAGCGCGGTGTCGTAGTCGTCGGCCTTGATCAGATCGGCGAAGCGCCGGGAGCCGGTCACGTTCGTGCGCTCACCGATCATCTGGAACCCGGAGTCGGACGTGATCTCGAGCGGCTCCAGCCCGCTCAGCCGCAGCGCGGGCGCCCGGCGGGGAATCGGCCGAGGCTCGGCGCTCCTGGCCCGCTCGATGACGGCGCCGATGTGCTCCGGCGTCGTGCCGCAGCAGCCGCCGAGGATGTTGACGAGACCCCCGAAGGCGAACTCACGCAGCTCGCCCGAGGTCACGTCGGGGGTCTCGTCGTACCCGCCGAAGGCGTTGGGGAGGCCGGCGTTCGGGTAGCAGGACGTGTAGCAGTCGGCGATCCGCGACAGCTCGGCCATGTACGGGCGCATCTCGTGCGCCCCGAGCGCGCAGTTGATCCCGACGCTGAACGGCTTGGCGTGGGAGACCGAGTTCCAGAACGCCTCGACCGTCTGGCCCGACAGCGTCCGGCCGCTCTTGTCGGTGATGGTCACCGAGATCATGACCGGCAGCTCACGGCCGGTCTCGGCCGCCACGTCGCCGATCGCCGCGAGGGCGGCCTTGGCGTTCAGCGTGTCGAAGATCGTCTCGACCAGGAGCAGATCGCATCCCCCGTCGACGAGGCCGCGAACCTGCTCGGCGTAGGCGCGGAGGACCTCGTCGAAGCTCACCGATCGAAAGCCCGGATCGTTGACGTCAGGCGAGAGCGACAGCGCCCGGTTCATCGGCCCGATGGCCCCGGCGACGAAGCGCGGCTGCTCGGGAGTGCGTTCCGTCCAGGCGTCGGCGGCCTCGCGCGCCAGCCGGGCCGCCTCGACGTTCATCTCGTAGACGACCGGCTCGAGCGCGTAGTCCGCCTGTGCGACCGAGGTCGAGGCGAAGGTGTTCGTCTCGACGATGTCCGCGCCAGCCTCCAGGAAGGCGCTGTGCACCTCGCCGACCACGTCCGGTCGCGTGAGGACCAGCAGGTCGTTGTTGCCCGCCAGATCGTGGCTGTGGTCGCGGAACCGCTCACCGCGAAAGTCGTCCTCGCCGAGCCCGTAGCGCTGGATCATCGTTCCCATGGCGCCGTCTAGGAACGCGATGCGTTCGGACAGGATGCGTTCGAGGGTCGTCCGAGGGTCCGCCACGGGTCCTCCGGTGGGAGATCGTCGAGAGAGGCGGCCGGGGGCGCGTGTCGCGACCGGCCCAGCCCGGCGTGTCACCGATCGATGCCGACGAGGCGGGTCACGATCGGCCCGATCAGGATCGCCACGAGAATGATAGCCACCGCGATGAAGCCGAGCACCTCGCTGTCGAGAACCACGGCGGCGATGCCGACGAACGCGGCGATGATGCACCCGGTCGTCAGCCGAATCGCCTTCTCGACCCGTGCGGACGGCCGGCGGCGCGATGGCACTGCGCTCGAGCCGCTCACCCGGCCTCGACGAGGTCGGGACGGGCGATCGCGATCGCCGAGTTCTGGCCGCCGAGCCCGAACGACGTCGAGATGGCGGCGGGAACGTCGACGGCTCGCCCCGGGGCGCCGAGGACGTGCTCCATGCCGGCGCACTCGGCGTCGACCTCGGTCAGGTTGCGCGTCGCCGGGATCCACCCGTCGCCCATCGCCATGACGGTGATCGCCGCCTCGAGGGCGCCCGCGGCGCCCATGCAGTGCCCGTGGATCGGCTTGGTGGTGCTGACCAGCACCTCCCTCGCGCGCTCCTCGCCAAGCGCCGCCCGCAGCGCGCGGATCTCCGCCGGGTCGCCGGGCTTGCTGGCGCCTCCATGGCTGTTGACGTAGTCGAAGGACTCGGCCGCCAGGCCCGAGTCGGCGATCGCCATGCTGACCGCAAGCGCCTGCGGAACGCCGTCCGGGTCGGGATCGGTGAGGTGGTAGGCGTCGGCGCTCGTTCCGTATCCGGCGATGGCCGCCAGCGGGGTGGCCCCCCTGGCGCGCGCATCCTCGGCGCGCTCGAGCACGAGGACCGCTCCGGCCTCACCGATCAGGAAGCCGTCGCGATCGGCCGAATACGGCCGGGATGCCTCCGTCGGGTCGCCGTCGCGTCGTGAGAGGACGGTCATGGCGTCGAAGGCAGCGACCCAGAACGGGGTGACGAGCGCCTCCGCTCCCCCGGCGAGCACGGCGTCGGCGTCTCCGCGCCGAAGCGTGGCCGCGCCGAGCCCGATCGCGTCCGTTCCGGACGCGCACGCCGTGCAGGGAGCCGTCACCGGGCCCCGGATCCCGAGATCCAGCGAGACCTGTGCGGCCGCCATGTTCGTGACGGTCGCGGGGATCGCCAGCGGCGAGACGCGGTCGGGCCCCCGCTCCATCATCGTCAGCATCTGCTGCTCGCGCGTCGCCGCGCCCCCCGCGCCACTTCCGATCACCGCGCCGACGCGCTCGCCGTCGCCGATCTGGAGCCCGGCATCCTCGACCGCGAGCCGGGCGGCCGCGACGCCGAACTGGGCGAACATGTCCATCCGGCGAGCGGCGCGAGCGGGCATGAAGTCGCCCGGCGAGAACTCCGTCGCCTCGCAGGCGACGTGGACGCGATGGTGGGTGCTGTCGAACCTCGTGATCGGTCCGGCTCCCGAGTGGCCGTCGCGCAGCGCGCGCCAGGTGTCGTCCTTGCCGATCCCGAGCGAGCTGACGAGCCCGATCCCGGTCACGACGACGGCCGGTCGACCGTTGTCGCTCATCTCGAGTCGACGCTCCGCAGCGCGATCACGGCGTTGTGCCCACCGAACCCGAACGAGTTCGAGAGGGCGGCGACCGGATGAGCCGCTCGACCGGCGTTCGCGACGTGGTCGACGCCGGCGCACTCGGGGTCGAGCGAGTTCAGGTTGATCGTGGGCGGGAGCCAGCCGTCGGCGAGCGCCAGCGCCGTCAGCGCGCCCTCGATCCCGCCGGCGGCACCCATCGCGTGTCCGTGCATGGACTTCGTCGAGCTGACGGGCGTCGTGTCGGCGCGCTCGCCCAGCAGATCGCGGAGCGCGCGGATCTCGACGGGGTCGCCGGTCGGCGTGGACGTGCCGTGCGCGTTCACGTACCCGACGTCGTCCGGCCCGAGGTCGCCGTCCTGCAGGGCCGAGAGCATCGCCGCTCGCTGCCGCGCCCCGTCGGGGGCGGGCTCGGTGATGTGATGGGCGTCGGCGCTCGCGCCGTAGCCGGCGAGCTCGCACAGCGGGCTCGCGCCCCGGGCCGCCGCGGCCCCGGCCTCCTCGAGGACGAGGACCGCCGCGCCTTCTGCCGAGACGAAGCCGTCCCGGTCGATGTCGTAGGGCCGGCTCGCGTGCTCCGGATCGTCGTTGTTGCGCGAGAGCGCCCGTGTCGAGTCGAGCGTCGCCATGCAGAAGGGCGTGACACCGGCCTCGGTGCCCCCGGCCAGCATCAGGTCCGCCTCGCCTCGGCGGATCGTCTCGAGCGCCTCGCCGATGGAGTGCGTGCCCGAGGCGCAGGCGGTGACCTGCGTCGACAGCGGCCCGTGGATGCCGAGCGCCATCGAGACCGACGCCGCGGGCATGTTCACGATCGATGCGGGCAGGTACACCGGCGAGATCCGCTCGGGGCCGCGCTCGACGAGCGCGCGAAACCCCGCCTCCCACATCTCGTTGCCGCCGTTCCCGCTCGCGATGTTGACGCCCGATCCGGCGGCGAGCTCATCCCGCGCGAGGCCCGCGTCCTCGAGCGCGAGCAGCGCCGCGGCGACGGCCATCTGGGACGCGCGATCGAGCCGGCGGGCGTTCCGCTTGTCGACGTAGTCGAGCGGATCGAAGCCGTCGACCTCGCACGCGATCTTGCACGCGTGCTCGGAGGTGTCGAAGTGGGTGATCGGCCCCGCTCCCGATCGTCCGGAGCGGGCCGCCTCCCACGCGGCCGAACGCCCGATGCCGATCGGGGTCACGAGCCCGACACCGGTGATCAACACGCGACGGGGCGATCGCCCGTTGGAAACCGCTGCCATTCCAGGAAAATCTAGAGGAGGGGAGTGCCCCGCGGCCCGGAGGGGGCCTACAGCGACAGGCCGCCGTCGACCGCCAGCACCGAGCCCGTGACGAAGGACGAGGTGTCGGCGCACAGGAACGACACCGGCCCGGACACGTCCTCGGGCTGCCCGAGCCTGCCGAGCGCCGTCGCGGCGAGGATGCCCTCGCGCAGGTCGTCCGGGATCTCGTCGGTGAGCCGGGTCGTGATGTAGCCGGGCGCGACCGCGTTCACGCGGATCCCGTCGGGCCCGTGCGCACGGGCGAGGTCGCGGACGAGGCCGATCAGCCCGGCCTTCGACGCGGCGTAGTTCGCCTGCCCCGCGTTGCCCACCCGGCCGACGATCGACGAGAGGACCACGATCGAGCCGCCCCCACCGGACCGCAGGCACGCGATCGCGTGATCGAGGATCCGGGCGGTGCCGATCAGGTTGGTCTCGATCGGATCGCGCCATTGCTCGCTCGACATCCGTACCGCCAGCGTGTCTTGGGTGACACCGGCGTTCGCGACCACGGCGCGTGGCCGGCCCAGCCGCTGCTCACACTCCTCGAGCAGCGCTCGTGCGCCGTCCTGATCGCGCTGCTCCGCTCGGAACACCTCGGCGTCACCGCCGTCGGCGCGGATCTCGTCGGCGACGGCCTCGGCCTCCTCGGCCGCGCGAGCGAACGTCAGGCCGACAGCCCAGCCGTCGGCGGCGAGGCGTCGGGCGCACGCGGCGCCGATGCCGCGGCTCGCCCCCGTGACGAGGGCGACGTTCCCGCTAGGGAAGCTTCGCCCCGAGGGGAGCGAGGTCCGGCAGGTGCTCCGGCTCTCCCAGGTGGTACGTCTCGACGTCGTTGCGAACGCGCAGGACGAGTCCCACGAGCACACGCTTCGGTCCGAACTCCACGAACTTGTCGACGCCGTGGTCGAGGGCGATCTTGACCGTCTGCGTGAAGCGCACCGGCGCGGTGAGCTGTTGCGCCAGGAGCGTGCGCAGCTGGTCCCCACGCTCGAAGGCCGCCGACGTCGCCGACAGGAACGGGATGCTGGGAGTCTCCTTGAGCTTGACGTGCTCGAGCGCACCCCGCAGCTTCTCGGCCGCCGGCGCCATGATCGACGAGTGGAACGCCCCGTCCACGTCCAGCAGGCGCGCCTTGATGCCGCGGGCCCGGGCGAGGTCGACCAGGCGGTCGATCCCGCGGTGCTGTCCGGACGCGACGACCTGTCCCGGGCAGTTGTAGTTCGCCGGCCACACGTCCCCGGCTTCCTCGCACAGCGCCTCGACGTCCTCTTCGCTCGCGCCGAGGATCGCCGCCATCCGTCCCGGGATCTGGTCGGCGACGTCGCGCGTGATGGATCCGCGCTCGGCGACGAGCCGCAGCGCCTCGGAGAACTCCAGGTTGCCGCTCGCGACCAAGGCGGAGTACTCGCCGAGCGAGTGACCCATCGTCAGGTCGCCGACGACGCCGTGCTCGGCGGCGACGCGGTAGGCCGCGACGGAGGTCGTCAGTACGGCGGGCTGGCAGTGCCGGGTCGAGGTGAGCTCGTCCTCCGGTCCTTCGAAGCAGATCTTGGCGAGGTCGTAGCCGAGGGTGTCGTTGGCTTCCTCGAAGGCGAGGCGCGCGGAGGCGAAGTCCCGTGCGAGGGCCTGTCCCATGCCGACCTTCTGTGCGCCTTGTCCAGGAAACAGCAGCGCGATCACTGCGCCTCCTCCTTCGCCCAACGGGCGACTCGACCTGCCATTCGTCGCTCTCCTCGCACGCTCGGGCACGACTCTCTGCCGGGCACGGCGAGGCACGCGACGAAGTCAGCGTAGGACGGGAATGTTACGGGGGCATTGCGACCCGGGCAACACCCTGCGTGTCGGGTGCCCTCGAGGGCTTCGTGAGCGCCTCGGCCCGATTTCGCGGCGCTTTATACCCGCATGCCTACCGTCCGCTTCGAGAGACCCCCGAGACCTCGGAGGACGGGAATGGCATTCAAGCTTCGAAGTGCGCGTGGCATCGCCGCGATCACCGGCGCCACGCTCGCGATCGGCGGTGCAGGCGCTGCGATCGGCCTGGCAGCCGGCGGCGGGTTCGGCGGCGGCGACGATGCGCGTCAGGCCTTCGCCGACGCGCTCAGCGACCGCGTCGGCGCCGACGTGACCGTCGAGGACATCGAGGCTGCCCGCCAGGAGGCGGCGAAGGCCACGCTCGATCGAGCGGTGCAGGAAGGGCGCCTCACCCAGGAGGAGGCGGACCGCATGCTCGAGCGGATCCAGCAGGCGCCGGAGCGTCGAGAGCAGCGGCGCGAGGCCAAGGAGGCGCTCGCCGAACCGGTCGCCGAGGCACTCGGGGTGTCCGTCGAGGAGCTCCGCGAGGCCAGGCGGGACGGAACGACCCTGCTCGATCTCGCCGAGCAGAACAACGTCAGTCGCGCCGACCTCGAGGCGGCCGTGAGGCGGGGGCTCGAGGCGTCCGCCGCGGCGACGGGCCGTGACCTTCCCGAGGGCGAGGAGCTCGAGGACCGGATCGATCGGATCGTCGAGTCGGACGGACCGCCTCGCGGTGGGCACGGTTTCCACGGTCGGCGGGGCTTCTTCGGGGGTCCCTAGACTCGGACCACCTCACGTTCGAGACGCGAGGCGCCGTCGCCCGGCGGCGCCGACGAGCTGGGAGGCGCATGCGGGTCCTCATCGTCGAGGACGAGCCAGATCTCCGCGACGGCCTGCAGCGGGGCTTGCGCGGAGCCGGCTATGCCGTCGACGCGGTCGGAGACGGTCACGCCGCGGTCGGGCGCTGCGTGCACGTCCCGTACGACCTCGTCCTGCTCGATCTGACGCTGCCGGGGATGGACGGGCTCGAGGTCTGCGACGAGATCCGGCGCGCCGAGCAGCCGCCGCTGGTCCTGATGCTGACGGCTCGCGACGCGATCGAGGACCGGATCGGCGGCCTCGACGCCGGCGCGGACGACTACCTCGTCAAGCCGTTCGACTTTGGGGAGCTGCTCGCGCGCATGCGAGCGCTCATGCGACGTGAGACGCCCTCGCGTCCGAGCGTGCTCGCGTCGGGTGATCTGACTCTCGATCCCGCCACCCGCGAGGTGGCGCTCGCGGGCCGACCCGTGCGGCTCACGGCCAAAGAGTGGTCGCTCCTTCACTATCTGTTGCGGCACGCTGGCGAGGTCGTCAGCACCGAGGAGCTCCTGGAGCACGTATGGGACGACAGGGTGGACCCCTTCACGAACACGGTTCGGGTGCAGGTGGGAACGCTCAGGAAGAAGATCGGTCCGGAGCGGATCGAGACGGTGATCGGGGCGGGGTACCGGCTGGTGGAGGCCGGCGCGGCCCCTCCATCCGTCTCAGGCTGACCCTCTGGTACAGCGCGCTGCTGTTCATCGCCTCGGCGCTGCTGCTCGCCGGGGTGATCACCGTCGCCGCGGCCAGGGTGAACGACACGCCGCTGAGCGATCGCGAGGCGATCGTCGAGGAGCTGATCGAGGCCGAGCGGGCGGGAGTCCCGCCGTTCGAGCTGCGTCGCCTGGCGCGGAGCATCGAGCGACAGCAGCGGTTCGAGCGCGACGTCAACCGCGAGACGCTGGATCGTCTCAGGACCGCAGGCCTCGCCGGCCTCGGGGGCCTGGCGGTGATCTCGCTCGTGATCGGCTGGTTCGTGTCGGGCCGGCTTCTCTCGCCGGTCGCCCGGATCACGAGCCGCGCTCGCGAGCTCGGCGAGCGCACCCCCGACCTGTCGGGCCGGATCGACCTCGGCGGGCCGGACGACGAGCTCAGGGAGCTCGCGGACACGCTCGACGCGTTCCTCGACCGAACCGAGGACGCCGTCGCCGGGCAGCGGCGCTTCCTGGCCGATGCCTCGCACGAGCTGCGCACGCCGCTTGCGGCCGCGCGGACGAACATCGAGGTCGTCCTCGCCGATCCCGACGCCACGCGAGAGGACTACCGGCACGCGGCCGAGGTGGCGAACCGCCAGCTGGTGCGCATGGGGCGAATCGTCGGCGACCTGCTCCTGCTCGAGCGCGGTCGGGCGGCCAGCGTCGGGATGGTCCCGCTGCGCGAGGTCGCTCGGGGTGTCGCGGCGGACCTCGAGCCCCGGGCCACCGAGCGCGAGGTGTCCGTGACCGTCGGGGGCGGTCCCGAGATCGGGGTCCGCACCGACCAGGAGAGCGTTCGCAGGATCGTGGCGAACCTGGTCGAGAACGCGATCATCTACAACCGGCCGGGTGGCAGCGTCGACATCTCGGTCGAGCGCAGGGACGGCCGCGTCGTGCTGTCGGTGTCGGACACCGGGCGGGGGATCCCGAAGGACCACGTGGACCACGTCTTCGATCGCTTCCACCGAGGGGTCCGGGACGTGCCCGGGACCGGGCTCGGGCTGGCCATCGTGCGCGAGCTCGCCGAGGGGATCGGAGCGAAGGTCGACGTGGAGTCGGAGGTCGGCTCCGGATCTCGGTTCGAGGTGAGCTTCGCGTCTGCCGGGGAGGCGCCGGGGGCATAGCAGGGCGCCCGCTGCCGACCCCGACCCTCATCCGAGCTTCATGGTCGTGCGACACGCTGGCTCGGAGCGAGCGACAGCGGAGTTGGCGATGCACGGGTGGAGACGAGCGCGAGTGGCGGCGACGGGGGCGGTTGCGGTGGTTGCGAGCGGTCTGGTGCTCGCCGCGTGTGGCGGCTCGTCCAGCTCGAGCGGGGCGACGACCGCGGAGTCCGGCGACGGCGAGCCGCTCGCGGCGAGCGGGCTTCGGGTTGCCCCGCTACCCGCATCCCTCGAGGCGCTGTCAGGGTCGTTCGCGAAGCACGTGGACGTCTTCGGCGTCGACATCGTCGCGACCGAGGCCACGCCCGACGAGAAGGTCCTGCACGCGGCGAACGTGATGGCCCAGTACCTCGACAACGACGCCGACGGGGCGCCTGACGACGACCGCGTGGTGCAGGCGATGAACGCCAACTCGGCCACGCTGGTGATGGCCGCGACGCCGGAGGAGTTCGAGGCGCTCGACCAGGAGGCCGTGTTCTCGGTGGTCGGGTCCGGTGGACAGGATCTCTATGCCAGCGAGACGGATCCGAGCGAGGGGTTCGACGGATCGCTCGAGGAGGTCCACCACCTGATCCTGAACACCGGATGGTCAGAGGTGTTTCCGGACGTGCTCGCGCAGGAGCCGGGCTCGGAGCTCGCGGCGGCGATGGACATCGCTCGCGGCGGGAGCTTTGGGACCGTCCCCACCGCCTATCCGCCGGGTGCCTGGTTCACCTACGACGACACGACCTGCGACTACCGCTGCCAGCTCAGCGAGTACGCGTACTGGGCGCACACCAGCCTGCTCGGCGGTCAGACGGGGCGGAGCGCTGAGATCGGCGAGGAGTGGCGTCTCGAGACACCGGAGAAGGTCCGAGCGGGCGACCCGGCGGCGACCGAGATCTTCACCGACCCCGCCAAGCGCCTGCCGACGGCGCTCCCGGACGGGGACTATCGCGGCTGACGCCGCTCTGCGAGCGGGTCAGCCCTGCCGACCGGGGCCGGCGCGCTCGGGAGTGATCCGGATCAGGACACGTTGCTCCCGTTGCATCCGCTCGTGGTAGTCGTCCCAGTTCATCCCGACCGCGTCGGCGAAGCGGCGCCGGTAGTCGACGAGCGGCTCCATCGCCTCGGGCAGCGACACGATCTCGGCCGTCCCCTCGATCCAGGCCCACGGACCGTAGAACCGCTCGCCGAACATGCAGACCTGGGCCCACGGATCCGCGCGCAGGTACCTGACCTTGTACGCGGTCTCCCGCGAGCTGATCACGACGAGGCCGGCGTCGTCCACCGCCGCGACGATCGGTGACTGACGGATGCCGCCGGTCGGATGCCGGGTGGCGAGGATCCCCCAGCGGTTGTCACGGACGAACGCGCGCGCCTGATCGAGCTCCATCGCCCCTCCCGGCCTCGTTCGGCTCCATGATGGCGCGCGGGCGGTCCGCCGGCGACCCCGGGTCGCGAGCGAGGGTGCGGCTCAGGTGGCCTCGCCCATCGCGGTGACCAGGTCGACCGCGTCCTCTCGGGTGCCGGCGAGGACGACGTAGGCGCGCCCGTCGCTCTGGTACGTCGCGACGAAGGCGCCGCCTGCGAGCACCAGCTCGGCCTCCTCGCCGTTCGGGAGGTCGAGCGTGTCGAGCCGCTCTCCGCCGATGCTCGCTCGCAGGCGCCTGAGGATCGTCGAGGTCTCTCCGTCCCCCGACGGCGCAAGCCCCCAGACCTGCGCGACCTCCGAGCCCTGGCTCGCCTGAGCCGCCCGCTGGTCGACACCCGGACCCGGATCGATTCCGAGCACGCCGTCGCCGGCGACCTCGTCGAGCGTCCAACCGTCGACCGCGGGAGGAAGCAGCTGCTCGATGCCGCCCGGCCCGATCGGGCCGCTCTCGGTCGTCGAGCCGTCCGAGTCACCGCCGCCGATGAAGACGAGCGAGAGCACGATGGCGGCGATGACGGCGACCGCGCCGGCGCCGGCGGGGACGAGGAACCTCGGTCGCTTCCAGAACGGCGTGGACTCGGTGCCCGGGTCGGTCGGTGGCGCGCCGGGCGGGCCCGGTCCGGCCGGCTGCGCCGGCTCGCCGGCATCCGTGGCGGCCTGGCCGCTCGGGGGCTCGGGGCCCGCGTCGCTCGTCACGGTCTCGCTCGTCGGTACCTCGGGCGGCGGGCCCTCCCCGCCGGTGTCGGTGGAGGCGAGCGTCGCGGCCGCCGGGGCGGGAGGCGGAAGGGGTGCGTCCGCCGCTCCCGGTGTCGCGTCGACGGCGGCCTGCAGCGCCTCGACGAACGCGGTGGCGCTCGGGTAGCGATCCGCTGGCGCCTTCGCCAGCCCGCGTCCGATCACCTCGTCGACCTCGGTGCCGAGCCCCGGCCGCAGCGCCGACGGCGGGCTCGGGGCGTCGTTCAGGTGCGCGTAGAGCATCGCCGCCTTGCTGTCGCGCCGGAACGCGGGAGCCCCCGTCAGCATCTCCATGGCGACCATCGCGAGGGCGTAGCGGTCCGCGGCGGCGCTGATGTCCCCGCCCGAGATCTGCTCGGGCGCGACGTACTCGAGGGTGCCCAGCCAGGTGCCGCTCTCGGTGAGCCCGGCGGCCTCGATGGCGCGCGCGAGGCCGAAGTCCGACAGGTACGCGTGGTCCCCGGGCCCCAGGAGGATGTTCGCGGGCTTCACGTCTCGGTGGACGACCCCGAGTCGATCCGCGTGGTCGAGGGCCCCGGCGATCTGGCCGAGCACGTTCAGCGTCCTTCGGACCGGGAAGGCCCCGCCCGAGCGAACGACGACGTCGATGCTCGGTCCCTCGACGTACTTCATCGCCAGGAACGAGAGCCCGTCGGCGTCGCCGGCCTCGTACACCGGGACGATGTGCGGGTGCTCGAGGCGCGCCGCGCTGATGCCCTCGAGGCGGAAGCGCTCCCTGAAGCCGGGGTCGCTGGAGTACTGGCTCGAGACGACCTTCAGCGCGACGGTTCGCTGCAGGCTCAGCTGCGTCGCGCGGTACACGATCGCCTGGCCCCCTCGGCCGATCTCGTCGTCGATCCGGTACCCCTGGAGGGTCCGGCCGATCATGTCGCTCAAGGGGCCACCGATCCGCGACAGCTCATCTGCCGGCTTATACCAGCGGCACCACCCGGCCGGGGGCCCTCGCCCGACCGAGGTCGGCGCACCCGTCGGCAGGCCCCGGGTACGCTTCTCGCCTCGTGACCGATCTGATCCCGCTCCCGCACTTCTTCGACAATCCGGAGCGGGCGCTCGCTCGGCTCAGCCCCGACGGCTCGAGGATGTCGTGGCTCGCTCCACGCGACGGCGTCCTGAACGTGTGGGTCGGCGACGCCACCGGCGGGGACGCGCGGCCGATCACGAACGACGATCACCGCGGCATCCGGTCCTACGCATGGTCCCGGGACGGTCGCTACGTCCTCTATTCCCAGGACGAGGGCGGCGACGAGAACACGCACGTCTACGCCGTCGATCCGGACAAGCCGGACCATGCTCGGGATCTCACGCCCTTTCCCGGAGTCCGCGCGGGCCTGGTCGCGCTGCCGCGGAGCACGCCACGCGAGATCCTCGTCTCGCTCAACCTGCGCGACCGCTCGATGTTCGACGCCTACCGGCTGCGGCTCGCCAGCGGCAGGCTCGAGCTGGTCGGCGAGAACCCGGGTGATGTCATCGGTTGGGTCGCGGACCGCGCGGGGCGCGTGCGCGGCGCCTACTCGCAGACGCCCGAAGGCGACTATCGAGTCATGGCGCGGGCCGACGAGGCCGACGCGCTCGAGCTCGTCGCCGAGTACGACAACGAGGACGGCGGGGCGCCGTACGGCTTCACCGCCGACGGCGAGGGGCTCTGGGTCTCGAGCGCCCGCGGCGTCGATCTCAAGCGGCTCGTGCGGCTCGACATCGCGACCGGGGCCGAGACGGTCGTCGACGAGGACGAGGTGGTCGACATCGGCGGGCCGATCATCTCGGACAAGACCGGCGAGCTGCTCGGCGCGGCGTACGTTCGCGACCGGCTCCAGGTCAGCGTCCACGACGAGCGGTTCGGGCGTGACTTCGCCCGGCTGCGCGAGCTGCACCACGGCGACCCGCGGATCTCCGGCCAGGACGCGCAGGAGCGCAGGTGGGTGGCCGCGTTCGACGACGATCGCGACCCCGGCGCCACCTACGTCTTCGATCGCGCGACCGGTGACGGCGAGCTGCTCTTTCGGTCACGTCCGTGGCTCGACCCGGCGACGTTGGCCCCGATGGAGCCGGTCGTGATCCGCTCGCGGGACGGGTTCGACCTCTACAGCTACCTGACCCGTCCGATCGACGGGCCGCGCGACGGGCTTCCGATGGTGCTGGTCGTCCACGGTGGCCCGTGGGCCCGCGACTCGTGGGGCTACGACGCCGAGGCGCAGTTCCTCGCCAACCGGGGTTACGCGGTCCTCCAGGTGAACTACCGCGGCTCGAGCGGCTTCGGGAAGCGGTTCATGCACGCGGCCGAGCGCGAGTTCGCCGGCAAGATGCACGACGACCTGATCGACGCGGTCGCCTGGGCGACGGAGTCCGGGGTCGCGGACCCGGCGCGGGTCGGGATCTACGGCGGCTCCTACGGGGGGTATGCGGCGTTGGTCGGCGCGACGTTCACCCCTGACGTCTTCGCGGCGGTGGTCAGCTACGTCGGGCCCTCCAGCCTCGTGACCCTCGTTCGCTCGTTTCCGGCCTACTGGCGCCCGTTCCTGGCGAGCACCTGGTTCCGCTACGTCGGAGATCCGGAGAAGCCGGAGGACGTCGAGGACATGCTCCGGCGCTCGCCGCTGGAGCGTGTCGATCGGATCCAGGCCCCGCTGCTCGTCATCCAGGGCGCCAACGATCCGCGCGTGACCCAGCAGGAGAGCGACCAGATCGTCGCCGCCCTGCGCGAGCGTGGCGTCGACGTCGAGTACATCGTCAAGGACGACGAGGGCCACGGCTTCGCCAGGCCCGAGAACCGGCTCGATGCGTACGCGGCGATGGAGCGCTTCTTCGCCAAGCATCTCGGCGGTCGCTCGGCCCAGGGCTGAGGGGGACCGCTCGCCGGCGACCGGGCGGAGGCTCCGGCCGACCGATTCTGCGACTCCGCCGATCGGCATGAGGGATGTGTGTGCCTGTGTGCGGACGATGAAGCCGCTGTGCAGTGGATTCGGGGTCCTCCGGCCGCACTCGTGGTGCCCAGATAAGGCGCATATTGCAGGGATTTCATGCGACCGACGCCGACGCCTTTCGCCGCTGTTTATGAGTGCAAGCGTTCGTCAAGGGCGCGCCGCGGCGGGCCGACGGTGGGGAATGCTGGCCCCGCGTCCGGGAGGAGGTCCCGGCGTCGACTCGAGAGGAGCCCCGATGATCAAGAGGCGATCCCGTTTGGTCGCCATCGCCGCGGCGACGGTCACCGTCGCCGGTGTCACCGCCGCGACCGCCGTCGCGCATCCGCATGGCAAGGGTCATGGAAAGCGCGCGCTGGCCGTTCAGTGCGAGATCTCCGACGCCGAGCGCGATGCGGCGCTCACGGACAGGCAGAAGGAGCGTCTCGAGCGGATCCAGCAGCGCCTGGACGAGCGGTCGTCCGAGGACGGCCTGACCGCACGCCAGACGCAGCGTCTGGAGCGGATCGAGAACCGCATGGTCATCCGCTCGGTGAGGCGCACCGCCAGCAGCGCTCCGGTGCTGGCGCTGTTCGCGGGCATCGACGACAAGAAGGTGTTGCGCGATGCCGCGAAGGAGGCGGGCGGAATGCGCGAGCTGATCGAGGCCACTGACGGCGTCACGGTGGAGAGCTTCCGTGAGGCGCGTCGCCAGGGTCGCCAGGATGCGCGCCAGGCCGTTCGCGAGCTCTGCGAGGCCGACGACGCCGCCCCCGCGGCGGACGACTCGAGCTCCTGAGCTCCGAGCCCCCGGGGCCATCGGCCCCGGGGCGCCGCATCTGCCGTCCCCGGGGCGTCCGCGGGGATGGGTAGCTTGAGCTGTCCCCATGGACGATCCGGGTCTCGATCATCCGGGTCGCGTCGGCGGCGGGGACTGAGCCCGGTGCCGGTGCGGCTCCTCCACACCGCCGACTGGCACGTCGGAAAGCGGCTCCACGGCGTCTCCCGCGATGACGAGCACCGCGCGGTCCTCGCCGAGATCGCCGACCTCGCGACGCGCCACGAGGTGGACGCGGTGGTCGTCGCCGGCGATCTCTTCGACCAACCGAACCCGTCCGCCGAGGCGTCCACGCTGGTCCACGAGGGGCTCCTCGCCCTGCGCGAGGCTGCCGGCAGGCTCGTCGTCGTCACCGGCAACCACGACTCGCCAAGGCGCTGGCTCGCGGTGGACGGGCTGCTGCGTGCCGCCGGCATCGACCTGATCGCCGAGGTGCGTCCGCCCGAGGACGGCGGGCGGGTGACGATCCAGGGGCGCGACGGGAGCGAGTGCGATCTGATCGGCCTGCCCTGGATCTTCGAGCGCCGGCTGGCTCGGACCGCCACGGCGCTGGGGATCCGGCCCGCAGACGACTACCGCGAGGGCATGCGCGGGGTCCTCGCGCACCTGTGCGCGGCGCAGCGGGACCCCGGCGTGCCTCAGGTGCTGGTGGGCCATGCCCATCTCGGCGAGGCCGAGGTCGGGCCCGACGCGCGCCTCCTTCCCGCGGGCGGCTCGCACGCGATCCCGGCCGGCGTCTTCCCCGAATCGCTGAGCTACGTCGCGCTCGGCCACATCCACACGCCGCAGCGGCTCGCGGGCGCGGCGGTCCCGACGCACTACGCGGGCTCGCCGCTGCAGCTCGACTTCGGGGAGGCCGGGGAGAGCAAGAGCGTTCGCCTCGTCGACGTCGAGCCCGGCCGTCCGGCGGCCGTCCGTGAGCTCGGGCTCACGGCCGGCCGGCCGCTGACCCGGCTGCACGGAACGCTCGATGAGCTCGAGGAGCAGCAAGCGCACGCCGACCACGACTGCTGGCTGGGCGTGACCGTCAGGTGCACGCGGGCCGAGCCGGGGCTCGCGGATCGCGCCCGCGAGATCTGCCCGCGAGCGATCGCCATCGACATCGATCCGCTCGAGCGCCCCGTGCCGGACCGCCGATCGCGGCCGAGTCTTCGCGGCCTCGGGCCTCGAGCGCTGTTTCGCCAGTACCTGATCGACGCTCGCGGGGCCGAGGGCCCACCCGAAGCCGACCTCGACCTCTTCGAGGAGGTCCTCTCGGATGTCGAGCACGACGACGGCGCTGCCGACGGGGTCGCGGGAGTGCAGCTCGAGCTCGCGCACCCCGAGGACGCGACCGGCACTCGGTGAGGCCGCTCCGCCTCACGATCGAAGGCCTCACGGCGTTTCGCGAGCGCCAGGACATCGACTTCGCCGACCTCGACGTCTTCGCGATCACGGGACCGACCGGTGCCGGCAAGACCAGCATCTTCGACGCGATGTCGCTCGCGCTGTTCGGACGGATCCCGCGGGTGGGGACGAGCACGCAGGTGCGCAGGTTCATCAGCCACGGCAGCAGCGAGGCGGTGGTGAGCCTGGATTTTTCCGTCGGCGGCGCGCGGTACCGCGTGAGGCGGCGGTATCGCTCCGCGTCGAGCGTCTCGGACGTGACGCTCGAGTTGATCGATCCGGACGGCGAGTCGAGCGACCTCGAGAACGGCCAGCGGGCGGTGACCGCTCGTGTGACCGAGCTCGTCGGCATGGACTACGACGCGTTCCAGCGCGCGGTGCTCCTGCCCCAGGGCCAGTTCGACCTCTTCCTGACGGGGGACCCCGGCGAGCGCCGTCGGGTCCTCATTCGACTGCTCGATCTCGAGCGCTACGTCGAAGCCGGGCGCCGGGCTCGTGAGGAGGCGCGGGCGAGCACTGCCGCGATCGAGGCGCGGGGCGCTCGCCTGGTCGCGCTCGAGCACGCCACCGAGGCGACCCGCGCACGCTGCCGTCTGGAACGGGATGCGGCCGTGTCTCGGCGAGACGCGCTGGGCGCCTCAGTCCGGAGCGCGCGCGCCAGCGCGACCCGTCGGGAGCGCGCCGCAGCGCTCGCCCGCCAGCTGGGTGTCGACGCGTCCGCCTGGCGGGAGCTGTCCGAGCGCGCGGCCCGGCTCGGGGACGATGCTCGCGAGGCCGACGATCTCATGAGGTCCGCCAGGCAGGCGGAGTCCAGCACCCGAACCCGGCTCGCCGACGCCGAGGCGGCGCTCGCCGAGCGTGAGCGGGCGCGGGCCGACACGTCGGCCAGGGTCGGGACCGCGGAGGAGCACGCCCAGGCCGCGAGCGCGATCGAGACGTGTGACGCATCGCGGGCTCGGGTCGCGGCGCGGGCCGGGGAGCTCGAGCGTGCGCGCACGGCAGAAGCCGTGGCGACCGCGGCGCTCAGCTCGGCGGCGGGCGCCCTCGGGCGAGCGCTCGGGGTGGTCGGGGAGGCGATCCGCATCGCCCACGTCGGCGGCGAGCACGCGAGCGCCGCGCTCTCCACGGCCCGTGCGGGCCGGGCCGACGCCGAGCGGGCGTACGAGCGGCTCGTCCGGCGCCACCTGGCCGCCGGGATCCGGCCCGAGGTCCACGTCGGCGAGGACTGTCCCGTCTGTGATCG